>CALMDO010000288.1 GCA_937862805.1 uncultured Bacteroidota bacterium
TTCCCGTTGCTGGAATGGGACGACGAGACCCAACGCTATTATGCCAAACACCATCCTTTCACAGCCCCGGTACCCGGCGATATTCCACTGATCGACCACTACCTCCACCTGAAACAGCAAAGCACGGACAATGTCGGAGCAATTCACGAGCAAATCGATCTTGAGCAAGTCCATGCCAACGCTTATGACCTTGTCATCAACGGGGTGGAAATCGGTGGCGGCTCCATCAGGATACACAACAAATCTTTGCAGAACAAAATGCTGACCGTGCTGGGCTTCTCAGAAGAGGAGGCTGTAAACCAATTTGGATTCCTGATGAATGCTTTTGAATACGGGGCACCACCTCATGGAGGCATTGCTTTTGGTTTTGACCGATGGACGACTGTTTTTGCCGGGGCCGAATCAATCCGCGATTTTATCGCTTTCCCAAAAAACAATGCCGGCCGTGATGTAATGATCGATTCCCCCGCCCCTGTCAAAAAAGAACAATTGACAGAACTTGGCATTATGTTGGAACCTCAGAAAAAGGAACAGTAACTTTTTTTCAAACAGAGCGCCTACTCTTCTTTGAGTTCTTTTTCAAACTGTGCACGGTCCTCCCGTGAAAGAGATTTACAATTCAACAGCGCTTGTTTCAGATAGTGAGAGAATTCTTTGTTGAATTTTTCTGTTTTGGCTTTCTCCCCATACTTTTTCTTGAATTCATCGTAGAGGATCGTCATTTCGATCTGGTTATTGTGCACCTCTTTCCTGTATTGTTCCATCAGGAGCGAATCTTCAGGTGCGGCAGACCTGAGCTTCTTCATGGTCTCCATGCTTTTACACATGGCGTCGGCAATCTTCGAAGCATCCTCTTTCAACGCTTTGTCTTCCCGGGTACAGGAAATAAGGAAAAGCGCCACGAGAATGGCCAAAAAGGAAAAGCGGGTAGCAAATTTCATCCGTTTTGTTTTTGCAAAAATAGCTAAATTCCTGACAAGGCGACCTGCTTCCGTAAAAGCGGTATCTTTGCATCACAATACGAAACCGGAGTAAAAATGGAGATAACAGCCCCTGTCGGGAACTGGGAATCGTTGCAGGCCGCCATCCGGTCGGGAGCCGATTCAGTCTATTTCGGTGTCGGCCTTTTGAACATGCGGGCCCGCTCTTCCATGAATTTTACCCTGCGCGACCTGGTCAGGATCACCCGGACCTGCCACCGGCACAAAGTAGCGGCCTACCTGACCCTGAACATCGTGATCTACGATCAGGAGATCAGGGAGATGAAACGAGTGCTTGATTCTGCGAAAAAAAACGGGGTCGACGCAGTCATCGCTTCCGATCAGGCTGTGGTCCAATATGCCCGTTCGATAGGGATGCCGGTCCACATGAGTACCCAGACCAACATCTCCAACCTGGAAGCGGTCAGGTACTGGTCGCAGTTTGCCGATGTGATGGTGATCGCCAGGGAACTGAGCCTCGACCAGGTGGCAAACATTGCACGGGCTGTCAAAAAACAACCAATCACAGGTCCTTCGGGAAACCTTGTGAAAATTGAAATCTTCGCGCACGGAGCTTTGTGTATGGCCATTTCAGGAAAATGCTACCTGAGCCTTGATCATTACAACGCTTCTGCCAACCGGGGTGCTTGTTACCAGCTTTGCCGCCGCCCGTACCGTGTTACCGATGCCGACGGGGAGATCGAACTGGCCGTGGATAACCAATACATTATGTCGCCGAAAGACTTGTGTACCATTGGTTTCCTTGACAAGATAGCCGCCGCCGGCGTCTCCCTTCTCAAAATTGAAGGCCGTGGCCGCAGTCCTGAATACGTCCAAACCGTTGTTTCCTGCTACCGGGAAGCGATTGAAGCCCTCCGGCTGGGAACTTATTCTGCTGATAAAACCGGTGTATGGATGGACCGATTGCGTAAAGTGTACAACAGAGGTTTCTGGGAAGGTTATTACCTGGGTCAAAAAATGGGCGAGTGGGCCGTGCAGCACGGCTCTGCTGCTACCGAAACCAAGGAATACATTGGAAAAGTAACCAACTATTTTACCCGGGTTAAGGTCGCCGAGATCAAAATGGAATCAGGAGAATTGTCGGTGGGCGACAAGATTTACATCCAGGGACCAACCACCGGCGTTATCGAAATGATCATCCCCGAACTCCGGGTCGGCTTGTTGGCAACCACTACCACCCGGAAAGGGGAAGTCTGCTCTCTCCCCGTCAACACTTACCTCAGAAGAGCAGACAAGATTTATAAAATTATTCAGACATCTGACATCCGGTAATGGTACTCTCCAACTTTCATACCCATTCCAACTTCAGCGATGGTTCCACCGAACCCTCCGCCTATGCTGCAGAAGCACTCCGTCAAAACCTTGGCTCCCTGGGCTTTTCCGACCACTCCCCCCTCCCCTTTCCCAACACTTTCGCTTTAAAAGAAGAGGAAACGAATACTTACTGTCAAACCGTACAACAATTAAAAGAACAGTACCGCGAAAAAGGGCTTGATATTTACCTGGGACTTGAAACTGATTATATCCACGGCATCGGACTTCCTTTAGCATGGTTTCGTGAACATCTTCCGCTCGACTACCAAATCGGTTCGGTCCACCTGGTCAGCAACCATACATCCGATCTCCTTTGGTTTATCGATGGCCCCGATCCTGCTACCTACGATGATGGATTGATGCAACTTTTCGGGGGAAATATACGCAAAGGGGTCACCGCTTATTACAACCAGATCAACGAAATGATCACTGCCGGCTCCCTGGATGTGGTCGGACACCTCGACAAAATCAAGATGCACAACCGCGGAAGGTTTTTCTCGGAAGAGGAAGCCTGGTACCTGAAGCTGATCGACGAAACATTGCATCTGATAAAAAATACTGGCGTGATCGTCGAAGTAAACACCCGCGGAATCTATAAAAAACGAAGCGACACCTTGTTCCCCGGACCAGCCCTGCTCCAAAAAATAAAAAACCTCGGAATCCCTGTCATGCTGAGCTCCGACGCACACCGGCCCGAAGAATTGATCCGCCTTTTCCCGGAAACCACAAAATTGCTGGCCTCCATCGGATTTCGTGAAACTTACATCCTGACACCCCGGGGTTGGAATGCCCACCCCCTTAATAATTGATGGCCCGATCCCTCCTTCAGGGCATCTTTTTTTATAACTTCGCTTTCAGGAATCCACTACCGTGATCCAACGCGAAGTTATCGATAACATCCTCTCCACCGCCCGTATCGAAGAGGTCGTCGGCGAATTTGTCTCCCTCCGCCGGAGAGGCGTGAACATGCTGGGATTGTGTCCCTTTCATAACGAAAAAACACCTTCCTTTACTGTTTCCCCTGCCAAGGGAATCTTCAAGTGCTTCGGCTGCGGAAAAGCAGGCAATGTAGTCAACTTCCTGATGGAACATGAACATTTTTCCTACCCGGAAGCGCTGAAATACCTTGCCCGGAAATACAACATCGAAGTTGAAGAAGAAGAACAAACCCCGGAACAAATAGAGGAACTCAACGAAAAAGAGAGCCTCTTCAACCTGAATTTTTTTGCGCTGCAATATTTTTCCCGACAATTGCTGGAAACTGAAGAGGGCAAAGCCATCGGCCTTTCCTACTTCAAAGAAAGAGGAATCCGGGAAGACCTGATCAGGAAATTCCAGTTGGGATACAACCCAAAACGGCGTGACGCCTTTTCTAAACATGCCCTGGAAAATGGCTATAACAAAACGTACCTTGTCAAAACCGGGCTCTCCGTCGAATCCGAAAACCAATTGCACGATCGCTTCCACGAAAGGGTCATCTTCCCGATTCATAGCGCATCCGGAAGGGTTCTTGGATTTGGGGGGAGAATCCTCTCCACCGAAAAAAACCGACCGAAATACGTCAACTCCCCTGAATCGGAAATTTATAATAAAAGCAAAACCCTTTACGGGATCTATTTTGCCAAAACAGCCATCATCGCCAACGACAATTGTCACCTGGTCGAAGGATATACCGATGTGATCGCTTTACATCAGGCGGGCATCGAAAATGTGGTAGCCTCCTCCGGAACATCCCTGACCCACGACCAGGTAAACATGATCAGGAGGTACACTTCCAACATCACCCTGCTATATGATGGCGACACGGCCGGTATCAAGGCCTCTTTCAGAGGAATTGACCTGATCGTTGAACAGGGAATGAATGTTAAAATCGTCCTTTTTCCTGACGGGGAAGATCCCGACTCCTATTCGCGGAAACACCATCCCGAAGAGGTGCGTAGTTTTATTGCCGTCAAAGCTGCCAATTTCATCCTCTTCAAAACCAAACTCCTGCTGGATGAAACACAGAACGATCCGATCCGGAAAGCGGCCCTGATTAAAGAAATCGTACTGACCATCTCCCTGATCCCCGACGGAATCTCCCGCTCACTTTACATCCGCGAATGTTCAGCCCTGATGGATGTTCCCGAGCAGATCCTGATGAATGAACTCAACAAGAAACTGCGCGAGAAATTCAAAAAAGAAAGTCCTGCCCTTGCCCAGGAAACCGATGCATTACCGGTTTCTCCCGCCGAACCAGTCCCCATCCAGCCCTTCGATCCCAACTCCGCCGAATACCAGGAAAAAGAACTGATCAGGCTTCTATTGCTGTACGGACAAGAAATGATCAAACTCCCCGATGGGAATGAACCGCCACAGGAAATCGAGGTGACCGTCGCCGATGTGGTCATTCATTTAATCCTTTCCGATGAACTGTCATTTGAAAATGCCACCTATCAGAAAATATTCAATGAACTTGTGAAAGCGAGGGAAAAGGAAACAACCCCCGAACGCGATTTCTTCACCGGACATCCCGATCGCGAAATTGCCAACACCGCGGTGGACCTGATCTTCTCCCCTTACGAACTGAGCCGGAACTGGATCAAAAACAACATCATGGTCGAGACCGAAACATCACGCCTGCAAATGCACATCCGGCATTCGGTACTGGCCTTCAAATCGAAAAAAATTGAAAAGATGATCACCGGGATCCAACAAAAACTGTCGGGCCCCATTACCCCTGAAGAGCAAAAAACCCTCCTCCTCTCCTTGCGGGAACTAAAAGAACAAAGTATACGCATCAACAACCAGGGACTGGGAAGGATCATTACCCACTAAAGGGTTATCATTTCACCTCCCTGAAAATCAGTTCCCGATACCGGGGATTGTTCCAGTAATCCATCAACACCTTGAAAGATCCGTAATTTTCAGGAGTGATGATCCTTTCTTTGAACCGGACCTGCCGGATGACTGTCACCTTGCCCTTCTCTTCGACAACCTCCCAGGTAAAGGAACCTGCAGGATTCTTCACTGTGAATTTTTTCTGCGGGGTGAAAAGAGTCAATGTCACAGGCAAGGTTATGTTCAAACGGTAATTTTCTTCTGCCAAAGCGGGAATTTCATAACGCTTGCTCCTTTGTGAAGAAAGCGCTTTGATACCCCATCCATCAACACCACCGGAATTTCCCGGCAGCGTAAAATAGAAAAAGTTAGTGTCTTTTCTGAAAGGATGGTCCGATTCTATCGTATAAGTCTGTGAAATCGATCGTTCACCACTTTCACTCCGCGTGATCTCTTTAAAATCCTTACCCTTTATGCTTCCCGTCAGGGTATTCCTTGCCTTGTTTTTGTCGCGCACCATCGCATTTACCGGACAGGCATAACCTTCCATGCGGAGTTCGGCGCTTCCGGTGAGCCGGGGATCTGAAGAGACAATACAGGTTCCTTCAAATGCCACCCTCCCCAAGGGATCGCCCGAAGCGGCAACAGACAATTTTTTTCCGGCCACCAAGGGGATAAAACTCCTGCCTGCCATCGAAACATCAAGAGAAACAGGGTTCATTGAGGTAACTGATAAAACCGGGTCACCCAACCCGTTGCAATGGACCTTCACTGCAAAATCCTCTATTTCGTCGAAGTTTCCGCTTTTATCATCCGAAATGGAACTCCGGGTGATGGCTACAGGAAAAGCATCAATTCCTGCAGATTGTAACAAGGCTGCCAGAAGAACGGCTTTTTCGACCACAGTGCCTCCGTTGCTGTTCCATACCTGTTCAGGTGTACGGCAACGGTACAAGGCTGTTTTGAACGGAACCGGATACCGTCGCAGGTCGTTCACCACCTTTTCCTGAAGTTCAAGGATCATGGCAGGTTGATCGTTGGTTTTAGCCATAATCGTTGCATAAGAACTTTTCAGGGTCTCTGAAAGCTGAAAGCTGAAAGCGGGTTGGCCGGTAAGGAAGGAATAGACGCTCTCGCGGTCAGTTGCCGTGGAGAATAGTACCCTGGGATATTGTTCCAGTCCTCCGGGTTGGTTCTCTTCCGGCGAGATGGAAGGCACGTTTTTTTGCCGCCAGGTATAAACCTGAAATGCCCCTTCCACACTTTTTTCGGGCGCCAGATCGGTATGGAAGACTTTATAGGAGAGTTTTTGGCCGAGTGGAACCTTTACAATGATCTCCAATTCGCGAACCGGTTCTGACTCTGCCAACACTTCATTCCCCATCAGGGCAGGGAAAACGCCGGCTGCCGTCGTGATCCGGTAATCAAGGGAAATGATCGCGTTGCGTTCGAGACCGGTATGCGTGATTACCATCTCCCGAAGCGCGTTGTAGTCGGGAGCGTTAGCGGCAACGCCGGGAAGAACTTCGTTAAAAGCATTAGCCGGTACCGGAATCTTTCTGCCATCGGCCATCAGGGTATAGGCCTCATGAATGGTCAGTCTCTGTGCAGCGGGATTCGTGACAATAAAAGTTTCCCCGTACAGGTTATGAAAAGAGCGGTATGTAAGCAGTTTTTGCTTTTTGATGTACCGGTATTCCATCGATCCGTCAGGATTCAGAATGTATTCACGGGTCAGTTTCAGGTAGAGGGCATCGCTGTTTTCTTCCTGCGCCTGTGTAACGAGTGAAAAGTTTAGTGACGAAATAAGTATCAGCAGGGCGACAAGTTCTCTTTTCATAAGGCTCATAATTCAATGATAACAGGTTTTTCCGAGTAATTATTTCGTGCTTCAACAACTTCCCTGAAAGCAGGCCACTCTTCGGGTTGATAGATTCTCCGGCCAAGAATGGAGGTCTCATAAAATTGAAGGGTTTGGCCTTTCAGCACGTAGCCACCGGTGTAAGAAGCAGCATCGCCGCTGGTTGTTGTAGCAGCAGGAATCCTGACCAGGTTTTTAAAGGCAGGCAGGGTAATGGATTCATGGATTTCCACCTTTCTCGAACAACGGTCGCGGAAAGGGTATTTCCTCTCTTTCAATCCCGTATCAAAATAAAGATGTCCCTGAAATGATTTGAAAATACCGGCAACCGTTAGCGGTACAAAAACCAGGTTACTGCCTGAGACGATGGCGAAATCGGGTATGGAATAGCCGATGGTGATGCGGATGTTGGAATCCAGGTAATTTTCAGGATTATTGTAATCTACTTTAGTCACTTGTGCCTGGGGAAAAACCCGGAGAAGTTCTTTTTCTACATTTTGGTACCAGGCGGCCTTCTGACTGTAACGAAAAAGGCCGCGAACAGCGCCATCCGATTGTCCTTCGGCAATAACTGTGATCTGGCCGTTCAGCGTACCGTCGGCCAGTAAAGCCGCTGTTCCGTCTATTTTCAGGTAATGGTTCGCGGGATCCGATACGGGTGTGGTCTCCAGATCGGCTCCTTCCGGTATCCCCATCAGGTACTGTTGTTGCTGTTCGGCACTCGACCATAACTCGCGCAGGAAAGGAACCCATGTCGGATCCAGCAGATGGTAACGGCCATCGCTCAATTTTACCACAGTGACGCAATGGTTAAACTGGTCAGCCGGAATGTAATCGATCCTGGAACCCGCCATGGTCATGGCCGGGTACGATTTAAAGCCTGCCGCGCGTAACATTGTGATCAACATGCCTGCTTTGTCCTTGCAAACACCGCAACGATCGGTAAATGTCATCTCTCCCTTGTGAAGGGTAAACCCCTCGCCGCAGCCCATGGAAATTCCGGAATAACGAATCTCATCAGCGCACCAGTGGGTCAGACGCGACACCGAATCCATTTCATTTCGGGCGCCTTTCAAAATATCACTCACTTTCTGTTTTATCTCCGGCGTTGAATCAAAACTGCCAAAATCTTCATTCACGGAAAAAAACCATGTTGATTTGGCATGCCAGTCGGGGCTGGTCGATAAAAGCAGTTTCGGCGCTACATCCGACAGGGCAACCATTCTTGGTTCAGTGGGCATCGGTTGGAGATCGTTCGCAGTAAAAGTGTACAACACCTTCTCTTTTTCAATCCAACAAGAGACTTGTGCTGCCCCGTTGTAAAATTCATACTGAAGCTGCTTGTCGCGGGGAATCCTAACCTGGTAAACTTTTTTCCAGACAGGATCCGGACCGAAAAATTCCACGATATCATAAAAATGGCCGCGCATGGGCGGAATGTATTTATCATCTTCCTCTCCCCCGAGCAAAGCGTAAGTAAACCCCTTCCTGAAGGTAATGACCTCCACCGCATCTCCCGGGTCAACCCGGCCGACATCCACCATCTTTTCACGGGCACCCCAGTAAATAGCCCTCGCGGGTGCCGGGTAATCCATCACCCTTGGCGTCGCCTGCTCAATCACCCGGCCATCTTTTTTATAGACAACAACTTTTCTTATCTCAACATAAGCCGACTGAGGATCATATCCCGTCGTGAACACGCACAGATCAAGGGCTCCTTTACCGGTCAATGCCTTCTTCAGCGACCGATTCACTACATAGGTCAATCCGCTCTCCTGCATATCGACCTGTGTGCTGTCGAAAAGAACCAGCAGGTTGTTGTTGGAAGAGCCGCCGCTCGCTTCGGCTTTCTTCAGAAGATCCCTTACCGGATCCTGCGAAAATGCGGGCCAGGTCAAGAATACCAGCCACAAAATAATGAGGTTGTTTCGTCGTATCATAAGAGGTTATGGTTTTCAGGGAATTTCGGAAAAAGTCAGGTGAATCGCTGTATTACCTTCAAAATCTATGATTTTAAAGCATAGCCTGACCGACTTTTCTGCCCCTGTGAGCGTCTTTAAACGAACAGGCTTCCATTGGTTACACTGTCTGACAAGCGGTTCAGGAGCAAAAATCGGAAGAAGTTTATCCCTGTCATCCGGACAACATCGCTCAAGAAAAGCATCTCTGCCGATTTGGAACAGGTCTTCTGCGTTGCAGTCCAACATAGCATTAACCTGATGATTGGCAAAGACGATTTTATCCTGTTGAATAACCATCAGGCCAAAAGGGGAATTTTCGACAATGGCCTGGTACCTGTTGATCATGTGCGAATCTTCTTTGGCCCGCTTTTCCAACAATTTTTCCAGTTCCTTCTGGTAAATGCGGTTCTCCAGCTCCAGTCTTCGCTGATAAGAAGCGATCTCAATGGTCATCCTGGTCTGCTCAATATCAACAGGTTTGACCAGATAACCAAAGGGTTTGATCCTGAACGACCGTTCATAGATCTCTTTTGAACTTTGGCCCGTCAGAAAAATGATGGCGCAGTTAAACTTCTGAATCAGGATTTTAGCAACTTCAATACCGTCTATTTCTCCCTTTAGATGAATGTCCATTAAAACGATTTCCGGTTCCCGCCCCTGTTGCGACAGATCTGCAATTTCAAGCAGACATTGTTCTCCCGTAGGAGCAGATCCCACGATCTCATAACCAAATCCTTCAAGTTGTGACTTTAAAATAGACGAGAGAATGAGCTCATCTTCAACAATATAAATACTTATGGGAACCATTTTCACTTTTATTATTCAAGGTTTTGAACTGATCATCAGCAGCAGGTTGATTTCCTGTTCCTCCAGAAACCGCCATCTGCCCCTGGGTAAATTCTTTTTGGTAAGCCCTGCGTAATAAACCCGGTCTAACCTTACCACTTTGTACTCAAAATGCTCAAATATCCGCCGCACAATGCGGTTCTGGCCCGAATGTAATTCAATCCCTATTTGCTTTTTGTCTTTTCCGTCACCGATGTATTCAATCAGGTCCACTTTGATAAAACCGTCGTCCAATGTAAGACCTTCGCTGATTTTGGTGAAATCAGCACGGGTCAATGGCCTGTCGAGCTCCGCATGGTAGATCTTTTTGATCCCGAACCGGGGATGGGTGAGCTTTTTCGCAATGTTTCCATCGTTGGTGAAAAGCAACAACCCTGTTGTGTTGCGGTCTAAACGCCCGACAGGATAGATGCGTTCCTTGCAGGCTCCGGCAATGAGATTCATAACTGTTTTCCGGTCTTCAGGATCGTCGGTAGTGGTGATGTAACCTTTGGGTTTATTTAGCAAAAGGTATCTTGGCACCTCCCGGCTGATGGTCTGATCCCCATACTTTACTTTGTCGAGCGGACTAATTTTGGTTCCCAGTTCTGTAACTACCTTACCGTTGACCGATATGGCACCTGCTACGATGAGTTTGTCGGCATCACGCCTTGAACAGATACCGGCATTGGCTATGTATTTGTTGAGCCTGACCTGTTGTTTTTTATCCGATTTTTCCTGCTTTGCTTTTTTCATTTAGTCCTCCTCGCTTTCAAACGGGGGTTTGATCCTGATTCCGTCATAACGGATCTCTGCACCGTTCCTGTAAGTAATGATCATAAACAGGGTGCCGTCATAATTGTATTTCATCCAATCCCCTTCACGCTTTCCCATGACATACAACCCTTCGTCTTTCACCTTGCCGTTTTCCCAATAAGAATAATGTCTTCCGTCGGGATTGTCTTCAATGAAGTTCCCTTTATAAAAACAGAGTGAATCCTGCCCCGCGGGACCGGCATCCAGGTAATAATAGTACCACATCCCGTTCCGTTGGCCATCGCGGTAAGTTCCTTTAATATAAGTAGTTCCGGTTTTCTCGATCCACAAACCTTCTTCTTTGCCATTCACAAACTCTCCCTCTTCAATCACCATGCCGGTCTCATCATAGGTAACAGAAACACCATCGTGCAGACCACGGCGATACTCCTCCTCCCTGAGCAATTGCCCGTCGGGAAAGTACCATCTCCAAACTCCTTCCGGCTTTCCCTGCTTGTTATACTTTCCGGTTTGCTCTGTTTTACCATTCGCATGGTAAAATTTCCACTCCCCGGTCGTCGTTCCATTGTCATACCGACCTTCACTCTTCAGAGAGCCATCAGGGTAATACTCTTTCCAAAAACCATCCCGGTTTCCGTCTTCCTTCACAATCCCTTCCCCGGTAATGACGCCGTTGCAGTAAATAAAAGCTTGTTCGATCTTTCCAGTGGTATCATAAACCCGCCGGATGCCATCCATAACCCCGTTGCGATACATCGTACTGCTCCTGATCTTACCGCCGGGATAATATTCGTTCCGAACATCGGGCTTTTTGATCTCCGCAGCCTCCGGCTGAAGAACCCCCTCAACATACTTATAAATTTTTAGCAAATCCCCGTTTTCAGCATATTCCTTGAAGTATCCATTCTTCAGATCATCCTTGTAACTCCCTTCCGTCTGAATGATGCCTGTGGGATAAAATTGATACCATTTCCCCTGCTTTCGGCCGTTTCCGTCTTTTCTGTTGATCCGCTGACGATCGACAATGAATCCTTTTCTGTATTCAGTGAGGGTGATGATGGTCCCATCAGGAGCAAATTCACGTCCAAAACCCTGCTCCTGACCCTGTACAAAAGGCACCTCCATTTTAATCGCCCCATCAGGATAGTAATACCGCGTAAATCCATCTTTGATATCGTTGCGAAAAGTTTCACGGATGATCTCTTTATCGAGGTAACTGTTCTTAAAACCATTTTTTTTTCCCTGAAAATAGTTGATTTCCATCACCAGCTTTCCTTCTTCATTATAAAATTTCCAGAGACTGTCCAACACAAAGTTTTTTCTGTTCCCTTCAGCTTTGATCTTTCCATTCTCGTAATAAGAAACCCAATACCCTTCAGGCTTTCCTTCTTTCATCGTTCCTTCACTCGACAGTGCTCCCCCCGGATAAAAAAACTGTTGTTTCCTGGGTCCGTTCAGGGTATCCTGGCCCTTTACCCCGAAAAACAGGAAAATCAACACAAACATCACTGGAAAACACCGACTGTTATGCCTTTTCATCCTTTGCATCTGTTAATCACGATAATGAAAGCATCCTGCGGATAGGTCTTCCCGCTTTTTCAATGAGATCCGGAGACAATTGCAACTCCGGCTTTTCATGGAGAAGACAGAAATACAACTTTTCAACCGTGTTCAGTTTCATGTACGGACAATCATTACAGGAACAGGTTTTATCTCTGGGAACAATCAAAAACTCTTTTTCCGGAGAGGATTTTTTCATCTGATAAATAACTCCTGTTTCCGTGGCAACTATGAATTTTTTTGCCTGGTTTTTAATGGTAAAATTTAACAATCCCGTGGTGGAACCAACATAATCAGCCAATTCAAGAATTACTCCCTGACATTCAGGGTGGGCAATTAACAAGGCATCCGGGTTTTCCTCTTTCATTTTAATAACTTGCTCTGTCTGAATAATATCATGAACTTCACAGGTTCCATTCCATAAAACCATCTCCCTTCCTGTTAAACCGTTAAGATATCCCCCTAAATTTTTATCCGGGGCAAAAATGATTTTTTCTTCAGCCGGCAATGACCTGACAATCTTTTCCGCATTGCTTGAAGTACAAATGATATCCGACATGGCTTTAACCGCTGCCGAACAATTGATGTAGGAAATAACCGTATGTCCGGGATGTTGCCTGATAAAAGCAGCAAACTGGTCAGCCGGACAAGAATCAGCCAGAGAACATCCCGCCATCAAATCTGGTATCAAAACCTTTTTCCCGGGATTTAAAATTTTTGCAGTTTCAGCCATGAAATGAACACCACAAAAAACAATTATTTCAGCATCGGTGTTCCGGGCATTTTGGGCAAGTCCAAGACTATCCCCAACATAATCTGCAATATCCTGTATTTCAGGTATTTGATAAAAATGAGCCAAAATCACGGCATTCTTTTCATTTTTCATTTGAAGAATTTCACGAATGATTTTATTCTGCTCTTTATTTTTCATTCTTTAAAAATATTATTAAAGATGTTATTTCTTTTCTTTTGTTATTTTAATATGTCCTGTTAATACTGTTGATTTTTTAAACACTAAAAAATTGATTTTGTAAAAAACTGTTTTTAATAAACATTTTGTTAACAACTTAATTTTTTTAGTTACTTCATTATAAAAAAATTAGATTTGTTATTAACCGTTGTTGAAAAGTCAGATTGTTGAAAAATTCAGTTGGTATTCAAGGCAAAAATTTGTTGAAAGAAAATGAAAAAAAGACCGTTTTTAACAAAGGAATCTGATCCGTTCAATTTCATCTGCTGAAAAGTAAAACTTATTAGAAGTTAACAACAAAATTAATCACTTGTGAACACATCAAGGTTAAAAATTTAAAAATTTGATTCATAGACGGATATTTCTTTATGCTTACTTTTGTCTGAAATTTTATCAACAATCAATGATATGGAGATAAAAATTGCCCTTGGATCTGATCACGCGGGATACACCACCAAGGAACTGATCAGAAAAAATCTCATGGAAAAAGGATACCAGGTGGAGGATTTCGGTACTTATTCAGCGGATAGTGTTGATTATCCCGACATAGCACATCCGTTGTCAAAAGCGGTCGAACAGCATCGCTTTCTCTTCGGAATCTTATTGTGCGGTAGCGGAAACGGGATGGCGATGGTTTCCAATAAATACAAGAACATCAGGGCTGCTTTATGTTGGAACGAGGAAATCACAAAATTGGCGCGGGCTCACAACGATGCAAATATACTGATACTTCCCGCAAGGTTCATTTCTCCGGAGGAAGCCATTTGCTACTCAGAGTTATTTTTAACGACTGCTTTTGAAGGTGGAAGGCATCAAAGAAGAGTGGAAAAAATTTAATTTGCACGTAATCAGTATGATGAATACTATTTTTCAACGGTTTCTCGATGATGCTGAAAAAAGAGCTTTTGATCCGGAACATCGGAAAAGACTAGATTTTAACATTGGAAGGTATGATGAACAGGTTGCACGGGGCAAAGAACAGTTTCGGCACTTAGAGTTAGCCAAGCGCCGGGCAGCCAACCTTAAACATAAGATGATCAACAGCCTGGATAAATACCTTGTGGAATTTGAGAACAATTTCAGTAAAAGAGGAGGAAAAGTCATCTGGGCTCCCAATGAAAAAGATGCACAGCGGGAGATCATGTACCTGTTGAAGAAAGCGAAAGCCCAGGTGATTGTCAAACAAAAAACGATGATCTCCGAGGAACTGGAATTGAACGAATTGTTAGAGAAGAATAAACGGGAAGTTTTTGAGACCGATTTGGGTGAATACATCGTCCAGATTTCCGGGGAAAAACCTTATCATATTCTCACCCCCGCTATGCACAAATCCAAAGAGGATGTGGCGAAATTATTTCATGAGAAATTTAACATGCCCGCCGACAGCAAACCTGAACAAATCACTGCTTTCGTCAGAGAAAAACTCAGAAACGAATTTGTTCGTGCTGATGCCTGCATTACCGGCGCTAATTTTCTGGTAGCCGATACCGGTGCAGTTGCCCTTACGGAAAATGAAGGAAACGGATTGCTCAGTATTGCTTTCCCGAAGATCCACATCGTAATTGCCGGAATAGAAAAACTGATCCCGTCTCTTGAAGACCTGGACCTCTTTTTACCTTTGCTGGCACAGCATGGAACGGGTCAGAAAATCACCGTTTATAACAACATCGTTTTCGGTCCCCGTACTGAATTTGAACCCGACGGACCGGAGGAGATGTATGTAATCCTGCTGGATAACCGCCGTACAGAACTACTCCGGTTTCGTGAGCAACGACGGGCCTTATCATGTATCCGGTGCGGTGCCTGCCTGAACGGGTGCCCGATTTACCGCAGCGTGGGAGGATATACTTACAAAGCGCCCTATTCAGGACCCATTGGTTCGGTCATCTCTCCTCATTATCTGGGTTTAAAGGAATATAACCATTTGAGCTATGCCTCCTCCCTCTGCGGTAAATGCACCGAAGTATGCCCGGTTAAAATTCCTTTGCATGAATTGCTGCTTCACAACAGACACGAAACGGTTGTGAGAAAATATACCTCTTATACCTGGCGGATCATCATCAACGGATGGAAAATAATGATGCTTCACCGCTGGATGATCGACAAACCCAAAGCAGGCCTCAAAAATAAGATGGTTACCCGTTTTGGAAAACAGATGTGGGGTCCGCGCCGAACCCTGCCCCGGTTTGCCCAGAAGAGCTTCAAACAGCAGTGGAAGGAAAGACAAGGTGCTTAGGTGCTCCTTGCCGGAAAAGTCCGGTTTATACCATTGTGTGACGGCGGAGGAACCCTTTACGGCTCATCACCCTTTCGACCAGGAACAGAAAGACAACCGACAAACCGATCATAAGCGCCATCGAAACGTACCTGGAAGATAAAGCGCTCTTCATGCCGGCGAAGATATTTTCCATATAGGGCAATAAGGTGTTGAACCAGTAATCTCTTCCAGGGAAGGAACTAAAGAAGGCGAGGTCGGAAGTGAGAAAAATGACCACTAAAAAAAGGGAAATGATCAGGTATGGTACCGCCGACTTTATCCAAAGAAAAATGGGGCGTTTTACAGGAACGGTTTCAGGAGCCCGGAGGATCTTTTCCATTACTGCATCCACGAAACCCTGTGAAGGCTCCTTCAGGGGATTTTTCTGAATCAACCTTCCGATAAGATCATCCTTCACGAAATCATCTTTTTCCATACCAATGAGGTTTTTCTCTTTAAACAACGCTTTTTTTCATCATCATTTTCAGCGCTTCCTGCAACTTTCGACGGATACGATGAAGCCGGACTTTAACATTAGACACCGAAAGTCCCGTAATGTTACTGATTTCTTCAATAGAATTTTCACTTTTGTAAAATAGGGTGATCAGTAAACCTTCATCCGTCGTCAGTTGGTCCAGCGCCAGATCCATCATCTTTTTTTGTTCTTCCGCATTCATCGCCTCCATACCCGGTGTGAAATCATCTTCCGAATAGTTATGCACCACGTAGTTGTCCATGGGAACAAACTCAATTTTTTTCTTCCGGGTCTTGGATATCGCAGCATTGTAAACAATCCGGTACAACCAGGTTGAAAATTTTGATTTTCTTTCAAAAGTTCCCAGTGACTGGTAGGCTTTCAGAAAACAATCCTGCGACAACTCTTCCGCATCTTCCCTGTTGTTCAGGATTTTAAGGGCTATGGAAAAAACCAGGTTCTTGTGCTTGGCAACCAACAGCGCATACGCTGCCGTATCCCCCGCCAACACGCGATCAATATAATAACTATCGTCCTGGTACTTCATCCGGAGGATCTGACGGTAAGTTTTAACCGAGGTTACAAACCGCAAACAAAGTTAATATAAATTCAGGAGAAATACATATTTGACGATGATTATCATTTCCACTTTGATGACAACTAATTTGTAACCAACCAACAACCGAGGCGTCAAAAGAGGCATAAACGGAAAACACAAACCAAAATTTTACGGAAATGAGCAACGAATTTTTAATCCCTGTCGCCTTCTTTGCCATGATTTATGGCATAGTTTACCTCTTCGTGAGGAAAAAAGAGCGGCTGGCGCTGATCCAGAAAGGCGCCGATGCAACCATCTTTGAAACCAATAAAAACCAGCCTTCATCATTGAAATGGGGATTGCTGCTGGTCGGGATCGGAATAGGAATCCTGTTGGGAAAAGTGCTGACGGTTTATACTACCCTTGATGAAGAACCGGCTTTCTTTTCCATGATTTGCCTCTTTGGCGGCCTTGGACTGATCATCTATCACCTCCTTTCACGGAAATATGAACAACCCCCGAAGGAGTAAGATGCCATCACCGGAAAACAATATCAATCCCCCTGGATTACACAATTAATTCAGGGGGATTGGTGTTTAAAGGGAAACGCTTGCTGTACGGTATAAACAGGACCTGAAGGTTTCAGGATGCTTTCAAACAAGATCATCTTCCCGGCCATCTCGCCCGCAGATGATAAATCTTTATAGCGCTCAATAACCCGCTGAAAAAGAACCTTGTCCTGCAACATTTTGATCCGGCCCAGGGTAAGATGCGGTACCAGGTTCTGCTGGTCAATTTCAAAACCCGATGCCGCCAAGCCGGCTTTCACCCGCTTCATCAATTCCAGGATCTCCTTCTGCGGGGCCAATCCCGTCCAGATCACCCGCGGAGCATAAACACTGCCGAAAATTCCCAAACCCTCAAGACGGAGCATGAATGAGTTCGTCGTTTCCGCTACTTCTTTCAACGTTTTACAGATCAGCGGGATCCTCTGCTCATCGGTCTCACCAAAAAAATGCAAGGTAACATGCACCGACTGCTCCTGCACCCATTTAATCGATTCATGGCGCAATGCCGCACGCAGCTCACCATACTTTTGAAGAAAGACCAGGTCTGGTTCTGTTTTTATCGCTACAAAAAGACGTTTCATCCAAAAAAAATTTATACTTTTGTACCCTCAACGGGGGATTAGCTCAGTTGGCTAGAGCGTTAGACTGGCAGTCTAAAGGTCAGGGGTTCGACTCCCCTATTCTCCACATAATCCCGAAATGATCAATATCTGTTGGCATTTCGGGATTTTTTATTGCTCCTTCTCCCGGTGCATACTAAAGAGGTTGAACCAATAAAACTACTGAAAAATCAAAAGAGAGAAAAGAAAAAAGGCACAGGCTTTCGGATATAAAGAACGTTATTAACCAAAATCCATTATGAAGAAGTTGCCTGTGCCTTTAAGATCCTATTTGAGCCGGTTCGGATACCATCTCCTTCCTGCCTTGTTTTAATGATACCACTTTATAGGAAACGAGTGCAAGTATGAAATAACCTGTCATCTGTAAGCACAATACCATCGTTTCAAACCTCATTGATTCCCATCCTCCTCCCATGATGCGCAACTTGATAAAGGCCGGTAACATGGGCGTCGTCGGGAAGAGGTACCCCAACCACCTGACACCGTGCGGGAGCAACTCCAAAGGCCAGGGAACCCCGGTCAGGAAATAAACAACCGGAGAAAGGAAAACCAGGAACATCAAAGCCTGTACCCTTTTGGTAAACCAGGAACAAACGGCCAATCCCATAAAAGAGATGGTAAACAGATACATAACCAGCAAAGGATACACCGCGAAAATCCCCGAAAGATCGGGAAAGCGGAGCCAATGGTAAAACAAGACCAACGTGACCAATGTCGTGACCAGATACAGTGTGGTATAAGCCATTGATTTACCCAATAAAACCCTTATCCCCTGTGTCCATGTGTTTGCAGGAACAAGGTCGGGCCGATATTTCTGTTCATTGTGTTTACCATATAAAAGTCCGATACCCACCAGCAACGATTGCTGAATAATGATGATCAGGATCCCCGGCACAATGAAGGTCGCGTAACCCGAAGAAGGATTGTACACGTCAAAAACCTGAGGATTCATCTTCTCAACCTGCGTTACCGCCGCGTTCCAGTTTTTCCCCTGAACGAGTGATGACCTGACTTCCACCCCGGCATTCACCATTCCGGTGACATAAGTGGCTGCCGTAAAAACCTGTTTATAGACCAGGAACCGGCCGGCATCGCAATATACCGTTACCCGCGACGAATTGCCGCTTAAAACCTGCTTTTCAAAGGAAGCAGGAATCAGGATAACTCCATGGATCTTTTGCTGGTAGAAAAGCTGCTCTGCCTCTTTGATGCTTCCCGGATGGCATGCGATACTGACCTGTTCGGTGGCATCCAGCATCCGGCCAAACTGCCGGCTCATCGAGGTATGATCCAAATCGACCAGCGCTATCGGAACATTACGAATCGTCTCATTGACATAGCCCACAGAATATACCATAGGGTAGAGAAGCGCAGCCACAATAAAAATCAAGACAGTCCCTGCATCCTGGAAAGACTCCCTGAGCTCTGCCCGAAAAAAATGGAAAGTAGTCATCCCGTTCCCCTTCTTTGTTGCCATAAGATCAGATTTTACCCTGGAATTTGTCGGTTTTCAGAAGGTATTTGTACCGCGGAAACATGCAGAACCCGGCTACAATAAAGAAAACCATGAGCCAAATGAGTACAATTCCGTTCGAAAGCGGTTCACCGCGAAGGGTCTGACCGGAAAAGATTTCCAACCAGTAAGTCA
>CALMDO010000289.1 GCA_937862805.1 uncultured Bacteroidota bacterium
GAAAGGGGATCCCCTGTTTTTATTCCTTGGGGTGGGTCTGGTTACCGTAGCTATCATAATCAATGCCTTCGCTTACAGAAAAGCTTCCAAAGGCAGCCAGAAAGTCACCTCAAAAGGAATTCTCATCTCGGTTCTGGCGGGCCTGCTGATGTCGTTCTTTTACCGGTTTGTGGCTGCTTCCATGGATCTTGACAATTTCGTGACGCCGGCAGCAGGTAAGATGACACCCTACACTGCTATGGTGGTCTTTGCCATAGGGATATTCCTCAGTAACTTCATTTTCAATACCATATTGATGAAGAAGCCCATAAGTGGTGAACCGACCAATTATAGGACCTATTTTAAAGGGAACTTCTCCATTCACCTGGTCGGGGTGCTGGGCGGCCTGATCTGGGGCATCGGCAACTCTTTCAATCTGATTGCTGCAGGAAAAGCTGGTGCAGCCATTTCTTACGGATTAGGCCAGGGGGCAACCCTGGTTGCGGCTTTGTGGGGGGTGTTTATCTGGAAAGAATTTAAAAATGCACCCAAAGGAACCGGCAGGATGCTGATGTGGATGTTCTTCCTCTTTATCCTCGGGATTGTTTCCATCATTTATGCCGGGCAATAATCATTGCCTGACATCATTGCCACTGGTCCGGTTTAATCCGTTGTAAACTATTTGACAACCACTTTGGCAACTACCGGCAGGTGATCTGACGGATACCTCCGTTCTACATTGTCTGTCAATACTCCGTATTTCAAAACATCGATCGTTGGGCTTACGAAGATGTAGTCTATCAGTTCAGTCAACGGAGAGTCAAATTTAAACCCGTTGAATGTTCCTACCGGCCCGTATGGAGGCGTTGCCGATGCCTGACGAGCGTCTTTTAAAAGGGTTTGCATGGTTTTGATCTGTTCGGTTTGCGGCGTTGAATTAAAGTCGCCCACACAGATTACTGGTTTTTCCCCGGCGATTTCCTGAATCTTTTTAACCATCAGTTTTCCTGATTCTACCCTGGCCACAACGCCCTGATGATCAAAATGAACGCAAAAAAAGAAAAACACTTTGGATGTTTCCAAATCTTTGAATTTCCCCCAGGAGCATATCCGGTTGCAACAGGTTGCATCCCAGCCAAGTCCGGGTTGTTCAGGATTTTCTCTTAACCAGAAGTCGCCTGAATCGAGCAGTGTAAACCGCTCTTTTTTGTACAGAATGGCTGCGTGTTCTCCCTTATCCATCCCATCTTCGCGGCCATGACCCGTATAGGCAAATCCTTCCACTTCACAAAGATCTTTTAACTGACCAAGGAATCCTTCCTGGGTTCCATAAATGTCGAATTCATGGAAGCGGACCAACCCTTTCACTGTCTCTTTTCGGTTTGGCCATGCATTTATTCCATCGACAGGATTGTTTTGTCGCAAGTTATAGGTCGCCACCACGATGGGTTTGTTGGGTTTTGCATTGGCTACTCCCATTATCATTAAGAAAGCCAAAAGGAGTAAGAAAGTCTTCTTCATATTCATTTAGAATTATTTTTTTTCAAGCATTTTGATAAAATAACCTCCAACCACTGACCGGGCCTGGAAGCCGACTTGTTTGGCATCGGTTGTTTCGTACCAGTCGGTCATGGGCACGCGGCTGGGCGTTTCGTTAACAAACAAATGTACCGGATCAATAATTTTCCGGAAGGTTTCTTCATCATCGGCCAGCGTTGCTGTCCAGATGATCCAATCGGCTTTGGTATAGGTTTTCCGGTTATCCAGAGGCAATCCGTATTTGTTTAGTTTGGTGAGGTAATAAGCTATTTCCTTTTGAGCAATTTCCTTTGGGAAAATATGGAGCCCGAGAAGTTGGTCCCAAACCAGGTTATATTTTTGGCTCCAGGTTCCGGGTTGGTCGAATGTTAACCGGTAATGATCACCATCGTTAGCCATCTTCTCCCATTGGGCGGCCATTTCACGGGCTTTCGCAGTGTAGGTTTGAGCAATGTCGGTTTTGCCAAGCATTTGTGCCAGTTGTCCGTAACAGGCAACGCCCAGAATGGCTTTAACTGAAAGATTGGCATTGTGGGCAAGATGACCTGCAAAATCATCGGTGCAAAGCTGGTTTTCGGGATCGAGCCCATTTTGAAGCAGGTAGTTGGCCCAGGTTGTCAGTACATCCCAGTGCTGTTTCGCGTAGTT
>CALMDO010000290.1 GCA_937862805.1 uncultured Bacteroidota bacterium
CCAACAGTTTTCAGGTGATCAATATCCAGAATATCAATGTGAATTCCCAGACCACCACCATGACAGCATCCAATTTTGTGCAAATCAACAACACGGGGGATAACAAACTCATCATTCAACTTCTCAACAAGAACAAACTTCCTCACGACATTGAGTTCAAGATCTATCAGAATGATACCCCGGTCTACCAGAATTCAGCAAGAGTCAACAAGGAATAACAATTAAAAATTCAAGGATATGAAAAGGCAAACTAAAATTATCATTGGCAGCGTCATCGTAGCAGCAGTCGTTATCATTGCCATCTCGTTTATGTTCCCTTCAGTTTTTAAAGGAATCACCTCCGGAACTTTCGGTAAGGCAGATAAATACCGTAAAACCCAGATGACGGAACAGGATATCATGCTACGCAGCGAATTGGTTTCGGATACGGGAAAACTCAGGTCGATGATCCAGGGTTTGATCTATTTTTCACTTTTCACAGAGGATCTGAGCGCCAAGATGGATTCCTGTGTTGACCTTTACAAATCGGAGGGTATTTGCAACAAACCTGAACAATGCGCGACGGTTTCGGCCATGGCCGACTTCTCTGACTTCATACGAAACAACAACAAAACCTTGCGTACCACCATTTCTATGCTTACCGGTTTTTACCTCAAAGACCAGTCGGATGAATCGGCAGATGTGGAAATGAACCTGCGCGCCTTTGGAACGTATGTAACCCAATTGAACGAGAAAGATTCCATCCTGGAGCAAGCTTTTCGCACAATGGACAGTTTCATGCTCTCAAGCAAGACCCTGCAATCGAAACAAACAGAGTTGACCAACCTGAAATCAATCCGTGACCAACTGTTGATCAGCGGGATCCAGTTGTCGGGTCTGCTTCAGGACAAACCCATGTGTGCCACTTTATGTAGCTATGCCCTTTCTTCACAGCAATCGCTCAATGCGCTCATGAGCCAGAATGAACTCCGGAGCGGAACGTTATCGGTGGGTTCGCAGGAGAATATTAAAAGTTTATTGAACGGGCAGGCACTGGAAAAGTTAATTCTTGGAAGCGCGTTGACCGTTGAATCGGCGACTCAGTTAGAGAAGCAAATCAGTGGGGTGGAAATGGGGAATGTCGTGCAATCAAAACTTCAGTCCGGCGCAATGATGAGTCAGTTGCAGGTCGTTGTTTATGACCGGCCCCGGATGCAGTTTCTGGTTTGCAGCAAGCCTCAGCTTGAAAGAATACTTTCCAGGGAAGATCTGTCGGCGCTCTTATCAGGACAAACCATCGGAGTTATCGCAGGAATCGGGGTGCTGTCGAACCAGGGAATGAACCTTTACCAACCGGCGATGCAATTAAACTACCTATTCTATTCACAGGAGGTACGTTCCTTTTTGAGCTCCAACCCTCTTTCATCGGCTTTATCGGCGGCCAATCTCGGTTCAATGTCATTTGGCTCCATGTTTATGGGAGGCCGCCAGGAGCTGAACGGCATGGTTTCAGGGACCCGCGTCGAATAACCGTTACAAACCAAAGGGTTCCCGGTTGTGAATTGCAGGACAACCGATCACGGGCAGCGATCTCCTGAAATAAACAGGAAAGTTCACTGCCCTTTTTTATTCAGATTTTTTTTCAGACTTTTTCTTATCTTCGAATCGCATTTAATGCATTTAAAATGCCGAACTTTCAGCGAATACCGGCTTTGCTGTGTCAAAAGGTTCTGGTTTCATTGCTGTTTCTCTTTCCGGCAGCGCTTGCAGCACAGAAAAAACCGATGCTTCAGAAGTACCAGACCGACAATGTCAGGTTGGTTTTTCTGGATAAAAACACCTCCTACCTGGTTCCTCACACGGTCAGGTCTTTTGAAAACGCTTTGGCCTTTCACAAGAATTTTTGGGATTATGATCCCACGGGTGAGACCAACATCCTCTTCAATGATTTTTCGGATGTAGGGAACGGCGGTACTATGGTGATTCCATGGAATTTTTTGAATATTGGTGTTTCTCCCTTTGATTATACTTATGGGGTGGTTCCTTCCAACGAAAGGATGCAGTGGCTGATGAGCCATGAGCTGACCCACCAGGTGA
>CALMDO010000291.1 GCA_937862805.1 uncultured Bacteroidota bacterium
CAATGCGTTGCTGTTATGTATCGGGCGAGATTTGTTGTTTAAAATACTGATAGATGGTCTCCTGGGACCTGACAGGAGGGTCGTCGGTTTCTTTGTATTCGTTGATATGACCGGGATAGAGCAGGCGTGCCTTCACGTTGTCTTTCAGTTGGATATCAAGGATGGCTTTTAATTGTTCCTGGATGGCAGGGTTAAAAACCGGGGTTGCTACCTCGATGCGGTTGTCGAAATTGCGCACCATCCAATCGGCCGATGTGACGTAGTATTGTGGGTTTCCGCCATTTCCAAAGACGATGATCCGGGCATGTTCCAGAAAACGGTCCACGATACTGATGGCGGTGATGTTTTCGCTTACGCCGGGGAGGCCGGGAACCAGCGTGCAGATGCCCCGGATGATCAGTTGTATCTTAACGCCGGCCTGGCTGGCTTTGTAGAGCTTTTTTACCATTTTTTCATCCACCAGGCTGTTCAGTTTGATGATAGCCCACGCTTCTTTCCCGAGTTTTGCATTTCTGATCTCCTTGTTCAGCATCTTGATAAAGAAGTTACGCATGTTGAACGGGGCAACGATCAGGGTTTTAAATTTGTAAGGCCGGTAATTTTCTTCCATCAGATGGAAAGCGTTATCAACCTCGGAACAGATCTTCTGGTTTGCGGTCAGAATGCTGATGTCCGCGTACACTTTTGCTGTATCTTCATTGAAATTCCCGGTACCGATGAAACCATAGAAATAGTTAGCGGTATGTTCTTTTCTGCGGATCAGCAGCAGTTTGCAGTGGACCTTAAATCCCGGGATGCTGTGTATGACTTTCACTCCCTCTTCGCGCAATCTGCCGGTCCAGAAGATGTTTGCTTCTTCATCAAACCGGGCTTGCAGTTCCATGAAGACCGTCACTGACTTCCCGTTCCTGGCGGCATTGATCAGGGCGTTGATCACGTTGGAATTTCTTGCAGCGCGGTAAATGGTCATTTTGATAGCACGTACCTTCGGATCGATGGATGCTTCCCTGAGCAGGTCGATGATGTATTGGAACGACTGGTACGGGTAATGCAGCATGATGTCTTTGTGGCGGATTGCCTGGAGGATGCTATGGTTGAGTGGAAGGTCCTTGTGCCGGAGCGGGAGCATGGGGATATATTCCAGTTCGCGGTGCCCCAGGTTGGGGAAACCCATGAAATCCTTGAAATTGTGGTAACGCCCGCCACCCCTTACCGGATCATCTTTGGTGATTTCCAGTCGTTTGCTGATTGTCCTGAGCAGGTCTTCAGGCATCGAGTTGTCGTAAACGAACCGCACCGGTATGCCCCGCCTTCTTTGTTTGAGACTCTCCTGCATCACTTCCAGGAAACTTTTAGAAACATCGGTATCGATATCGATTTCGGCGTCGCGGGTGATTTTCACCGTGTAAGCAGAAAAGAGAGTGTAACCAAAAATGGAAAAGATCTCTGAAAGACAGTACCTGATAACATCATCCAGCAGGATGATGTATCTTTTTTCTCCTTCGGGAGGGAGAATATAGAAACGTGAGACCGATTTTGTCGGTAATTCGATCAGGGCATAATTTTCCTTAAGCGCCCTGTCTTTACGCCCCAGTTTCACGGCCAGGTAGATCGATTTATCCCGAAGTGAGGAGATATCTTTCAGGTTACTGATCATGATGGGAAAAAGGTGCGCCCTGACCTGTTCCTGGAAGTATTTCAGCACTGCTTGTCCCTGGCCGGATGTCAGTTGGGTTTCGTCAATAATGAAGAGGTTATGGTTTTTCAGTTCACCGACGATGTGTTTGTACACCCGCATGAATTCTTTTTCCTGGTTTTCAACCAATTCTCCGATCGCTTTCAGGGTGCTTTTGGCCAGTTCGGGGTTTTCGTGTGGCAAAGGTTCTACTTTCAGCATCCTGTTGAGGGTAGCTACCCTCACCCTGAAAAACTCATCCCGGTTATTCGAAAAGATACCCAGGAATTTCAACCTTTCCAGCAGGGGATTGCGGTTGTCGGCCGCTTCCTGTAGCACCCGCGCGTTGAAATAGAGCCAGTTCAGGTCGCGGTTCAGAATGGGAAATTTGGGTTGGTCCA
>CALMDO010000292.1 GCA_937862805.1 uncultured Bacteroidota bacterium
TTTCGGGTGAAAGCATCCATCCGGGGCGCGACAACTCACCGGTACTCCCCATGCACCTTGACCCTCCCATGCGTATTGTGTTTTACCCCGCCATGGCAGGATGGGTCCTTCTGGGTTTCTGGATCATGGAGATCAGGGTGAGAATGAAAAAACTTCGGAATCACCTGGAGGATGATGCCCCGATCAATGATAAAACATAAAACAGCTCCCCATGTTTGACACTTTTGGAAAAATTTTCGTTGTAGTTGCTGTATTGGCACTTATCCTGGTCGGAATCATGGTGTACCTCTACCTGATGGACCGGAAATTGAGCAAACTGGAAAGGGAAGTTGAGGATAAATTCAGCACGGAAAAAGAATGAAAGCAAAGCACATCATACTGATCCTGGCCCTGGTCGCCATTGTGGCAGTGGTCATCACCACCATGACCGATGCGGGCACCTATTCCGATTTTAGCGAAGCTTCAGCGAACCCGGGAAAAGAGCTTCATATTATCGGCACCCTGAACAGATTCAAACCCATCACTTATGATGCGGTGGTCAATGCCAACCAGTTTTCTTTCTATATGGTCGATGAAAAAGGAAACGAACGAAAAGTGGTCTATAACAACGCCAAACCCCAGGATTTTGAAAAGTCGGAAAAAGTGGTCATCATTGGTTCCATGCAGGGCGATCATTTTGTGGCAAAGAGCCTGTTGTTGAAATGTCCCTCAAAATACCAGGGCAAGAAACCGGAGAAATTCGGTGACAAAAAGTTTGGCGAATAAAACACACTTTTACTTGGATCATGGCCTATCCTTCTCTAACTGATTTTATTGAGAAACTCGATGCAGCAGGCGAACTGGTACGGGTCAAAAAGGAGGTTTCCCCTTGTCTCGAAATCACCGAAATTGCCGACCGGTTGGTTAAGAACGGCGGAAAAGCGATCCTTTTTGAACAGACAGGAACTGCTTACCCCCTGCTGATCAATGCTTTTGCTTCCGACCGGAGAATGGCGCTCGCTTTAGGGACAGATCGGCTCGAATCGATAGCCTTACGGATGGACCAGCTTTTCCGGCAGGTGACCGGTCCCAAAGAGAAGCTGTGGGATAAACTCAAGCTGTTGCCCTTGCTGAAGGAATTATCGGACTGGATGCCAAAGACCATCAAAGGAAGGGGCGCTTGCCAGGAAGTGGTGATGGATC
>CALMDO010000293.1 GCA_937862805.1 uncultured Bacteroidota bacterium
AGGCAGTGCATGAACCTGACTTTGGGATTCCCGGTGAGTTGCATCAGCTTCGCATTCACCTGGTAAGGCAGCATTTCGCGGATCCGTTCATCCCATAATTCTTTTGCTTCTCCCATCGAGAGCCATACATCGGTATAAACGAAATCAACGCCTTTAACGCCCTCTTCGACCGACTCGGTGAGGGTGATCCTGGCGCCTGTTTCCGCGGCAATTTCACGGCAGGTGGCTACCAGCTTCTCTTCCGGCCAGTATTTCCGGGGAGCGCAAGCCCTGAAATCCATGCCCATCTTTGCGGCGCCCACCATCAGGGAGTTCCCCATGTTGTTGCGTGCATCGCCACAATAAACGAACGAAATCTGATGCAGGGGCTTATCGGAATGTTCGATCATGGTCATCAGATCGGCCAATATCTGCGTGGGATGGAACTCATTGGTCAAACCATTCCATACGGGAACTCCGGCATATTTGCCCAACTCCTCCACGATGGACTGTCCGAAACCACGATATTCAATGCCATCGTACATCCGGCCCAGTACACGGGCAGTGTCTTTCATGGTTTCCTTTTTCCCGATGTGGGAACCTTCCGGTCCAAGGTAAGTAACCCTGGCCCCCTGGTCGAAAGCAGCCGTTTCAAAAGCACAACGGGTACGGGTAGAAGCCTTCTCAAAGATCAGAGCGATGTTCTTACCCTTCAGCCGGGGTTGTTCAGTACCGGCATATTTGGCTTTTTTCAACTCGATGGCCAGATCGAGTAAAAATTTGATTTCGACCGGTGTGAAATCCAGGTCTTTTAAAAAATTTCGGTTGCGAAGATTGAATGCCATAGCTAAAAATTTTATAATGAATGATCTATTTGAACAAGGAATGAAAATGCAAAGATAATAACATTAGCCTTCACCCCCTGTTTTCGTGATATAACTTCCCGAAGGACGCTGGAAAGCCTTTAACCCAAACATGGGTAGAATCGCGAAAAGGTGCTCGAACAAACGGGCCTGGAAAGTTTCAAATTCCTGCCAGTCGGGAGGGGTATAAAAAGCGTAAACTTCGATCGGTAAACCGAATTCAGTTGGTTGTAATGTCCTGACCATCAGAGATGTATCTTTGTTTAAGTTGGGAACTGCGTGAAGATAGGAAAGAAGGTACTGCCTGAACAATCCAAGGTTGGTGGCTCCCTTGTTTTGATCAATGACCTTCTGTGTCAGGATATTTTTTGAAACCAGCCCGGCTAACTCCTTTTCATCGGGGAAAGCAATCGTGTCGATATCGATCAGCAACGACCTTTTCATCCTCCGCCCCCCGGCATCGCCCATGCTCCGCCAGTTCTGAAAGGAATCCGAGACCAGCGCGTAACTCGGGATGAAACTGACCGAGTTGTCGAAGTTTCGTACCTTCACGGTAACCAGGGAGATATCAATCACGTTCCCGTCGCAGTTGTACTTGGGCATCGTGATCCAGTCACCGATTTGCAACATCTTGTTGCCCGAAAGCTGCACCCCTGCGACAAAACCAAGGATGCTGTCCTTGAAGATCAGCAAGAGCACGGCCGACATGGCGCCTAACCCGGCTAAAAGCGTGAGCGGCGATTGCCCGATCAGGATCGATACGAGGGTGATACCGCCCACCACGAAAATGATGATTTTGGCTACCTGAATGTATCCTTTGATGGGTTTTGAGGTGGCCACTTCGAGATCGCCGTATATCCGGTAAACAGCGTTGAGAAACGAGTTGATCACCAGCAGAAAGATACCAACAATGTACAGGTTCAGCCCCAGCTCGATGTAACGGATCGCTTCAGGGTACTTCGAAATACTGGGAACCAGCGCAACTTTCAATACCAAAGCAGGCAACAACATGACCAACCGGGTAAAGACCCGCTCCGAATAGAGGTGATCGTCCCATTTGCTGACCGATCGCTCGATCAGGCGGCGGAGAATGCGGTTGATGATGAACTTGGCAACGTAGTAAACCACGATAGAAGCCAGTAAGATAATGATCAGGGTCGAAAAATCGACAATGTACCCGGCCAACTGTCGATTCAATCCCCAGTCGGTCAACACCGTTTTCATATCCTTCGTCAGTTCGGGATTGTGAAAGGTGGTCGAAAGTGCCGCGGTCAACATGGGTAATGTTTTTATGAATTGAATAAAGTTTTGAATCTTGTACAGTAGGTTTTGTCTATGGTACTATCATCTTCAGCGACAGTGGATTTATTTTCATTACGAGCTCCTTCCCCATCTTTTTGGGATCTCCATCCACGTGGATGCTTTTTCCTTTTCTCCAGATAATATGGGCCTCTTTTGCCCGGATGATCTCTACATAGCGGGTTTGGTCAAATTTTTTCACAAAGAGCAGGGGCGCCAATAACCCGGTTTTCCAAAAGGGAATTTTTCCCACGATGCAAACATCGATGTAACCATCGACCAGACTTGCTTTCGAATCGATGGAGGCGTTGTTCCCGAATTGGTTGGAATTGGCAAAACTCACTAACAAAGCTCTTCTCTGGATTACTTTCCCATCGATGGTAAGAGTGTATCGGTGGGGTTTATAACGTTTATAAGCGTTGGCGGTAATCCGGAAATAGGTGGAGAAGCCGCGTTTTCCCGACCGGGCAAACTGACGGGCCACATAGGCGTCGAATCCCACGCCGGCCAGGTTGACGAAAACCTGGTCGTTCAGGGTCGCCGTGTCGATCTTCGACACTTTTCCCTGGTTGATGACAGCCACCGCTTTTTTGACCTTCATTGAAATTCCCAGGTGTCTTGCCAGTCCGTTTCCCGATCCCACCGGGATAATCCCCATTGCCGTTTCTGTACCGATCAACCCCGTCGCTGTCTCATTGACAGTTCCATCACCTCCTACCGCGACCACGATGTCCACCCCTTCAGCAGCTGCCTGGCGACTAAGGGCCGTGGCATGGCCGGCGAATTCCGTGTAAACTACCTGGTAACCATACCGTGTCCGGTCGATCTCCTCCCCAAGTATCCGTTCAATCGCATGCTGTTTTTTTGTCCCGGCAACCGGATTGATGATGAATAAAATACGCTGGAAATCCATGGCAGTCAATTATTGTCAAAAACAGAAAACAGAGAAGCGCCACGACCTGTGCTATTGGTCGAGGGTCAACCTGTTTTCAATGATCCGGTTATTGTATTGCTGAATGTAAGCTTTAAGGAATTCCGATGCTTTATCGCGGGTTACTTTATCGGAGGTCACAAGGTTGTTCTTCAACAGGGGATCGCCCCGCAGATCATACAAGGAGGTAACCCGGTCGCCATCAAACTCGATGTAATGGTTGTCCTTGATCAAGCCGTAAAGGCCACTGATGTAATGAACCGAAAAATGAGGAGCGGTAGTATCGAAAAGGCTGCTGCCATAAGCAACATAAGGTTTATCGTAACCCAGGTAATCCATCACTGACGGGAGAATATCGGTCTGTTGGGCAACAAGGGTTGAACGGCCTTTCAACTCATCCCCTGGTTGAAAAAAGAGCAAAGGGATCGCGTATTGCCCTATATCTGTCTGATAATATGGATAATAACCCTCTGATGTATGATCGGCAGTAATCACGAAAAGGGTGTTTTTATACCAGGGCATGTGTTGAATGGTATGAAAAAATTCCCTCAGGGATTGGTCAGAGTACATGATGCTCTGCTGAATGGGAAGCTTTCCCTTTCTAAGCACGTTGGCGTATTTTCCTGGCACATAGTAGGGATGATGGGATGAAAGCGAAAAGAGGGCTGCCACGAAAGGCTGGCCCAGGGTATTCAGGGTTTGTGCCGTAAATTGGAAAAATTCTTCATCGCGGATACCCCATTTCCCATCGTAGTCTTTCTCATTGTGGTACTCACTCCTTCCGAAGTAGCGATCGAATCCGACCATCCTGGTATAGGCGTCAAATCCCATTGTTCCGTTGGTACCCCCGTGGAAGAAAGCGGTGGTGTACCCTTTGGGTTTCAGCAATCCTGCAATGCTTGTGAACCGTGATGTAGCGTAGTTCGATTGGATCAACGATTCGTTCATCAGGGATGGGATGCCTGAAAGAATGGCAGGAATACCCTGGATGGAGGTCTTCCCGTTGGCAAAAGCATCAAAATAAAAACCTTGCCTGATGAGTGAATCCATGAACGGAGTGAATCCCTGGTAACGTCCATCTTCGAGTGAACGGTTCATTGAACCAATGTGTTCGCGTGAAAAGCTCTCCATTATGATGATCATCACGTTCAGGGGACGAAAAGCCTTGTCACTTGCCGGGTGAACCGGGGTATAAACCTTTTCCAACTCTTTTTCTTTCCGGAACCAGCTCACCTCTTTGAGCGTCTCATGGCGAAATGTTTTAACCAGGGCAAAAGGGGTATTAAGCAACAAGGGTACATTTTTGGCGGTGGTGTAATGCCCGGCGGTGACCAGTGAGATGGGCCTTAACTGCAAACCACCCCGGATCCCTATCACAGCCAATCCCCCGATGACAAGGAAAAGGAGTATGTTGACCAGGTAAAACCCGGGATCAGCGCCCTTGTGTTGCTTGGCAGGGGGTGAAACCCTGAATCGTGTGGCAATCCAGACCAGCAGCCCGATGAACACCACGAAAATGATCGCCACATACCAGAAATCACGCAGAAACTGGGGAATCAGCTTATCGAAATCACCACCCACACCCAGGTATTGAAAAATATCGGCAGTGGTTCGTTTGAGGGTAAAACGGAAGTAAATGGAATCGATGAAGTTGCCCATCAGGGCGATGATATTGAAAGTGTAGTAGAAAATATTGGCAACTATCTGATATCCACGGCGATACCTGAATTTAAACGGAATGACATTCATCAGGATAAAGGGTGCGTTGAAGATCAGCAGCGCCGAAAGGTCAAAGCGCAACCCGATCATGAAGATCCTGAACGCTTCAGTAAACGACAGACTGGAAAAATATCCCAGGTTGATCAGGTAAAAAAGGATGCGGGATAAAAAAAGAAGGACCAGCATCAACAGCAATTTCAATACCATCACTGCATAGATATTGCCCCGGAACCATCCTGACCCCTTCTTCCCCTTTTTTACAGACGATCTGGACCGTCTTCTTTGTGCCATACTCAGTTGATTTGGCTGCAAAGGTAATGAAAGTGGATTTACAATTATTTTCAGAAAAAGCCATTTGTTATTGGATTCTTTCTGGCATCATTATATATTTGTAATAATATATTTAGCCAAACCTAATAATAACTATATTCATTCATCATGAAATATATATTCAATTTTCTGAAATTCTCCTAGGTATTGATAACTCTCGAATTCGCTATTGCTGCTTCTTGTCAAAATGTAATACCCTTATTTCAACCTATTCCTATCGTCCCTAAAATAGCAGACCAACCCCCGATGTTTACCTGTTCACCGGAATTGACTAATTACAGTCCTTTTAACATCGATTATTTGTTCGTTGGTAATACCATGACTTACAACAGTATAGTCGGTAAGCTTTCTGGAATTATCACCAGATTATCCGACAGCACTCCTGTCGAAAACGCGATTATCACCATCATCAACGATCAGGGTCAAACTTTTATAACCGGTTCAGACACCAATGGCCTCTATTCCTGTGATAGCATTGAATCGGGTATCTACCTCCTTACAGTTAACAAAGAGGGCTTCAATCCAGTTGCCGACAGTATCACCATTGCGGGTAATGACACGTTAATCCGGGATTTTGCACTAACCGCTCCGACTATGGTTATCAATCCACTGGAAATCACTGAAATAGTGCAAATTGAAGAATTTTTTACCCGCGTTATCACGGTGCAGAATACAGGAGACGGGGCCCTGAATTGGAATGCATCAATAATCGGACCTGGCAAAGACAAAATTACTATCCCTAAAGGCGATGGTAACTTTCCATGTGGCGCTGCAGCCCCTTCAATCGGCAGGGCCCCGCTTACAAGCCATGTAGCTGGTACCCGGGAAATCCAGCTAAAAG
>CALMDO010000294.1 GCA_937862805.1 uncultured Bacteroidota bacterium
TGGGGGGAGCCACATTCATCAGTTCTCCGTTTCCCTGGGTGGCGTCGAAAAGGATGGTGACTGAGTCGTTATCAACGGGGAAAGGAGGATTGGTTACGATAACCTGTCCGGTAAGTTTTCCTGCAAGGAAAATTCCAAACGCCATCATCAACAGCATACCGGTTGATCTTCTGAATGTTGTCATCGGGGAATTGTTTTTTTTTTATTAACGAAATGAGGGTTCCGGGGAATTCTTTTTGCAAAGATATTGATTATTGGCCAGAATAGTATTTAATGAACCCGAACTGTTGATTTATTGGATTTTCGATTGTTTACATTGTGTCAATGAAAGGGCTGAAAGAAAAATTCATTCATTGAATAAAATTTATATATTTGCAGGTTCTATATTTTGTATAATACATATAAACATATCAGGCCAATCTAACCCAACATAAATAGTAGAAATCAATTAACAGAATGTTTAACCTTTACAAATTCATCCCTATGAAGAAACGAATACTATGGTTGCGTTTTCTGTTACTTCTGTTTGCTTTTGTTTCGGCATCAGCAGTATACGCTCAGGAATTCTCGGTGGGCGGGAAAGTGACAGATGCAACGGACGGAAGTTCAATACCGGGCGTTACTGTTGTGATTAAGAATACTACAATGGGTACGGTCACCGATATTGACGGGAATTATTCTATAAAAGTAAAACCGGGTGATGTCCTGGTTTATTCTTATGTCGGTTACCAGACGCAGGAGAGGGCTTTTACCGGTGATAAGAAGATTGATATTGTTTTGGCTGCGAGTGTCAGCAGCCTGAATGAGATCGTGGTCATCGGTTACGGTACAGTAAAGAAGCAAGATGCTACCGGTTCGGTCACTGCCATTGATAAAAAGAGTTTTAACCAGGGGCTTATTTCCTCCCCGCAACAATTAATCGTTGGGAAGATCCCAGGGGTACAGGTGACCACTTTGGGTGGCGCTCCCGGCGGGGATGCCGTGATCCGGATCCGCGGTGGTTCATCCCTCAACGCCTCCAATGATCCTTTAATCGTTATCGACGGTGTACCCATCGATAACACCAGTACTTCCGGTGCACGTGGTACCCTCAGTATGTTGAACCCTGACGACATTGAAACCTACACGGTATTGAAGGATGCCTCTGCGACGGCCATTTACGGATCGCGTGCATCCAACGGGGTTATCATCATTACAACCAAAAAAGGTACTGCCGGAGGAAAAAAAATTGGCCTCGAGTATTCCGGTAATGTCTCCATTGCTACCGTCCCCAGAACGCATAAAGTGTTAGGTGCAGATGATTTCCGCTCCCTGGTGAAGCAACGTTACTCAGGGAATAATGCCGTCCTCGGGCTTCTCGATTCAGTCAACAGTACAGACTGGCAGAAAGAGATTTTCCGTACCGGGATCAGCACCGACCATAACATTGCAATCTCCGGTGCTGTCAGCACCATGCCTTACCGTCTCTCGGTGGGTTACATGTACCAGGACGGGATCCTCAAAACCGATAACATGCAACGCACTTCCATCGGGCTGAACATCAATCCCGCCTTCTTCCAAAATCACCTGAAGGTCAACCTGAATGCGAAATATTTATATGAAAAAAACCATTTTGCCGACAACGGCGCCATTGGATCTGCCATTGCCTTCGACCCCACCAAACCGGTGACCGCCACCAACAATTTCGGGGATTACTGGGGATGGCTTCAACCAGGCGACACCCTTCCTGTCGGACAGGCCACATCGAACCCCGTGGCATTGCTCCAACTCCGCGACGACAATTCCCATGTCAACCGCTTTTTGGGAAACCTGCAACTCGACTATAAATTGCCTTTCTTTCCCGACTTGAGAGCAGTACTCAATATGGGTATCGATTATTCAAAGAGCAAGGGAACAGTATATGTTCCTCCTTATGCTACCTGGGTTTATTCTTCAAAAGGCACCGACAATACTTATGATCAGGACAAAAACAACGAGGTGTTGGATTTTTACCTGAACTATACAAAAGATGTCAAATCGATCCGCAGCAAATTTGATGTGATGGCCGGTTACTCCTGGCAACACTTCTATTTTGAAGCCAACAATCACAACAGTAACGTGCCCCATGATCCGGCTTACACAAGCGATGTCAAAGCCAAGAAAGAATATTACCTGGTCTCGTTCTACGGCCGTTTGAATTACACCCTGGCTGACCGCTATCTTCTTACTTTCACCCTTCGCGATGACGGTTCCTCCAAATTCTCCAAAGATACCCGTTGGGGACTCTTCCCCTCTGCCGCTTTGGCATGGAAAATCAATGAAGAGGTCTTCCTAAGGAACTCCAAAGTCGTGTCCCAACTTAAACTCCGTGTAGGCTGGGGAAAAACCGGTCAACAGGACCTGGGCGACAACTGGTATCCTTCCTTACCTATCTATACGGCCAGCGATCAGTTTGCCATGTACCAGTTTGGTAATGTGTACTATACAACCCTACGTGCCAATGCTTATGACGCCGGATTGAAATGGGAGACCACTGCCACTACCAACGTCGGAATTGATTTCGGCTTCCTGAACGACCGGATCACGGGATCTATTGATTATTATATCCGCAAGACCACCGACATGCTCTGCTACGTCCCGGTCCCTGCAGGCACGAACCTTTCCAACTATGTCTGGACCAATATCGGCGACATGCAGAACAAAGGATGGGAATTCAACCTTGGACTGAAAGCCATTTCCACCAAAGACTGGAAATGGGATATCAATCTCAATGCTACGACCAACAAGAACGAAATCACCAAACTGACCGTGAACGATGATCCCAATTATGCCGGTGTCCTTGTTGGTGGTATCAGCGGTGGCGTCGGAAATACGGTACAGATCCAGAGCGTGGGTTACCCGATGTATTCCTTCTATGTTTTCCAACAGGTTTACGATGCCAATGGCAATCCGATCGAAGGTTTGTATGTTGACCGCAATGAAGACGGAAAGATTACCGATGCCGACCGTTATCGTTATCACAGCGCCAACCCGACTTCGACCTACGGTGTTTCCACCACGCTGTCATACAAGAAACTCAGCTTGTCAGCAGCTGGTCATGCCGCCATTGGAAACTATGTTTACAACAACGTCTCCTCCAACCGCGGCGTCTATTCCAACCTCTATCGTCCTGAAGGTCCATACCTGAGCAATGTAACCTCCGATGTTTACGATGTTAACTTTGCCAACAACCAGTACCTGTCGGATTATTACGTGCAGAACGCTTCCTATTTCAAGCTGGATTACCTTACGCTGGCTTACGATTTTGGTAATCTGATCAAGAACACCCTTAATCTCCGCCTTTCCTTAACCGTGAACAATGTATTTACCATAACCAATTACAAAGGACTTGATCCTGAAGTAAACCTCGGTTCTTCGGTAGGTATCGACAACAACATGTATCCGCGGTCAAGGGTCTTTGTTTTGGGTGTAAACCTGGTCTTCTAACCCTTTAAAAATGAAAAAAATGAAACGAATATATCAATTGACTTTCATGTTTCTGGCAACCACCTTGTTTCTTGCATCCTGCGTCAAGGATCTGGATACGTTGCCTATTGACCCGCGGGACATGACCCCGAACAATGTCTACACCTCTGCCGCAGGCTATAAACAGGTCCTTGCCAAATGTTATGCCGGTCTTTCTGTTTCCGGACAACAGGGCCCTGCAGGAAACGCTGATATCAGCGGGATCGACGAAGGATTCGGTGAATACCTCAGAGGTTATTGGTATCACCAGGAATTGCCTACCGACGAAGCCGTCATTGGTTGGAATGACCAGACCATTAAAGATTTCCACGCTCAGAAATGGGGATCCGGCGACGTTTTCGTGGCTGCCATGTATTACAGGATCTTCTTCCAGGTATCCCAATGCAATGAGTTCATCCGTGAATCCTCAGACGACAAACTCAATGAACGCGGCATCAATGGAGCCGACCGTGAAGAAGTTGTGAGATACAGGGCCGAAGCACGCTTTCTAAGAGCACTGAGTTATTATCACGCCCTCGATCTTTTCGGCAACGTTCCTTTTATAACCGAAAATGATCCGGCCGGGAAATTCTTCCCGCCACAAATCAAACGCGATAAACTCTTTACTTACGTCGAAAGCGAACTCCTGGCCATCGAACCCCTGATGCGCGCCCCCCGTACCAATGAACTGGGACGTGCTGATCAGGGTGCCGTATGGGCGCTTTTAGCCAAACTGTACCTTAATGCCAAAGTTTATATCGGCGTCGATAAATACACCGAGTGTATTACCTACTGTAAAAATATCATGAATGCCGGATACAGCCTTGAACCGCAATATGAAGATCTTTTCCTTGCTGACAATGAAAACAGTTCGGAAAACATCTTCAGCATCCGGTTCGACGGATCGAACACTCAGACCTGGGGTGGAACCACCTTCATCGTTCGCGCCGGAATCGGTGGAAGCATGGCACCCGCAGATTTCGGTGTTGCCAGTGGCTGGGGTGGAACCCGCACCACAAGCGCCTTTGTTCGCAAATTCTATCCCGACCTTGCTGCCAACGGATTATGGTCATCTCCTGTTTATAAGCAACACAAGGGTGCCTATCCTATCCTCTATGTACCCGGCTCTTACCAGGAATGGGATCCGACCAACACCACCACGGTGCTTGCCTCTGTGCTGGGCGACGAAAAATATGAAGGGTACCTCAATTTCCCGGATGCTTCCACCCAATTCAAATTCTGCACAACCCCCGACTGGACTAACGATTATGGGGATGATGGCTCAGGCACTGGCACTCTTGCCCATCCCGGCGCCAACATTGTGGCTGCCGACGCTGGTTATTACAAAATCAATGTTGACATGAATGCCCTGACCTATACCCTTCTTAAAACTACCTGGGGTATCGTGGGATCAGCTACCGGAAGTTGGGACGTTGACCAACCCATGACCTACGACGCAACCAGCGGAATGTGGTCAGCAACCCTTGACCTGACAGCAGGCAAAATCAAATTCCGCGCCAACGGCGGGTGGGCATTGAACTATGGAGATAACGGCGGCGATGGCAAACTGGAACAGGACGGTACTGATATCGATATCCCTGTTGACGGAACCTATGTGATCACCATGAAACTGGGTGCACCTGACTATACGTACCAGATTGTCAGAGCCAGCTTTGACAAACGGGCCATGTTCTGGACCGATGGACAAAATCTCGAGATCAACGATATCGGAACTTTTACTGATGGTTATGCCATAACCAAATTCAAGAATATTACGAGCACTGGTACTCCGGGTAAGAATAAGGAGTATGTTGACAACGATTTCATCCTATTCCGTTTGGCTGATATCTACCTGATGTACGCTGAAGCAGTGCTTCGCGGCGGCAGTGGCGGAGATCTTGGAACTGCTCTCAACGTGGTCAACAAAGTCAGAACCAGGGCTTATGGCGATACCGGCGGCAACATTACCTCCAACGAACTGACCCTTGATTTCATCCTGGATGAACGTGCCCGCGAACTGTACTGGGAAGGATATCGCAGGACAGACCTGATCCGCTACGGAAGGTTCAGCGCCAGCACTTATCTCTGGCCCTGGAAAGGTGGCGTTGCTGACGGTATCTCCACTTCAGCCATCTATGACCTCTTTCCCATCCCTTCATCCGATGTGTCGGCTAACGCTAACCTGCTTCAAAATACCGGATATTAATATTTTTAAAACTTTTAAAGAATATGAAAAAACTAACAATATTAATTCTGGCTATCGGATTACTGAGCATGTATTCATGCAAAAAAGACGACAAAGTTGAACTGACCGGATTCACTTCAGCTACAGTGACCTTCCCCACCCAGGGATCTGCTTTTACCCTGCTGGAAGCAAACAAAGATGAGCTGATGTGTACCTTCACCTGGCTGGCTTCTCCTTACAGTCCCTCCAATCTGGTGCCACCCGTTTACACCCTCGAAATGGATACAGCCGGCCATAAATTCGCCGACCCAAAAGTCCTTACCTCCTCTGCCGGCCTTACTTACCCGATTACCGTCGGCGCCATGAACGCCATCGTGCTGAGCAAATTCGAAGGACAGGGCGGCGTCGCCGGAACCTTTGAATTTCGTGTAAAATCACAACTTTCAGGTACCGGGAGCCAAGCCACCCAAATATCAGAAACCCTCACTCTTACCATTACTCCCTATTCAACCATCGTGATCGTTCCTCCCATCTACCTGCTGGGAGATGCTACCACCGCAGGCTGGGATAACACCAAAGCGCTGGAAATGACCCATATCGAGGGCGGAAAATTCGCTATTGTCGAAACCCTTGCCGGCGCAGGAAAAGGGTTGAAATTCATTGCCGACCTGGGCGCCTGGGCTCCGCAATGGGGTACCGATGCCACAGGAACCAGTGAACTGGGACCCCTGGTTTACCGTCCGACCGAATCGGTGCCTGATCCAGCTCAAATCCCTTCACCGGCTGAAGTTGGTGACTACTACATCCTGGCCGATACAGCCCTTCTGACGTATGAAATTTCCGCCACCTCAGCACAACTCTTCCTCGTTGGTGCCGCGACAACTGCCGGATGGGACAACACCAAGGGAATCCCGTTTGAAAAACTCTCGCCGGGTATCTTCCAACTGACCACCACCCTGACCACCGGAGGTATGAAATTCCTCGAAGTCTCCGGACAATGGGCACCGCAGTGGGGTACCGATGCAACGGGTTCTCCCAACGATGGACCACTGATCTATCGTCCTGACGAAAGCGTTCCTGATCCTGCTGAAATCCCGTCACCGGGTGCAGGCACCTACACGATCAAAGTCAACCTGATCACCAAATCATACAAGATCCAAGCGGGAAAATAAAACCGTAAGGATAATTTATAAAGCTGAATATCAGCTTAACAAAAGAGGGTGACCCGATTCCGGGTCACCCTCTTTCAATTTTCGGTCAATGGTAGATGGTTGAATTGCACGATCAGAGTACGATCCCCGATTTCACAAGGCATCGTGTTGGATGAAAGTGGCTGGCAAGTATAGGTTTGTCATTAAAACGAATTTGGTAAATTTACAGGATCAATTAACTCCCCTGCCAGATAATGAAAAAGATCACCCTGTTCCTTCTTCCGGCATTGCTCTTCTCAGCTCTCATGCTCCGGGGTCAAAACCTGAAAAAACCTCAAACTTTTTTGCTTGACCAGGACTGGAAGTTTCATCCGGGTAACGCAGCAAATCCTTCCCTGGATTTTAATTTTGGAATTGCCAACCTCTTCTCCAAATCCGGGAAAGCCGAAAATACAGCAATCGACCCTAAATTCAACGATACACCTTGGCGTTCTCTTGACCTGCCCCACGATTGGGCCGTGGAACTGCCCTTCGAATACAATCCCAACTTCGATGTACAATCACATGGCTATAAACCGGTTGGCGGACTCTTCCCCGAAACAAGCATCGGCTGGTACCGGAAACATTTTTCTATTGCACAGGCAGACTCGGGTTGCCATTTTGCTGTCAGATTCGACGGGATTTTCCGTGATGCAAGGATATGGCTGAACGGCCACTACCTGGGGCGCAACGAAAGCGGTTACATGGGAATTACCTGCGATATTACAGATTATATCCGTTTTGATATCGAAAATGTGTTGGTTGTCAGGGTGGATGCAACACAGTACGAGGGATGGTTTTATGAAGGAGCAGGAATTTACAGACATGTATGGCTTGAAAGATCCAACCCGTTGCGCATTCAACCCGGCAGTTTATTCATCTATACCACCTTGTCGGGTAACAGGGCAACAGTGCAATTAGAAGCAGTCCTGGATAACAGAAACGCTCGAATGAGTGATTGTTCCCTTGAGACCAACATCCGTGAGCCTTCGGGAAAAAGCGTGGCCGTATCGACCCTTCTTTGCGAAAATATCCCGGCAGGAAATACCCGACTTGTCCGATGGAATCTGGATTTTGAGAATCCGCGCTTGTGGTCGGTTTCCGACCCCTACCGCTACTGGGTGACCGTTATTGTCAAAGCAGGAGGTGAGATCACCGACAGCGTCTCGCTACGAATCGGGATCCGTACCTTCCGGTTTGACCCCGTGGAAGGTTTCTTCCTTAATGGGGAGAAGATGAAGATACAAGGTGTCTGTTGTCATCAGGATCATGCCGGGGTTGGTGCAGCCTTGCCTGATTACCTGCAATACTATCGCATCAGGCTTTTAAAAGAGATGGGTGTCAACGCCTATCGCACCAGCCATAACGCCCCCACGCCCGAACTGCTCGATGCCTGCGACAGTTTAGGGATGCTGGTTTTGGATGAACAACGATTGCTAAACAGCAGTCCTGAATACATGGACCAGTTCGAACGGCTGATTCGTCGTGACCGGAACCATCCATCGGTTTTCATGTGGTCGATCGGGAATGAAGAAGGATACCTTCAAACGAACAGTACAGGAAAAAGGGTCGCCCTTTCGCTGATCGCTCTCCAGCAAAAACTCGATCCGACCCGCACCTGTACTTATGGGGCTGACTTGCCAGATTATTATACAGGGATCAATGAAGTAATTCCCGTCAGGGGATTCAACTACCGCCAATACGCTGTGGCAGATTACCACCTGCACCACCCTCACCAGCCCATTCTTGGGACGGAAATGGGAAGCACGGTGACTACCCGCGGTATCTTGCTAAAGGATACCGTAAAATGTTACCTTCCCGACCAGGATATCTCCGCACCCTGGTGGGCCAGTACTGCTGAAACCTGGTGGACTCTCTGTGCTACGCAACCTCATTTTATGGGTGGCTTCGTATGGACCGGATTTGATTACCGTGGAGAACCCACCCCGTTTCAATGGCCAAACATCAACTCCCATTTCGGGATCATGGATATGTGCGGCTTCCCAAAGAATATCTATTACTACTATCAATCCTGGTGGACCGACAAAGAAGTACTTCACATTTCACCCCACTGGAACTGGAAAGGGCATGAAGGCGAC
>CALMDO010000295.1 GCA_937862805.1 uncultured Bacteroidota bacterium
GAGGCAGCCTGCTGATGCAGAATCACCTCGAAAAGTACATCTCCTGCATCAGGAAGGAATGCGACATACCCGTCATCCTTTTCCCGGGAAATAACATCCAATTGACCCCGAACGCCGATGCTATTCTCCTGCTCTCCCTGATTTCAGGAAGAAATCCCGATCTGTTGATCGGGCGGCATGTTATCTCAGCGCCATTCCTGAAACAAAGCCGGTTGGAGATCCTGCCGACCGGCTACCTGCTGATCGACGGGGGGAACCATTCTTCGGTTGCATACATGAGCAATACCACTCCGATTCCTGCCCTGAAGAACGACATCGCTGCAGCCACCGCCATGGCAGGAGAGATGCTCGGACTGAAACTCATCTACCTGGATGCAGGAAGCGGCGCCAGCCACCCCGTTCTCCCGGCCATGATCCATGCTGTCAAATCCCATATTGCGGTCCCGCTGATCGTGGGTGGAGGCATCAATACGCCGGACCAAGCCCTTCTGGCCTTCCAGGCCGGCGCTGATGTCATTGTTGTGGGAAATGCCCTGGAAAAAGACCCCGACCTTATTCCCCCCATCGCACGGCAAAGAAAAATAGCAGGCCGAAAAGGCTGATTAATTTTTTTAATTAATTATTAATTAATTTATTATGACGAATAAATTACGTTTTTGTTATTTCATTGGACTCATCATCCTTGTTTCGGGATCACTGGCTTTCGGACAGGATAAACGGTTAACAATAGAAGATGCCTCGTACATGAGTCCCAGATTAAATCCAGCGAATCTTAGTCAGTTGCAATGGATTCCCGGCACCGGCGAATTTGTGTTTGTGGTTGGCAACAGCCTCGTGAAAGGTTCTGTTACATCCCCTGTGAACGACACCCTGTTGCGGTTAACCCATATTAACAGGCTGTTGAAAGGGTTAAATGAAGATACCCTGAAACGCTATCCTCAGATTACCATGGAAAGTGGCGGAATCTACACTTTTTCTTCCGGTAATGCTTTGTTTCAGGGCGATCTGGCCGGCCAATCCCTGAAAAAAATCAATTCCTGGGTCAAAGAAGCTGAAAACCAAGACATTGACAGGAAAAATCACCGGGTAGCCTACACCCGTGAGAACAACCTTTTTATCTCTGAAAATGGCCGGGAGATTGCAGTCACACAAGAGCTGAACAAAGGCATTGTCTATGGTTCCGAAAGGGTACACCGCAATGAATTCGGAATTGACAAAGGAACTTTCTGGTCACCTACCGGAAATTATCTGGCTTTTTACCGGATGGATGAGCGCCGTGTGACCGACTACCCGCTGGTCGATATCTCCCCAACACCAGCGGCTTTTGTTCCGGTAAAATATCCGATGGCAGGGATGACGAGCCACAAAGTGACTGTTGGCGTTTACACCCCCTCGACAGGGAAAATCGTGTACCTGGATACCCGGATTGCCGGAGGGTCTGACAGCATTGAGTACCTCACCAATGTCACCTGGTCGCCCGATGAGAAATACATCTATATTGCTTGTCTGAACCGTGATCAGAATCATTTATGGTTGAACCGGTACGATGCTGCTAACGGCCGGTTGATAAAAACCTTGTTCGAAGAAACCCATCCTGCTTACGTGGAACCACTTCATGGGCCGCGCTTCCTGCAGGAGAATCCGGAGTTTTTCATTTGGGAAAGCCGCCGGGATGGATTCAACCACCTTTACCTTTATGAGACAAGTGGAAAACTCATCCGGCAACTAACTTCCGGTCCCTGGGAGGTGATGGAGCTGCTCACCGTGGGAGATCGCGAAGGGAAGGTCTTTTTTACAGGCAATAAAGAACACCCCTTGCGTTGTCAGGGCTATTCCGTTGAGATCAGTACCGGCAAATTACACCCCTTAACCCCTGCTCCCGGGACCCATTTGATGAAAGTCAGTTCCGACGGGCGGTACCTGATCGATAGCTGGTCATCGCTGACTACCGGAAGGGTAATCCGGTTGGCTGATAACACCGGGAAGGAGCTGAAGGAGCTATTGCGTGATGACAATCCATTAAAGGACTATCAGATGGGCAAAACTACTGTATTTGCTTTGCCCAATGAGGAGAACACCGATTTATGGTGCCGTTTGATCAAGCCTGTGGCTTTCGATTCGACCAAAAAATACCCGGTGATTATTTATGTTTATGGAGGACCCCATTCTCAAATGGTCACAGATAGCTGGTTGGGTGGAGGCGGATTGTTCCTGAATTACCTTGCCAGCCAGGGGTATGTGGTTTTCACGCTCGACAACAGAGGTACTTCTAACCGGGGCCGCGATTTCGAGCAAGCCATTTTCAGGCACCTGGGCGACAAGGAATTGGCCGACCAGATGACCGGCGTACGTTTTCTGAAATCTTTGCCGTATGTGGATACCACCCGGATCGGGATCAATGGCTGGAGCTATGGTGGGTTCATGACCATCACCATGATGCTTAGGGAGCCGGGAACTTTTAAGGCAGCCTCCTGTGGCGGGCCTGTCATTGACTGGAAATACTATGAAGTGATGTACGGCGAACGGTATATGGACACCCCGGAACAAAATCCGGAAGGGTATCAGAAAGCCTCTTTGCTCAACCAGGTGAAGAACCTCCGTGGCCGGCTGCTCATCATTCACGATTACCAGGATGGAACCGTTGTCCCCCAGAACTCGCTGATGTTTCTCAAGAAATGTGTGGATGAAGGTAAACAGGTCGATTATTTCATCTATCCCGGCCACGAGCACAATGTTCGCGGCAAAGACCGCGTCCACCTCAACCA
>CALMDO010000296.1 GCA_937862805.1 uncultured Bacteroidota bacterium
CCTCGACTTTTGCGGATGATTACAACGATTATTCCTATTCTTCCCGGATCAACCGGTTCAATAGTTCAGATACCACCAAAGGTTATTTTGATGATTCCTATACCGGCAATTCGGTCTATGGTAGTTCGGGGAGCAGCGAGCCCACCGTTAACCTTTACCTGGGTTCCGGCTTCGGGAATTATTGGGGCCCTTCGGCCTCTTTTGGTTTCGGTTGGGGCTATCCTTATTATGGCTGGGGTTATGACTGGGGCTGGGGCTGGGGATATCCCTATTCCGGTTGGTACAGTCCATGGTACAGCCCCTGGTACAGTCCATGGTATTATCCCTATTACTATCCGGGCTACTATGGTTGTTGCTGTTGCTACCCGTGGTACAATGAGAATTATCCGCCCTATTATGCCAATGATTACTACTACGGCTCGAGAAGAAACCTTACCAGTACTGATCAGGGCATCTCTGCGCGGAACGACAGGATTGCTTCAGTAAGCAATAACACCCTGAGCATGAACAATGACCGGATCAGCGGTTCACCGGCCAACGCGAGGGTCACTGAAACGGCAGGAGGAAAGCAAGCTTCCGTACAGCCTGCCACGCGGACCACCCCGTCCAACCAGTCCACCTATAAATATAATCGTTCAACCCGGTCAGGACAGGCTGCTTATTCCCGTAGCGGAAGCCAGCAGGCACAAACCCGCGAACAACAACCTGCACCGCGGTACAGCCGCCAGGGAAATACCACCCAGGTTCAACGTTCGGGTAACACCCAAAGTTATACTTCACCGGCTTATCGTCAGCCCAAATCGAGTCAGGAATACATCAGGCCCAGGAGCCAGAATGCAGGAAATGCCCGGTCGGCTGCCTCGGATGTCAACCAACGCAGCAACCAGGTACCCTCCACGACAGGCTACCGCAGCAAGACAACACCTTCGGGAACCTCAGGCACTCGTAGTTACTCCACGCCGTCGAGATCCTATTCTCCTGGTTATTCCACTCCTTCCCGTTCTGGTTCCAATTACTCTGTCCCGTCACGGTCTGGTTCAAATTACTCCGCTCCTTCACGCAGCAGTGGCGGATCCTACTCGGCTCCTTCCGGCGGTGGCCAAAACTATTCCGCTCCTTCACGCTCAGGAGGAGGCAGCGGTTCAGCACCTTCCGGTGGAAGCGGCGGCGGCAGTGGTCGCCGCAGGTAATTCCCAACTGTTTCCGGATTATAACTCTAAACGACTGATCCATGAAAAAAATCATCCTCACCGCCCTGCTTTTGGGAGGAATCAGCCAGCTCATGGCTCAAACCGCGGAAGACGCACTCCGCTACTCCAGGGTATTTTACAGCGGCACTGCTCGCTTTAATGGCCTGGGTGGAGCTTTCGGCGCAGTAGGAGCCGACTTTTCCACCCTGGCAACCAACCCTGCAGGAATCGGCCTCTACCAAGCCTCTGAAATGACCTTCACCATCGCCCCGATCATTTCCAATTCCTCATCACTTTTCGAGGGGAACACTTCCACCGATAACCGGGTGAATTTCGGACTGGGGAATTTCGGATTCATTTTCAATATTAAACCAACGAACCAGGGGAGACCCGGTCTACTCAAATCCCTTAACTTCGGATTCGGCTTTAACCGCCAAAATGATTTCAACACCGAAATCGCCATCAACGGGTACAATCGTTCTTCCTCCATGATGCAAAGCTGGGTGAATGAACTCAATGCAAGTGGAACACCACCGGAATTTGTCTATGACGATTATCCCTTTGACCTCGGACTGGCATACAACGCTAACCTGATCGCTTACGACTCGGTTCCCGGAGACTATTACTGTGATGCACAATACGGAGGCGTTCTTCAGAATAAAACCATCAACTCCTACGGATCGATGAATGAAATCGACCTCTCTCTTGGAGGAAATATTGCGGATCAACTCTATTTCGGGCTGACCCTGGGTATCCCCACGCTTCGTTACTACGAACGAAGCGTTTACCAGGAGGTAGCCGCTTCGGATACAATCCCCAACTTCATCTCACTCAATTACTATTATAACCTTCAGACTCAGGGTACCGGTATCAATGTCAAATTCGGTTTGATCTACCGCCCTGTGAACTGGTTCAGGATCGGGGCTACCATTCATACTCCGACGTGGTTTCCAAGCATGAACGATGAATGGTTCAGTTCCATGACCTCACGGTTCACTGTACAGGATTGGAATACAACAGCTTATTCACCGATTGGCAATTTTAATTACCGCCTGACCACCCCCTTCAGGGCCATGGGCAGCCTGGCATTCATCATCGGGAATTACGGATTGGTATCTGCTGATTATGAATATGTAAATTATTCACAAGCCCGCTTCAATTCGACACAAGACAGCTTTTCGGATGTAAACAACGAAATCAGTTCCAGCTACCAGTCCTGGGGTAACCTGAGGCTCGGTACAGAATGGAGGCTGGGGGATTTCCGGTTAAGGGGAGGTTTTGCCTATTTCAGTAATCCTTACAAGCAAGGCACCAACAATACCGAACGCTACCAGGCTTCCGGAGGGTTCGGATACAGGTCGAAATACTTTTTTGCTGATGTTACCTATGTCTGGTCGCAAATGAAACAGGAATATTACCTGTATGACCGCACCATGGTTCCTGCCGCATCCATCACGAACAACACTCATACAGTATATACCACGATCGGGTTCAGGTTTTAATCATTTTTTCTTGAGTCTGTTCAAACCAGCCCGGGCTTTTTGGCTCAGGCTGGCTTTGTATTCGGGTGTCGGGATGGTAAGACATAACCTGAAAGCGCTGTCGGCAAGGGTGTTTTTGTGAAGTGATTCATACATCAAGCCCATTTGCAATGCTGATGCACAAGCGAAGTAGTAGGGTTCCGCTTTTCCCCTTTGGATGGTCTGCCGGTAATAACCGATGGCTTTATCGAACTCCTTTTTTTCCTGGAAAATTCTTCCCAAACGGTATGTGTACTCGATCAGGTCGCGGCTGGTTTTGAGGTAACTCCTGACCGGATGGCCATTCATTTCATCCAAAGCGCGGTCGTAATAACCCCCGTCAAAAAGCAATCGGGCTTTGAGAAGAATCTTTGAGGGTAACATTCCGGACCGGGCTTCCTGAATGGCCTGTTTGTCTTCATCGATCAACGGGGAAGGAATTTTTTTCAGACGGTCCATGCGTCGAAGATAACCTGCAGTGTCTCCTTTTAAAAAATCGATCCAGGCCAGTTTTTGCAGGGTCGCTCCCACGTAATTCCGGCCACGGAAGCGTGCCAGGTACCTCTGGAAAAAGATTCCTGCATCCGCATCCATGCGATGCAGGCGTGCCAGACCTTCGAGATAATCAAGGTAATAAAACGGGTAGGCTTCCCGGTCTGTTTTTCGCGAGGATAACACATATAACGCCCTGTCGTTCATGCCATTGCGCATATAAATATTGGCTTTGGCAAAAACAATCAGGGGGCTCTCATTAAACCGTACATTTTGGGCCGATTCGGCTAATTGATCGATCAGGTTCAACGCTTCAGTATGGTTCTTCTGAAGGTTGGCCGCAATGAGGGCCAGATAAAAAGCCGCTTCGGGGCGTAACAGGTTGATCACCGGATCCGGACCGCAATAAGAGACCACGGAACGAAGTTCTGCCATTCCCTGAGCGATGGATCCTTTGAATCCCAGAATTTTACTGATCCAGGTCAGGTTATCGGGGATCATTCCGGTCAGAAGGTGGATAATTCCCAGGGGCGTATTATCAGGAAGAAATCCCGGGAATATGGCCTCATTCTCACTGAGCAGGGTACCGGCTTTGCGAACATCCAGGGCCGCCTGGGTGAAATCGCCGAATTTAAGCCTCACGAAGGCCCATTGCATGTAAATTTCTGCCAGGCAATACCGGTAGAAAGGTTGGGATGGATCACCTTTTTCAAGAGCCCTTATCCGCCGCGTTTTGTTGGGGAGAAGTCTCTCCAGATCCTTTTCTTCCTCTCCCATGTAAAGGATCAGGAAGTCGATGTAGTTTTCGAGATAATGAGGAAGCAGGTTGGTCGGATTGGTTGCTTTTTCCTCTTCCAGTAACCTGGTGGCTTGTTGGAAATGAAGTGTAAAGATCGCCTGGTAAGCCTCCCGGCAACGATCATTAAAAAGGTATTGGGCCGTCAGAGAAGGAGCTGTACCTATAAAAATTCCCGTGATCAGTAAGATTCTGATCACGGGAATTTTAGCCGGGAAAACCCGAACAAACATTATTTAATGGCGTTCACAATCCCGTTATCGACAAGGATGCGACCGCAATATTCGCAAACAATGATCTTTTTGTGCATCCTGATGTCCAGCTGGTGCTGGGGTGGAATTTTGTTGAAGCAGCCGCCGCAGGCATCTCTTTCAATCTGTACAACGGCCAAACCGTTGCGTGCATTCTTTCGGATGCGTGTATAGGCGGTGAGCAGTCTTTCTTCGATAAATTTCCGATTTTCATCCGAGGATTTCTGGAGATCTGACTCTTCTTTTTCAGTTTCAGCAATGATGTCATCGAGTTCATTGCGTTTGATATCGAGATCGTTTTTCCTGTCCTGGAGTAATTTTTGGTGACGTTCGATTTCCTCTGATTTCAGATCCAACGCTGCCTGGTACTCTCTGATTCTCTTTTCCGATAATTGGATTTCAAGGTTTTGGTATTCAATTTCCTTGGTGAGAGAGTCATACTCACGGTTGTTTCTGACATTCATCTGCTGATCTTCGTATTTTTTGATCAGGGTCAAGGCGTCTTTGATGGCAGTTTTTTTATCTGCGATCGATTTATCGAGGGCTAAGGTTTCCTGGATAAAGTTGTCGACACGGGTTTCGAGACCCGCAATTTCATCTTCCAGGTCTTGCACCTCGAGGGGTAGTTCTCCACGGATAATTTTTATTTTATCTATCTGAGAATCTATTTGTTGGAGGCTATATAAAGCGATCAATTTCTGTTCGATGGAAACTTCGACTTTCTCTTCGCTTGCTTCGGGTTTAATTTTGGTTGCCGCCTTGGTTGCAACGGCACCTTCCTTAGGTTCTACGGTTGATTCCTGCCCTGTCGATTTGGCGGAAGTTTCACTGCCTGTGGCAGGTTTAAGTTTGGAGGGTTTTGAAGTTGCAATGGGCTTGGATGTTGATTTTGCCATACGTCATCTGTTAAAATAATGTACCGGATTGGTATTGGTCTCAGAAATAAAGACGGCAAAGGTAGGAAATTTTTCAATCAGCGTTGCATGAAGCCATTCTTTTACTCCCACTTCGCTCTCATAATGACCAATATCGCAGACCATCATCCGGCCGGATGGGACGAAGAAATCATGGTACTTCAGATCGGCTGTCAGAAAGATGTCGGCTTCTGCTTTCAGTGCATCCGGAATCAGAAAGCTCCCTGAGCCGGTGCAAATGGCGACTTTTTGGATCGGTTTTTTTCTCCATCCCGAATGACGAATGCAAGGGATTTTCAGAAACTCTTTGACCTTTTCCAGGAATTGTGTTTCTTCAACAGGTTCCGGAAGCCGGCCGATCAACCCCGAGCCTGCCTTGGCAAAGGTGTTGGAGAGTGGATAAAGATCGTAGGCTACTTCTTCGTAGGGATGGGAAGCTAACAGCGCTTCGATTACCTTGTTTTTCAGACGGTTTTCAAGGATAACCTCAATTCTGGTTTCCGGTTCCTGGTGTTGCTGGTCAGGGGTGCCGACAAAAGGATTGGCTTTGCCATAAGCCCTGAAAGTACCATTTCCCGCGACGTTGAAACTACATTGGTCGTAGTTACCGATATGACCGGCTCCAGCCCTGAACAGGGTGTCGCGAACAGCATGGGCCTGTTCTACCGGACAAAAAGTAACCAATTTGGTCAGCTTCGAATTCACCGGACGAAGTACTTTGTAGTCGTTGACTCCCATTCCTTTGATCACATGGGCATTGAGCCCTTCGAGGATGTTATCGAGG
>CALMDO010000297.1 GCA_937862805.1 uncultured Bacteroidota bacterium
GAGAATCCCCATTACTACCGGAGTGGTGAGATCCACCACCCGGCCTCCGCTGCAATTAATACGTTTTGTCATACAAACAGGAATGCTTTTGTCAACTTTCCCGTACCAAAAGTAAGGCCAAAATCCAAAATAGTGCTATTTTTAACGGCTGAATTTCTCGTAAGTTGACATTATGAACCAAAGCTTCCAAACCAAAGAACAATTCGACACCATCATCGCCCGGTGCCAGGCTGTTTTTATGGCTAAACTGAAGGATTACGGATCCTCCTGGCGCATCCTCAGGACCTCCTCCATCACTGACCAGGTCTATATCAAAGCACAACGGATACGATCGATCGAAGAAAAAGGAATTCAGAAGATCAACGAAGGAATCCGCCCGGAATTCATTGGGATCATCAACTATTCCGTCATCGCCCTGATCCAACTGGAAATGGTGCAGAATGATAACCTTAACCTGGAACCGGAACAGGCCCTCTCCCTCTATCAACAATTCACCACCACGGCCCGCGATCTGATGATGAACAAAAACCACGATTATGGCGAAGCGTGGCGTAACATGCGGCTCAGCTCCCTCACCGATATCATCCTGATGAAACTGATGCGCATCAAACAAATAGAGGATAACCTTGGAAAAACCTCCATATCAGAGGGCGTGGATGCCAATTACCTCGACATCATCAACTACGCTGTTTTTGCCTTGATAAAAATGGACTATGAACCTGCTTAAAAATACATTCCGAATACTGATCGGGATCGTTTTCATCTTTTCGGGATTTGTCAAAGGAATCGACCCGATGGGAACGGTATTCCGAATGAACGACTATTTCACCGTCTTCGGGACCACCTGGGCCATCCCTTTCAGCCTCTGGCTCACCATTTCCCTGTGCGTTCTCGAATTTTCAATCGGCATCAGCCTGCTATTTAACTGGTGGGTACGCAAAACAGCCTGGATATTGCTCCCGATGATGATTTTTTTCACCATCCTTACATTTTTTGACGCGCTTTACAACCTCGTACCCGACTGTGGTTGTTTTGGAGAAGCGATCAAACTGACTAATGTACAAACCTTTATCAAAAACCTGGTGCTGATGGGCCTGGTGATCCCGGTCTTCACCTGGCGGAACAAGTACCACGGGTCGGTCAAACCGGTAGCTGAGGTAGTGCTCTTATCGGTCGTGGCATTGGGCTTCTGCTGGTTGTCGGTTTACTGCTCCCTCCATCTCCCGCTGATCGATTTCATGGGCTGGAAAACGGGTAATCAGGTCAATAAAACCATTACGCTCCCCGTCCAATTTTACGTCACTTACAAAAATAAAAATACCGGAGAAGAGAAGGAATTTAAAGCGCCCGATTACCCCTGGAATGACTCGTTGTGGCTCTCTACCTGGATATTCAAAAGACAAAGGGTTGTCGATCCCAATGTCAACCTGGGACTGATCCTCCGGGTCGAAGACGCACAGGGCAACGATTATACTTCCTCCATTCTCGACAACCCCGGTTACCAGTTCATCCTTGTCGCTTATGACCTGGAACAGACGAACCCGGCTGGCTTCCACAAGGTGCTCCCTTTGTATAAAAAAGTGACGGAAGCAGGCCACTCGTTTGTTTGCCTTACCAGTACACTGCATCCCCTGATCCGTCAGTTCAGGATAAAGAATGGAACGGCTTTCGACTACTATAACGCTGATGATGTGGTGCTTAAAACCATGGTTCGTTCCAATCCGGGACTGATCTTGCTCCATAACGGAAAGGTCCTGGATAAATGGGCCTGGAGGGATTTTCCCGATTATCAGACCGTAAAAACTAAGTACATTCAGGAATAATCTTTGCAGGTTGCTCTCCTTCACCTTTCACCGTCTCGGTTACGGACTCCTGGTCGTTTTCGGGGTGATCGTGGTTATTTTTTTCCTCTTCAACGTACTTCCCGGCGATCCTGCACGAATGATGCTGGGTCAAAGGGCTGATATGGCATCTGTAGAGGCCATCAACAAAGACCTGGGAAGGGATAAACCCCTGACCCTGCAGTTTTTAAACTACCTCAACGACCTGCTGCCTGTCTCCTGTCACAATACGACCGATACCAAAAGCTATTGGTTTGCAGATACCGAAAAGTATGGCCGGTTCGTCACCCTGATCTCGCTGGGAAAAGACCATGCCCTGCTTCTCAAAGCACCCTATCTGCGGAAGTCTTACCAATCCAAGCGCGACGTGGCCGAAATCTTAGCCGAGGGTTTTATCAACACCATGGTACTGGCAATGGTCGCGATGCTTTTCGCGATCGTGACCGGGATCGCTGTCGGCATCGCCTGCGCCCTGTGGAAAAACAGTCTTTTTGACCGCCTTTCCCTTGTTTTTTCAGTGTTGGGAATGTCATTGCCCTCCTTTTTCATGGCCATCCTCTTTGCATGGATCTTTGCCTATGTTTTAGGCGATTACACAGGATTGAACATGACCGGAAGCCTCTTTTCGGTAGATGATTTCGGAAAAGGGGAGTACCTTGATTTGAAAAATCTGCTTCTTCCTGCTATAACATTAGGGATCAGGCCATTAGCTGTCATTGTGGAACTTACGCGCAACACGTTGCTGGAGGAGTTGTCGCAGGATTACATCCGTACTGCCCGAGCCAAGGGCTTGGGAAAGATGCGGGTGCTTTTTCATCATGCACTGAAAAATGCAATGAACCCGGTTGTAACAGCTATTTCAGGTTGGATGGCTTCCTTGCTCGCCGGGGCGGTTTTTGTTGAATTCATCTTTGATTGGAAAGGAATCGGAGTGGTACTGGTCAATGCGTTGGATAAATACGATTTTCCGGTGGTCATGGGCGCGGTACTCTTTATTTCCGTGATCCTGATCATCATCAATTTTGTCGTGGATATCCTATACGGAATATTGGATCCGCGCGTTAGAATACAATAGAAGAACCAAAGTTTTATAATGGATGATACGGAAGGCTGCAATCGGTTGGAGGAGGATCAGAAGCGGCTCCGT
>CALMDO010000298.1 GCA_937862805.1 uncultured Bacteroidota bacterium
GAGTATTCAGCCTGTTGTCTTGAATCGAGAAAAGCCAAGGCCAACGCGGTTTTTCCATCGCTGAACCGGTCCACATGATCAGTGCCCACCCCGTTGGCAGTGAGGAAATTGTCAATCAAAACACCCACTTGATCTTTGCCGAAATCGGTGATCAACTGTACCGGCACTCCGGCACGAGCCAGCGAAACGGCAGTGTTCACCATCGACCCTCCGGGGATGCCGGAAACCGGAACCCCGTTGCGGAGGATAAGATCATAAACCGTCTCTCCTGCACAAAAAACCGTTCGGGTGTTTCTATTCATGCGTCGGGCAGTGGCGGAGGTTTCCCTTTACCAGCTTTTCCGGAAAAAATTTCAGCGATCAGTACTCAATTTCCAGATCCAGCTCTTCCCTGAGGTTTCTTAACAGGGGATTCTTTTCCGCCATCTTTTCGAACTTATCCTTATCGGTATAAGGCCGGGTATCCTTTGATGTTTCAGCTACTCTGGTAATGATTTGTATATTGCTGTTATTTAATTTTTTACGAAGGAATTCCGATAATTCTCCTTTTTTATGGCCAAGCTCTTCCGCGAGAAGTTTGTTGTCTAAGGTGAACTCAATTTGCCAGTCGGGCAACAAGCCGGGACGGTAATTCCGCAGGGCAGCCCACAGATGGGGGGAGCTTTCTTTCTGTCTTTCTGCGAATTCGGACCAGGCTGTGCCAAGGTCGGATTGGGTGAAAGGTTCGTTCGACTGGTTTTTTTCCGGTTCCTGGTCCTCCACACTTTCCGGATTTTTATTGACCGGTTTTTTAATGGAAAGGGCGTTGGTAAACCCGGCGGGAATATCTTTGATTTTCGTTTTTTCGGAGCGTGTATTCCGTGTCTCGTCAGGTTTTGGTTGAGCCTTCGATGTCGTAAGCAGAGGTGCTGCCGGAGAAGCGGGTGTTGGTGAAGTTGCAGGGAGAGTTTCTTTCTTTGAGGCAGGTGCCGGTTCAGGGCGCAAACGGGTTGTTTCCCTGAGGGGAATGGCCGGCGGTTCCGTGATTGTAAGCGAACACATCTGCATCAATGAAAGTTCCAGGTGGAGCCTTTTGTTGTTGCTGGTTTTGTAGTTAAGGTCGCAACGATTGTTGATATCCAGTGTTTTAAGCAGAAATCCAATGGTGCATCGGGCTGATTGTTCGACATAACGGGCGCGGATCGAAGGGGCAGTTTCCAGGAGGGATGCTGTGGCCGGGTCTTTGCAAACCATCAGGTTGCGAAGGTGTTCCCCGAAACCGATGAGAAAATGTTGTCCGTCGAATCCTTTTTCTATGATGTCGTTGATGGTCAGCAGGGTCCCCGGAATGTCCCCGTTGAGCAACTGGTCGGTGATCTTGAAAAAGTACTCGTAATCGAGTACATTCAGGTTCTCCAGTACCGTGTTATAGGTCAGGGCGTCACCGGCGAAGCTCACGAGTTGATCGAAAATCGACAGGGCATCCCGCATGGCGCCATCCGCTTTTTGCGCGATGATGTGAAGGGCGTTGTCTTCCGCTTCAATGTGTTCCATCGTTGCCACATGGCGCAGGTGGCCGGCAATATCTTCAACGGTTATTCGTTTGAAATCAAAGATCTGGCACCGGGAAAGGATGGTGGGTATGATTTTATGTTTTTCGGTGGTAGCCAGGATGAATTTGGCATAGGCCGGAGGTTCTTCCAAAGTTTTCAGGAAGGCATTGAAGGCTGAAGCCGAGAGCATGTGCACCTCATCGATGATGTAAACTTTGTATTTACCCATCTGGGGAGGGATCCTCACCTGATCAACCAGGGTACGGATATCATCGACAGAATTGTTGGAAGCGCCGTCGAGTTCGTAGATATTGAAAGAGGCGTTTTCGTTGAAGGAGATGCATGAAGGACATTGGTCGCAGGCCTCCCCGTTGGGACTCAGGTGGTCGCAGTTAATGGTTTTGGCCAGGATCCGCGCACAGGTAGTTTTACCGACGCCTCTTGGCCCGCAGAAGAGGAAAGCCTGGGCCAGTTGGTTATTGCGAATGGCGTTCTTCAGGGTGTTGGTAATCGATTTCTGCCCCACAACCGTATCGAAGGTTTGCGGACGGTACTTCCGGGCTGATACTATGAAATTCTCCATGAGACTCCGTAACGGTTCAATTTTGTCTCAAAAATACGAAAGTTTTCGTTTTTTATGTAATTTGGCAGCAACATGCTATTGATCTATACAACGCGGCGAAATGCCCGCCTGGAGTACACCTTGGGAATTGTCATGGAAAAGATCCTGGGGTTGAAGTGGAAATGGACCCACGACTGCGAAGAATTCCTTTTGGCTGAAGGTCCAAGGCTGGCTTATTGCATGGAAAATCCCGGTGGCGGACCTTTTCTGCAAGCCGATGGCCTGCTTTTTGAAACCAGGATCAC
>CALMDO010000299.1 GCA_937862805.1 uncultured Bacteroidota bacterium
TTTCCAATTAATTCAGGTCTGAATTTTTTGCAAACCTGATTTCTTTGGGTATATCAAGTACCGAACCTTGACCAAAATCTCTCCTGTTGGAATTTTTCATACGCGGGCTGATGGTTATACCACTTTTGTCAACCGGAAATGGTGCGAAATATCCGGGTTGTCAGAAAATGAAGGCATTGGATACAATTGGTTAAAAGCAGTGCACCCTGATGATATTGAACGGGTCCGGGAAGGTTGGGACAGAGCTACGGCTGAGAAAAGGGATTCAGGAACTCAGTATCGATTCCTGTTAAGCGATGGCTCAGTTAAATGGGTATTAGGCCGGGCAGTTCCTGAACTCGACAGCCAAAACCAAATAATTGGATACGTTGGAACCATTACAGACATCACCGAAATAATAAATTTTCAGCATGAGCAAATTAAACTGAAAGAAAAAGCTGAGGAAAGCGACCGGTTGAAATCTGCCTTTCTTGCCAATATGAGCCATGAGATCCGTACCCCAATGAATGGTATTCTTGGATTTTCTGACCTGCTCAGTGACCCTGATCTCACCAGCGAGGAACAGGCGAATTACATTGCCATGATCAATAAAAGCGGTCAGCGAATGCTCAATATCATCAACGACATTGTTGACATCTCGAAAATAGAAGCGGGTCTGCTGGAAATCCAACTTTCCGAAACCAACATCAACGATTACACAGAATACCTCTATAATTTTTTCTTACCTCAGGCAAAAAGTAAAGGGCTGCTGCTTTCAGTAAAAAACTCAATGTCAGGCAAAGAAGCGACCATCACTACAGATCGCGAAAAACTGTATTCCATTTTAACCAACCTGATCAAAAATGCTATCAAATACACCCACATGGGTGAAATTGAACTGGGTTGTGCGCGCAAAGAGGATCACCTTGAATTTTATGTAAAAGACACTGGCATCGGAATACCGAAAGACCGCCAGGAAGCTATTTTTGAGCGTTTTATTCAAGCCGATATCGACGATTGCATGGCCTATCAGGGAGCGGGACTGGGACTTGCAATCGCCAAAGCGTATGTGGAAATGCTTGAGGGGAAAATCTGGGTCGAAAGTGAAGAAGGGAAAGGCTCTACTTTTTATTTTACCATATCTTGTAAAAGAGAACCCGAGCACAAGAACCCTGCGGCACAACCTGCTGTAGCCGACATCTCCGGCGAAACCAGAAAATTGAAAATTCTGATCGTGGAAGATGACGAAACATCCGAAATATTGTTAAGAAAAACCATCCACAAGTTCAGTAAGGAGATTTTAGTTTCAAGAACAGGTTTGGAAGCAATTAAGGTAAACCAGAGCAATCCTGATATAGATTTGATATTGATGGATATCCGCTTGCCTGAAATGGGAGGTTATGAAGCCACCCGGCAAATCCGTCTATTCAATAAAAAGGTGGTCATTATTGCACAAACTGCCTTTGGTTTTTCAGGCGACAGAAAAAAAGCTTTGGAAGCCGGATGCGATGATTACATTGCAAAACCGATAGATACTCACGAATTACAATTGTTGATCCAAAAATATTTTGGAAATTGATTTGCAACCCATGCTATCATTCATCAAAAAACCATGAGGCCCGTAGCTATAGCTGATCTTCTACAGCAGTATTTTATAACATCTTATTCAACAAATCATTATACCCCAGAAAAAAGTTCTTACCACCACAAATGGTGATTGCGACATATAATAACAAGTTGGCTTCTCAGCTCAATGATTTTATTGCCGGCGGCTTACGACAACTGACTATTCCACCGTCACACTCTTGGCCAGGTTGCGGGGTTGATCGACGTTGCAACCGCGCATGACGGCAATGTGATAGGATAGCAATTGCAGGGGAATCGTGGCCAGCAGCGGGATCAGCACCTCTTCGGTATCGGGGATCTCGATGTAATGGTCGGCCAGTTTTTTTACCGATTCGTCCCCTTCGGTGATGATGGCGATGATTTTGCCTTTCCGGGCTTTGACCTCTTCGATGTTGGTGATCACTTTTTCATAGATACCACGGCGGGTAGCCAGGAAGACCACCGGCATGTGCTCGTCGATGAGGGCGATGGGGCCGTGTTTCATCTCAGCGGCGGGGTACCCTTCGGCATGGATGTATGAAATCTCTTTGAGTTTCAG
>CALMDO010000300.1 GCA_937862805.1 uncultured Bacteroidota bacterium
TGGGCATGTTCTTTCACGGCCATCCATTGCCGGAAGAAGACGAATTGAAGGAATTTGTGGAAATCAACCTCGTCATGAAGCGCTGTCTGAATAGCTTGGATAGCGGCCGGTTCACGCATTTTAAGCGGAGCCTCCCATTGGTACCAGGGTTTTTGGTTACGGTTGGCCTTGATGGCCCGGAAAAGAGCGTAATCATTGATCCATTTAGAATTGTCTTTCAGAAAGTTTCGATAGGCCAGTTTGATGGTGTTGTCTGCATTGAGTACAAATGAGTGAAAGGCTTTCTTAAGGATCGGGAGACGGGCATTTTGTACCTGGTCGTAAGCAACACGCTCTTCCGGGAACGAAGGGAAGTCATCCAGATCGTCGGAATGGATCAACTTTGACCGGACCAAAAGGTTCAGGTCGATCAGGTTAGGGTTGCCTGCATGGGCCGAAAAACACTGGTAGGGGGAGTCTGCATAACCGGTAGGTCCCAGGGGAAGGATCTGCCAATATTGTTGTTTGGCTTTCACCAGGAAATCAATGAAATCAAAAGCGGCTTTTCCCAGCGTTCCGATTCCGTATTTTCCGGGTAGTGAGGTGGGGTGTAACAGAATGCCGCTTGCTCGTTCTTTTAACATAGTGTCAGTAGTTTAAAAATTAACAATTTAAATCATGCAAAAATACTATTTCCTGAGCCCATAGCAATGAAAGATAAAGGCTACTGGTTCTGAAACGGTCTTTTGCTCGTTCGTGGCTGATCTCAGAAGGAGGATGTTCTTTTTGTCTGTCGTAGTTCTGGCTTGTGCGGTAAGTCCCGCCATGTAACGTCGATCCGTCGGCGCTTCGCCTGCGCTGAAGTATATCGGCGGATAAATCTGGTTTGTGAAAAGTCCTGTACCCGGGAAAGCGGGAGGCGTACTGCCCCCGTTGCTTTTGGTCGGAGCTAATGTTGTCCGGCAAAGGATAACAGCTTTAAAAAGGTTTGGGGAACCGGTTAACGATTTCAACACGGGTTCCAGCGTGGCGTTGTGTCCGATGGCGGTGATCAGTCCTTTGCCGGTATAATTTTCACGGATCAGTTGCCGGGCCGTTTCAGCCAATAATTTCCCATCATCAGGTACCATGGCAATATAAAAACCACGGTCGAGCAATGGGATAAGGAGCGGGTCGAACACGGTCACACTTTCGGAAAATCCATTGTAAACACTCAAGAGGAGCAGGGGTGCGGTACCGTCTTGTTTTTCAAGGTCTTTATTGAAGAGCAAGGTCACCGGTATCGATTGGTCGGGGCCGATGGTAAGAAGGATAACCTTGGAACCATAATTTTCACGTATAAACCCTTTGATTTTTTTCTGCCACCTGATTCCCAATTTATAGTTGGCGAGGTCGTAAGTGTACATCGTGGGAGGGGTGAGCGGGCTGGAAAAGAGTAACCGGATCTTGCCGGATTGTTCATCGTATCCCGCGAAGGTTAACATGCCGCCCGGATCTTTGAACCCGATGCGGTTTTCTTTGGAGGGATCTTTGAGTGCAGTAAGATCTGAAATCCTGACACCAGCCCTTCCGTCTTTCTCCTCGAAAAGCAAGAGGTATCGCTGGTTAATGATTTTAAACTGTATGAGACGGGTACTGTCGTTGTAAACGACTGCGGGGAGCCAGTTTCGCGATCCGGGAGCGGTAATCCGGGCCTGGACCAATCTTCCGTCGGGAGCGTTAAGGTTGGTCATGATCCAGAAATAATCCATTCCATAATGATCGGCTTCGTACCTGATTCCTTTTTGTGCCGGCTCAATGAGCACTGGTTGACGAGACCGGAGGTCGGCGGGAAGAAAATAGATTTCGGTCAGCTCTTTGTCGGATGATTCTATGAAAAGAAATTTACCGGAAGCGGAAAAACGGATTGCAGTCTTCATCCTCTGATTGTCAGGTGCGAAAAGCACCGGATCATCCATTGCGGTCATCTTCTTTTCAGTACTTCTTACCCTTTGCAGGGAATCCACGTAAACCCTGTATTTCCCGTTAGGGCTGACCAGGGGATAGGTGGCAATTGCAGGAAGTTCTCCCGGGGGAATCGTTATATCTCGTCCCTCTGCTTCCCGTGTAAGGAGTTTAGCAAGACCATCCACCTGTGAAAAATAGGCGTCAGTGTAAAGGTTTTCCTCCAGTAAATAACGGGAAAGGAGACTGTCATTACCAAGCGCAAGAGAAGCAGGAACGGGGGCTGATGGTGGATCGGGCAGTGATCGGGAACATCCGGAAAGGATTGAAATCCCTATCAGCAAGGAGATCCCGAGGCGGAAAATGGAATGGTTTGCCATGGGTTGGATTGGTTGATGGGTATTACGCGGTTTTTTCTTTGATGAAGGTGGAACTTATGGCTGCCAGACACATACTGACACCGGCCATGACGATACAAAGGACAGGGTTATCAGCGAAGAAATATTTGAGAATGAGTCCGCTGAAAACACCGCTAACGATCTGGGGAATGGTGATCGACATGTTGAAAAGACCCATATAAACCCCCATTTGGCGGGGCGGAATGGAACTGGCTAACATAGCATAGGGCATCGCCAGGATACTTCCCCAGGCGATACCGATACCGATCATCGGAATGATTAAAAGATGAGGATCAGAGAAAAACAGGATCGAAATCAGCGAAAGACCGCCAATGGTAAGTGCCAGGGCATGGGTGTATTTTTTCGTTAATTTATTCGCCAGCACTGGTAAAAGGAGAGAAGTAGCAGCCGAGACGCCATTGTAGATCCCGAACAGGATCCCCACCCAGTCGCCGGCTTCCTGAAATACCGCTGAATTGGGATCTGTTGAGCCATAGAACCGAAGAGCTACGGCAGGAGTGGTGTAAACCCACATGGAAAAGAGAGCAAACCAGGAGAAAAACTGTACCAGCAAAAGTTTGGCCATGATGGATGGAACGAAAAACTTGGCTTTTTTCTTCACTTCCAAATTGGATTCCGGTGCTTCAGGCGGGTACTCGGAGGTGGAGAATACAGTCCATAAAATTGCCGCTAACAAAACGAATGCCCCGATGTAAAAGGACCAGGTGACATTGGGCGGAACCAAACCATGTCCAGAGGCGGTTTTTGAAACACCCATCCAGTTCCCGAGAATATAGGGGAGCCAGGAGCCTGCGACTGCCCCGATCCCAATGAGCAAGGTCTGTACAGAAAATCCCAGTGCATGTTGTTTTTCCGGAAGTTTATCAGCCACCAGCGCCCTGAAAGGCTCCATCGAGATGTTGATGGAGGCATCCAGAAGCATCAACAGCCCCCCTCCGATGAACATCGGTGGAAGGATGGAAGCCAGGTGCGGAGCATTGGGCATGAGTACCAGGGCTGTACTGGTCAGCAAAGCGCCCACCAGGAAGTAGGGTCGGCGACGACCCAACCGGCACCAGGTTTTGTCGCTCATGTACCCGATGATCGGCTGGATGACCATCCCGGTGATCGGCGCTACAAGCCAAAACCAGCTCAGATGATGCACATCAGCGCCAAAAGTGAGTAAAATGCGGGAGGCATTGCCATTTTGCAAGGCAAATCCAAACTGAATGCCGAGAAATCCGAAACTCATGTTCCAGATTTGCCAGAAACTGAGTGCAGGCTTAATCTTCATGGAAAGGAGGTCAGGTGGGTAGTTATTAGCCTCAAATGTAAAAACTTTCTCGTATTTTTACACGCTAAAAATATCATCTTCATGCGAAATCTTTTACTGATCAGCAATTCGACCAACGCGGGTGAACCTTATCTCTCCTGGCCACGAAAAGCAATCCT
>CALMDO010000301.1 GCA_937862805.1 uncultured Bacteroidota bacterium
CTTTTAGCCGAAGCCGACGTCGCTTATGAAAAACTCCAGGAAATGGAGGATGCCAACAATGACATTGGAACGATCGATGTGGTCATTGTCATCGGGGCCAACGATGTTGTCAATCCTGCTGCTGAGAAAGATCCTTCCAGCCCTATTGCCGGTATGCCGGTGATCAGGGTATGGGAGGCCAAAAATACCATTGTCATGAAACGCAGTATGGCCAAGGGTTATGCAGCGATTGAGAACAACCTTTTCTTCATGCCCAAAACCCGGATGCTTTTCGGAGATGCCAAGCAGACGTTGCAAAAACTGATTGCTGAAATCAAGAACCTTTGACGGGATAAAATAAAGTTTCCCGGAATAAAAAAAGAGGATCAACTGCGTTGATCCTCTTTTTTTTGAAGATGTTGGAATAAGCGTTGGCTTATTTCTTCATTTTTTTCAGTTCTTTCTTCAGTTTGTCGGTGGGGGTGCCGTCTTCTTTCAGCCAACCCTGTGCGATAGAATCTTTGTGAGCAGCTTCGATCTGAGCTTTTGCTACAGAGTCAGCAATTCTCTGCTGTTCAGCCTGAACCATTGCCATTGAGTCAGCAACGCGAATGGAGTCAGCAATTCTTTTTTCTTCCAGTTCTTTTGCGCTGGGGCCGCAGGAGGTTACGAGAGCAACTGCGCCGATAACTAAAACTGATGCAATTTTTTTCATTTGTCTGTTGATTTTTTAAATTATGCTGCAAAGATACAGCGACAGAATAATACCATCCAAATATTTTGACCACTTTTTTTTAACATTTTTTAACATTTACTCTAACTGCCTCATTTTCAGGTAAAAAAATTTTAACATTTTTTATGAAAGTAATCAATTATCTTTGTGGCATGTCGATTCCATTAGCGGAACAACTTCGGCCTGACACCCTTGAGAGTTACCTTGGTCAGGAGCATCTCATCGCTCCGGGAGCCATTTTGCAAAGGGCCATCACTACCGGTAACGTTCCTTCCATGATCCTGTGGGGAGGGCCAGGTGTGGGGAAGACCACGCTGGCTTATATTATCTCGCGTCAGTTGAACCGTTCTTTTTACACCCTCAGCGCCATCAGTTCAGGGGTAAAGGAGGTCCGGGAAGTGATTGCTAAAGCACGGGAAAGCGGCGACAGTCCTTTTCTGTTTATTGATGAGATCCACCGTTTCAGCAAATCGCAACAGGATGCGCTGCTGGGAGCTGTGGAAAAAGGGGTGGTCACCTTTATAGGCGCAACAACTGAAAACCCTTCTTTCGAGGTGATCGCTCCCTTGCTTTCACGCTGCCAAATCTATATTCTTAAACCCCTGGAAGAACACCACCTGCTGAAGCTCCTGGAACAAGGCCGTCTCCATTTGGAGAAGGAGTTGCAGAAACCGATCGAGATAAAAGAGACCGAGGCTTTGCTCAGGATTTCCGGAGGGGACGCACGCAAATTGCTCAATGCAGTGGAACTGGTAGTCCGTTCGACCATGGGAAAGAGCGCTGCCATCGTGGTTGACAATGAAACCACCTTACGGATCATCCAACAGAACCTCGCCCTGTACGATAAGACAGGCGAGATGCATTATGACATTATCTCAGCCTTTATCAAATCAATGCGGGGTAGTGATCCCAATGGTACGGTCTATTGGCTTCACAGAATGATCCGGGCGGGGGAAGATCCTCGTTTCATTGCCCGACGAATGCTGATCCTGGCTTCGGAAGATATCGGCAACGCCAATCCCAACGCTTTGCTGCTGGCCACTTCCTGCTTCCAGGCAGTGGAGATGATCGGTTACCCGGAATGTGATCTGATCCTCTCCCAGACAGCCATCTACCTTGCCTCCTCCCCCAAAAGCAATGCCTCCTATCTGGCCATCCGCAATGCGGCAGCCGCCGTGGAGAAATCAGGAGACCTTCCGGTTCCGTTGGCGCTACGCAATGCTCCGACCAACTTGATGAAAAAGATCGGATATGGCAAGGATTACAAATATGCCCACGATTTTGAGAACAACTTTGCTGACCAGGAGTTCCTCCCCGATCAACTCAGAGGTTCTGCCTTCTATCAACCACAGAATAACCCTCGCGAAAATGAGATCAGGGCAAGATTGAAAGCGCTGTGGAAAGGAAAATATAAATATTAACCGGATACATGCAAAACAATATGACGAAGCCACCGGATTTTCAATTTCTCTTCAGCAGGCCTCAACCAATGTTCTTTCTGATTGCAGGTCCCTGCGTGGTGGAAAATGAGACCATGCCCTTTGAGATCGCCTCTCATATCCTGCAAATCACTCAAAGACTTAAAATACCTTTGATCTTTAAAGCTTCCTATAAAAAAGCCAATCGTTCGAGGGGTGACTCTTTCACAGGGATCGGTGATCTCCGGGGGTTACAGTTGATAAGGGAAGTGGGAGCCCGTTTGAGCATTCCGGTCCTGACCGACATCCACACCGAAGCAGAGGCGGAACAAGCCGCTCAATACGTTGATATCCTTCAGATACCGGCGTTTCTTTGCCGTCAGACCGAACTCCTGGTGGCTGCCGGAAAAACAGGCAAACCGGTCAACATCAAAAAAGGGCAATTCGCATCGGCTGGTTCAATGAGCTTTGCAGTTGAAAAAATCAGAAAGACCGGCAATAATCAGGTAATGCTTACAGAGAGAGGTAATTCCTTCGGATACAATGATTTGATAGTTGATTTTTGTAATATTCCGCAGATGCAGGCCCTGAAAGTCCCTGTAATTGTCGATGTGACCCATTCCCTTCAGATACCCAACCAACCGGATGGTGTTACGGGAGGCCGTCCGGAGCTGATAGATACCATGGCTTGTGCAGCGATTGCCGCTGGTGCCGACGGGATCTTCATGGAGACCCATCCCGACCCTTCACGCGCCCGCTCCGACGGGGCCAATATGCTTCGACTGGAGTTGCTGGAAAATCTTCTTGAAAAGTTGGTAAGGATCAAAAAAGCGATCAACGAATCTCAACCCCTTTGATACCCCCAGTTTGCTGATGGTACTGAACCTTCCACTTGTTCACCGGGAGATACGTGATGACACCTAACTGATTGATCAAACACTGGGTTTCTTCCTGGTTTTCTTCATCTATTTTAACAGTCACCCTGGCCAGCTCGGGAATCCGGTAAGATAAACCATGCTCTTTCAACTCCTTTTCCGCGCGGTCGAGGTAGGCAGCGACCATGTTGGTGTTACCCACCCGTTGTATCCTGATGGTCACAACCTTACCTCCCTTGCTGTCGAGGTCGATGATACCGGAAGATTTGGAAAACTTGAAAATCGGAATCTCGGTGTTGATCTGGTTGGGCAGGGGTATGTATTTGTATTCGAAAGTCGTGGGCTTATGAATGCTAATCCCGGTAAAGAGTTTCAGGTACTCTTTCTCCATGGTTTTTAACTGCGTATCCATGTATTCAAGGGTTTCACGGTTATAATTGACCTCCTGGAAACCACTGATAAGCTGAAAACGGTTTTCCTTGATTTTGGAAATGAAGTCAGCAGCTTCTTTGGCCTTTTGTTCGGGGGATTTCTCAACCATCGTCCGCTTATAATACTGTCGTTCAACAGTCATGGTATCGATGTTGATTTTGCGGATGATGGTATCGACCTTCTCGAAAACACTGACATCGGCCGAATATTTGAACAATTCACCAAAGGCATCTTTATCAAGGTCTGTTTCTTCTGCGCTTTTCGGTATCGCCGAAACACCGGTTGTCTCTTCCACAGCGGAAGGCAGTGTCCCCAAAAACAAGCCCGCTTCGGTTAGTGAAAAGAGTCCTTCTTTCTCCCCCTTGGGAATTTTGTTATCCATTTCAATGAAATAATATTGACCGGGGTCAGGTTCAGGGTAAGTAGTGATAAGGATTTCACTGATCTTGTAATCGATGCTGTTGGCAGCTACCACATTTTTCAGTCCCAACAGACGAAGGGCATAGTCTGAATAAGGCCCTTTGTAGTTTTCGATCCGGTCGATGCGGACTTCAATTTTTACGACGGTTCGCGGGAGGGCATAGAAGATTCCCTCTTTGGTCTGCGGAGTGGTTGTATTGTCAATGTGAAAGACATTGATCTGTGCCAGTCCGCGATAGGCAGAAAAAAGGAGTACGAACGCCAATATCCATCTGAATCTGTTCATAATGTCAAGTTTATTATTTTTATTTTGTAAACAAAAGTTCCCGGTATTTCGGAAGCGGCCACAGGTCGTCATCGATGAGCAGTTCCAGTTTGTCGGTATG
>CALMDO010000302.1 GCA_937862805.1 uncultured Bacteroidota bacterium
CGGGAACGGCATTCACCGCAAAGTCAAAATCCGATACCAAGGCGGTCACCGTTTCGGGGTCGCTCAGGTCTTTTTCAAGGGTTTTCACGGGATGATTCTGTGAAACCCGCTGCAGGGAATCCCAGTTGATATCCGCCAGGGTCACTTCAAAGTCGGAGTCTTTGGCCAGATCCATGGCCATAGGGCCTCCTACGAGACCTCCTCCCAATACGATGATCTTCATAGGTCGGTGGGTTATTCGATGGTTACTTCGTAAATCTCCCCTTCGTAATCGACTTTTGGAAAGGGTATGTTGTCCTGTGAATAGGCTGAACCGATCCACCACTTTGTATTATGGAACTCCTGGGTAATGATCAGCAGCATCTGGTTGTTTGGGATGGAGGTGACGGTCTCATCCATGTAACCTACAACCCGCAATTTATCTTTTGAGGGCCCGATGCGCCAGATGATCTTGTCGGGCTGCCAGTCGATCTGGAAATAATAATAATCAGATCCGAAAAGTTCATCATCGGGTTCCGGTGTCTTCTGCGTCAATGCGCGGTAATTTTTATCCCAACGGTGAGCCCAATAGGTCTTGTCCTGGTATCTCACCGGATAACATCCGTCATGAAATTCGGCTGGTTGCCAGCATGCCATGTCCCAGTTGGTGCAGCATACTGCAATCTTATCATCATCCTGAAGGATCTCTTCGGGGAAAGGGACATTCCAGTTCTGAACATTGTACTGGTCGTCGATGCCATTGTTGTATGCCGGTGGCAGAACCCAGTTAGGACAATAAGGGACGGTCTTCAGGATTTCGAAATCTATTTCCGAATAACCGACGTTTTTCACCCGTTGATCCTGCTGTCCGCCGTAATAGTTGGCCATGTATCCTCCGTTGGAACAGTCGCGCCGGTAATTCCATTCTGCCTGGCTCATGGTGATCAGCCAGATGGCATTGGTAATGCCGTTCCAGAGGTTGTCCTTGTTCAGGAGTTCGGTGAGTTTGCATTTGGCAGTCCATTTACCGTAGGTCATCCCGTGACGGGTGATTACGCCGACGTTTTGTTTTTGCCAGTTTCCGAATTCTGATTTGGGATTCCGGAGCAGGATCTTGTGGTTGACCGGGTCGGAGATCACCGTTTCGCAAGGGCGTTTAGCTGCTGTGGCTGTGATAGCGATCAGCTCTTCCTTGCGGTAAAAACGTTTGTTCCAGTTATAGTCCATCCTGGTATAATGCTCGTTGAGGACATCGCTGATCACCGGGATGTTGTTCATTTTGGTCGAGGGATCGATGTAATGGACAAACTGGTCAAAAGCGGCGGTGCGGTAAAGTGAAGTATCGGCGCTGCATCCCTCTTTCGCGTACCGGTCGGCAACCTCCTTTGGGAAGGAGTTGGGGTTAATGTAAATGCCGGCTCCGGGATCAGGTCGGGCGATTACAGTAAGTTGAATCGGGGAAAGCTGGACAATGGTGTTGGAAAGGTTCTTTCCGGGTCCGTACAGGAACCAGAAGTAAGGATTAACAAATCCCGTTGTTTCGGCGGTCCCAATGTTTCCTACACTTGCAGGGATCCTGTTTTGTTCGAGGTTGGAAGGATCTGTAACCACCAGCAGGAAACTGTAATTTCCTACGCGGGGATTGCGTTTCCAGCGGTCGTTCTGCCCGTTGCCATAGTAGCGTTGTTCGTCGCGGGGATTACCAAGGATACGAAATTTTGTGACGATCTCATGAAAATCGCCGTCGGGATTGATGGTGCCGGTCTCTTTAAAGGTGGTACTGACAGTTTCCCAACTCCCGTAAAAGTTTTCCTGGCAGTTGGGATGCTGGCGGTTCGTATCGGCAGGATCCCTTTCCGGGAATTTATAGGATTCGTTCTGATAATAGATCTTGTAACGGAAATTTCGGGGAGCCGGACTGGTGTTTTTCAGGTCGAATTTCAGGATGAAGTAGCCGCCTTCCACCTGTCTGATGGTAGGTATGATAAAACCCTGGTCGATAGCGTGCGAGTAATCCAGGGAGAGGGATTCCCCATGTTTCCAGTTTGTCAGCGGATCATAATTTTTCACCGTGAAGGCTTCATTGGCCACTTCCATCGATCGCGATGATTGTCCGCAGGAGAAAAACAGCCATGAAACAGAGAACAACAGGGAGAAAGCCAGGTGCGTCATTCGGAATGGTTTTGGTTTCTTATGGAGATGCCCGGGAAAAGGTTCAGGATGGGTCATGGGTTCAGTTTTTCTTCTTTTCTTCGGTTAAATAAAGAGAAATGAAGTCCGGCAGGATCGATTGATAATGCCTTTCAGGGGCTATATGACCGATGAGCATGAATCCCGGTTCAGCGGGTGAAATAAAATTTCCGGGGAGCAATTCAAGGGATTCGTAATATTTTGGATTATGATCTTTGTCATACCCCTGGAAGTCGATGGCCGAGATGATCCTGACAGCGGTATCGTTGAATTGGATTTCTTTCAGATCATATCTCCATTCGCGGTTATACCGGTACACCCTTGGTAAGGCTCCCGGTTTCTCGTTAAGCAGGAGGAAACGGTCGGATGGACGGAGGGTATCGGTACCGATGTTCAGTCCGCAGTACCCTTGTCTGGCAGGAAATACTGTCAACCAATATCCTTTGCTGAATTTCCGGAAGGTGTAAGCCGGCCGGCCGGTAGATTTTTCGCGGGTCACGGTCAGGATCAGGTCGGCCGGTATGTCAGTCAGGAAGCGGCCGGGGTGGATTGACAATTCATACCGTCCGGTGTTCCATTCGGGGATGGCATCTGGATTAAGGCCCGGAATGGTTTTCAGGGATCCGGTGTTTTTTCCTTCCTGTGCCACAGTCATCATCTTCCAGCTCCCGTCGGGGGCCACGATCAGGATCTCGGTGATCCGGTCTCCGTTAAAATCGCCGCAATTGATAGATCCTGAAATATTTTCGGGAGCATGGAGCAACCGGAGCGTCATGGTTGGCGCATTGCTTGATTTGCAAAGATCGTTGGAAGATTCGACGGCGGCCACCACCCATTTTTTATCACCACACAGCAGCATCCGCGAAGAGTTCCCGGGCAGGAACTGTCCGGAGAGGATTTTGGTGATCTTACCCAGCGAGGCGGTGACCGCTGCGTTGGAGAGGGCGACCTGACGGAATTCGCCGGAAGCATCACACCATGTGATCAGGCTGATTTTCCCGTCGGAAGTGGCTGTGATCAGGTCGTCGGTATTTTTGCCCGTGAAGCGACCGGCTGCAACCGGTGCTCCGGGAGGTATCCAGGAAGCGGGAATGGCTTTCGCTGAAGGAGACTTTGAGAGGAAGCTGACTGTCCATGGCGGAAAGTTGATGCGCGGGGTATAGCTGTTTTCACGGGTCATGTCAACCAGGGCGGAATCACCCCTGCGATCGACCGGTCCTCCAAAAACGATATAGTAATCATCAATCAGGATATCGGAACTGCTGGTGTTCCAGAAATAGACTTGCAATTTGTACCCGGGTTTAAAGGTGACGGATGAAAGATCGATGTACCCACTGATCTTGAACCATTGGCCACGGGGAACCCCCGGGTCACCCACTGAGATGCCTTGCCATGCTACATTGACGCCAAGCTCATTGGAGGCAGTAAAAACGAAAGTTCCTTTGATCTCTTCCTTGGTCGGAAATACATAAACCCAGGCGCTCAGAGCGACGGCTTTGAGGTTGTGGATGCCCACCTCTTCTGCTTTTCGTTCTATGGTGAGGCTGTAACTGTTTTTGCCAAAAGCTTTTACCGAAAACTGACCGGAATGGGCGATTCCTTTGTACATGCCCGCCGGTGTTGCTTTGTTCGGATCCGTTTCAAAGTCAAAATAGAGAGATGCGGGAGCGCGGGTATAAATTTGCTGAGGGTTCACGAACTCCTTCTCTTCCGATGCCGGAAGTTTTACCACACGGGTAAATGGAAAATATTTCAGGCCAACGCCGACAGCAGCGATACAAAAGAGAAGAAGAACACTGATGATCAGAATTTTTTTGGTTTTTCGGGTCATTCCGGTAGGTTTATCGGATACGGATCATTTTTATATATCCCTGATAATCATTTGTTTTCATTTGGCAGAAATAGATTCCGGGGGCTACCTGCAACCCATCGTTCCCGGTTCCGTTCCAGGTGAAAGTATGATCTCCCGGCTTTTCGGCTTTTCGCAGGCAGGAACCAATCTGGTGCCCTTGCAGGTCACAAAGGGTCAGTCGTACATCTGTGACTTCCTTCAACCGGTAAGTGATGACTGTGGATCCCGTGAAAGGATTGGGGGAACAACTGACAATTCTCGTTGCTGACTGGTTGTCGTGATCGTTGGTTCCAACGTGATAGCTGACGTGAAGGGTCACAGGGATCACCACCTTGTTGTTGTAATAATCGCGGACAACCAGGTTGCATTGGTAGGTTTTCTGAGCCAGTCCTGTAGCATCAATGGTCAGTAGTACCAGGGCGCTCTGATCATGGGTCAGGGTACCCGTTGGCGGGTTAAGGGTTAGCCATTCGCTGCCAAGTCCGGCATTGGTGATCTTGACATGACCGGTGGTCTGGTGCGGTTCTCCGCCGATACTGTCACCGGTGAAAGTGTAAACTGCAAAAACATCATTCATGAAGGTGGCAGGGATAGTACCTGTAACGGAGGAGGTGGCATTTTCACCTGCTTTCAGGACTCCATTCCCGCCAGTCGTCTCGCCGTGCCAGTTAAAGGTATTACCCATTCCCGGGGTTCCCTGGAGAACCAATTCCCCTAAGGAACCACCCGTAAAATTGGTAGCGCCGGTGACCGGGAAGCCCCCGGGGAAATCGAGCTTGATGTGCTTGATCCCTTCATTATCCGTACTGCCGTTATGGGCGGTGAAGATCCAGTTGAAATTCTGTCCGGGAACCAGTTGATTCGCATTGCAGGAAAGGAAGGATGTGTTGATATTTTCCGGGGCATATCCCTGGTTGATGGCTGCGGTATCAAAAACAACCACTGAAAAATCCATGATCCCGCCGCCGGTATTGATCACCTGGATAGTGTCGGTAACTGTTTCACCGGGATGTAAAGCGTGCTCAATGGAAGATGGCCCGGCGATGAGTTGCGGTAAAGCACCTTCGATCAGGGGAAAGGAAATCGCATCCACAAGACAGCCATCCCAACCGGTACTTACCGAGTAATCTTTATGATAGATCCATGAAAAGGTATGGAAGCCAGCGGGCACCTGACATGTGAATTTTGTCCAGGGAACGATCCCGTCCCAGCGTCCCAACTCGAAACCATCCATTTTGAAAGAGAGGTAATCGTAATTGACGTTGCCGCTGCCGTCGTGTTCACAGGAGACATATTTCCAAAAACTCAATTCTCCCGGTGAAAGAACATTCACCGAAAGGTGCAGCATGCTTTCAGAATTGTCAGTGATATCTCCCGAACGGGCTGCGTATTGCCCGTCGTACACCGCATCGCTTTGCAACACCCAGGGCCACTGACCTGTGGAGCTCCAGGGAAACTTCGAAAAATCACCGGTTTCAAAATCCTCGGTAATTTGCCCTGAGAGCAGCCAAAGAGTATCTGTTATAGCATAACCCTGGTCGGCAGTAAGAGAGGAGACAAACTGGTAAAGGTGGAGGAAAGCGGCATCCTGGCTGGCGGTGACATGGAATATTAGGGTCTGCGAGGAATCGGGTGGCAACAAGGCGATGTTGGCCGAATCAGGAGAAATGGTAAGGTTTGAATCCAGGCTGTTGATGTGAACGGTGATCCCGGTTGCTTTAGCTCCGCCCGAATTTTTATAGACCAGTTGTATATCGGCTCTTTCTCCCGGGTCCAGCATCCCGTTATCCCCGTCCAGGAGATGGCTTCCATTCATGGCCAACCGGGGAGCATAAGCGACCATGTTGAGAAGTTGTTGAAAATTGAAGGAAGAGCTGCTCCCATTGAGGGTCATGGTAAAGGCATGCCGGTCGGGGATATTTCCTGAGACCTCAAAAGAAAATGCCTGCGGGAGGTCGAGCATTTCATTGGCATGGATCACAGGGATCACCAGAATGCTGTCGGTCAACTGTATCCAGGGGTCGTCGGTATGAACCGTAAGGATGACATTGCTGTATTCATCGTCCCCGATATTGCTGACGCGGAGGTCCATTTCGGCCGTTTCTGCGAACTCAATCAGGCTGTCGCCGCCGGAGATGACGGTCGGATCAACAAATAACCCCGAGGAGCTGAAATGGAGAACTCGTGTGGCGGAAATGTTGTTGTTGTCGGTCACCACGGCGTGAATGGGGTTATGGTAGTATGCCCGTGTCGGCGTACCGGTCAGGTGACCGTCTTCCGAGAGGATGATCTCGGTCGGGTAGTGGCAGGATGCGAAGGCATCGCGCATATTCTGGGGGATGGTCGAAGCTCCGTTGTAAAGGGAAAACTGATAGTTCTTGTTGTCTCCGCCAGAAAGTCCTCCCGTCCAGGAGATATTTGAAGGATAGACCATATCACCGTAGTACCATTCGATGGTTCCGTCGGCATAGAGTTTCACGGCAAAATTGAGCCCGGTATTTCCCTGCATGTTATAGATGGATGTTTTCCAACGGATGATAGCATAGTCGGGATTGCCTTCATACCAGATTCCCTGGTTTGACGAAGCATAGACAGCCATATCGGTCATGAAGGGAGAGATGATCCGGGTCTCTTTGAAGAGGAGCATGTCGTCGATTTGATAGGGATAGTGGTAGGGTTGGTCGTCGAAAAGGATGTAACCGTCGGCGTAGACATAGAGTTTATTGACTGTTTTATCATAAAAAGGGAAGTCAAAGTCTAAGGTCTTGATGGCATATCCTGAGTTGGAGTTGGTGAGGGTCAGTTGTTCCGCTGTCACTGCCGGGAAACCGGTGTGGCCGGTTGATTCGGGATATTGGAATTTCACATCCCAATGATAAGGAGGCGTTCCTTCCGTTGCAGTAAGGAGTGTATCATAAGGTTGATAGATCGGGCCGGGCATCAGGGTGTCGGTAGTGATCACGGGCCGGTCGACATTCAGGGTATAATTCAGGTAAGTAAGGGTTGTGGCGTTGTTTTGTAACGTAATATGGCTGCCCGGGTAGCTCGTTTCAATGGGAATAGCCCCGCTGTAGTCCATGATGGACCAGGTAACGATCTCTCCCGCGTCTGAATTGGATGGATCATCCTCTTCAACCTGGAGGAACCATCGGATCGGGACCCCGTTATCAACCTGGTCGATCAGGGGCGACAGGTCAAGGCCGAATTCGATGGTTTTGTCTGCCTCTGTAGTGCCTCCCTGCATGTAGTAATTTCCTCCCTGGAAGTTGAAGATGGGATAATTCTGAACATAAGAAGGGATGGTAGCTGTGATGTCCGGATTGATCCCGACAGTGACTTTCAGTTTTTCGCGGGAAGTGTGTTTAAGTTTTATTTTCATGGTCAACTGCGGATCACAATCTTCTTTAACATCCAGCACATAGATGGTATGGTTCCAAATGCCGCCATATTCTATGGCATCAGCCACGTTTTTGTACATGGTATAGCAAAACCCTCCGTCGCTGCATCCGGGTCCTGCATAGCCGTTGGCCAGTTTCAACCCGCCGATTTCCCAGTCGTGCATATCCACTGCCCCATCGCCATTGATATCGATGGTATTGGTATATTGTCCGTCATTGTTAAAGTCGAAACGGATGGAGTCGTTAAAACCGCAAATGGTATAGGCATGGCTGGCATAGCTTCCCCACTGTGTCTGCACATATTTTCCTGCTTCCGGGGTTCCCGGAGGAAGCACGTCAGAAGGGGTACAGAAATAGGAACCATAGATGTTGCCGACCCCTCCGATATTGGAACCGTCAGTATGGTCGTAAATCCAGTATTTGAGGGTCTGAAGGCCTTCCGGCGTATCGGCCCGGATGGCTTTGACGCTGGTCAGGCGGTTGTGCATCCCGCTGTAGTAAACGTTATAGCCTGAAATCCACCGGGTGGATCCACCATAACCCAGCTCTCCGCCATATTCTGCCACGTTCATGTTACCGCAGGCCCTGACGATCTCCCAGGAATCGAAGAAACTGGCTCCGGTGTAATTGTCTCCGTCATTAAGGAAATCCCAGGTAAAATGAGTGGGATAGGTGGTAGCGGGTGTATTGGCAGCCAGGTTCCTGAGCCGGTCTATTTCATAAGTGAAATTGAAGGCGATACCGGCCGACTGACCACATTCATAACCATATTGTTGCGTAATGGCCCTGAAGAACTTGCGCCTTGAATTATCAACACTGAAAGGGATCAAGGGGGCATTGGGACCTTTATGATCGGCCGGTAATTCCAGTTGTGGAACATGCGAAAGGACGAACATTTCGCGGGGCGTGATAGGCAAAGGTTCTTTACCCTGTATGGCCGGCAGCTCCTGTGCCGATAGCGGAACTGCTGTTGCCATCAGCAGGAGGACAAAAAGCGGGAATAATTTTTTCATGGGAGGAAAATGTCAATCAACCAATTCAAATTTAATGATTTTTCTTCGATTGTTCGTAGGTATAAACCGCATCGCGGAGCAGCATGGTGTCGAGCGGGACTTGCTGATCCACTGCCTTTTTTTCCACGAGGGCCAGCCATTCGGCGCTGTTGCGGATGTTCATGATGATGTAGTCGATGCTGTCGTGATAGCCTTTGTTTTCAAGCGTGGAGAAATTGGAGTAAAACATGTATGCGGCATCTTCCCGGATCATTGCATCCAGTGCTTTTTTCTGTTGCCGGGCTTTGTTGACCATGAAACCAAACCATTCACGATCGTTGCGTATCTGGTTTTCAATGCGATACAGATGAGGATCCTGGTATCCCGGGTGAAACGCCGCCCAGGCTTCGTCGGCAAAATTCCAGAACCCGCAATGGAGGTTGATCTCAGAAGACATCAGCAGAATCAGGTCAAACTTTTTCAGTTGTGCGAGAAGGTCAATTTTATCGACATAAGCTGGTGGGTTGTTGTTCTGATAGGGATAGCGTTTGTTGTTGTAATACCAGTATTCCTGTTCTTTGAACAACCGGCGGCCGTAATCCTCCACGATGTTCAGATAATAGCTGTCGGCGATAATCAGGACGGTAAGGTTTTGTTTTTCCGGTATCGGAGGAAAAACCACCTCCGGGTAAGCGCCTTCGGTGGGGGCCAGCGGGCAAACGAGGTTGAGCAGTTCCCCGATATCGTTGTCAGTTCCCCAGGGGACCCTGGAGGTGCTGATGCTGTTGATCGTGAATTTTGGCAGGGATTTCCCGGTTTCGGCCTCGATCCTTCTGACCAGTGTATCCACGGCAAAGGTCACGCCATAAAGGCTCCAGTGCATCCCGTAGCGTGGGAAGAGCGGGTAGCGTGAGGTATCTTTCATCTGCATGAAATAACGGTTGAGGTCAAGATTAGAGACACCCAATTCAGCAGAACGTTGCACGAAATATTGATAATTGGTGATTGATCGCCATTCGGGATGGAAGCGGCGGGGAATGTATTCAGGATAAAAACTTGCTTTTCCCGGTTCATAGACCAGCAATAACGGGATGTTATGAGCCCGCAGGCTGTCCTGCACACTCTTCAGCCGGGAAAGTTTTTTATCGATCACCGGTTGGCCGATAAAATAGTCACCGGTATATTCATGAATATAGTCTTCTTCGTAAAGATAACGATCAAGCCCTTGCACGAAGCCTTTGGCATGGATAAGGCCAAAAAGCGTGTAATCATATTGGTTATTGATCCGGATCAGTGTATTATAAAAGCCGATATGGTCATTCATTCTGTCGGAAAATGTCTTTTGGAATTCGCCGGAGAACCAGCGGCGCCAGGTAAAATATTTCAGGGAGGGTTTTTCCTTCAGTTGAAAGAAGCCTTTCAGGGGGGGCTCTTTAACGATTGGCTTTGTAAATTGGATAAAAGAAAACGCTAAAAAAATCAGAATCAGAAAAAAAAGCAGTTGTTTGAGTATTTTCATTTCAATTCAGGAATAATGAATCAGTTCCAGTTGATTGAGAAGGTTGATTCCATGCAAATTTAGAATTTCTTTTTTAATTTTTCCTCCAATGGATCAAACCTGAACAAATGATCTAACTTTCTAATCTTTATTTGCTTACTATTACTTTAAATGTTTCGACGGTTTGATTTGTACTTATTTTAACAATATATACACCATTTGGACGATTCCCGATATTGATATGCCTTGAATAATCACCTTTCGATAAAGTACCAAGGTCTATGGTTTCAATCGTGTTCTGCAACACACCCAGAATTTCTACTTGAACAGAGGAGGCCTCTGTAAGATGAAAAGCTAAGGTTACAAACCCTTTCGTGGGATTTGGATATATTGATCCCTATACTGTGTTTAGTTGTATCATGGGATTCAAAATAACGTTCTTTCCCCATTGCTGAAACAGCAAGATAATTAGGTGTTTTACCAGGAGGTGTGTTATGATGAAGGGCAAAGTTTGTCGACGTTACCGGCGTTTTGATACCCCCTCTACCTGAAAATAATCTTCCCGGTATAGCTTTTCTTCCCATTGCCAAGGATGGCCGTATAACTTCCCTTTGCCTGGGCTTCAATGTTCAGCTTTATTTTTCCATCGGCCTTTTCTATTGGCGCCTGTTGAATTAACCTGCCCCGCGTATCGAAAACCTGCAGGGTGAGTTGTTTCTCGTTCATGAACTCATCAGGGATGGTGATGGTGCATTTGCCGTTGCTGGGATTGGCATAGATGGACAGGCTGTTCTGCAAGGTTTTTCCAGGCTCTTCAATTCCGGTGAGGGCGTCGCATTTGGCAAATACCAAATCCGTGTTTAAGGGTAATGAATTATATGATCTATAGGTCGAATCCCCGATGGTAGTTTCATTTAAAAAAGTAAAGGCAAACGCAAGGTCCCCTTCTGCATCCAGCGACAGTACGTTTCCGTCACCATTTGGAAAATGGATTACGCCACTACACGTCCCCTCGGTGCTGTACCGCGCGAGAAACATATCTTTATCGCTGAAGGATACTATTTTGTTATTGCCGAAGGTTGCTTGCCCTTTAAAATATCCGGTAACATACGTATTTCCGATCGAATCTGATATTAAATCTGATCCTTCCGCAATGGAAGCTCGAGTTTGTGACAACCATTGAACCCTCCCATCCTTATCCATCTTGACAAAAAACAGATCTTTCATACCGGGCCAGGTCATTAGAAGGTTTCCAGAAAAAGAGATGGTATCCCTAAAACACCCTGTATAATATATATTATTATCCTTATCAATGGCCAGGTCCGAATATGAATAAGTCATTTTCGATATCCCTTCGGTGACCCATTGAACATTACAACCTTCATCAAAACACATGATCATACTGCTCCCCAACCCTTTATGGTCAATTTTGATCGTATCGATAAATATGACCTTGTCGCAGGTCATATAACCGGACACTAATATTTTATCATTCAACACTTTAATACCACAAATATCAACATAATAGATGGAAACAATTATCCTTTTTGCCCATTTACAATTGCCGTTATTGTCAAACCTGGCAATAAAGCTACCCGGTTCAACCGGAATGGTGTCAAAATTCGCCGAGGTCGAAATACTTCCGGTAACGTATATGTCATTATTTGCATCTAAGGTCAATGCGCTGAAACCGGAGCTTAAGCTGGCGCCTGGATACGTTTTCATCCAGATTATGTTCCCATTCAAATCGAGTTTGGTTAGAATATTACGAATTCCATAAGCATTTGTATGAATTGTGCCAACGCAAAATATCATATCCGAGGAAGGGTCATATACCATATCCGAGAACCCCTGGCCAACCTCATCAGAACTATTTCCCCCATATCGCTTGGCCCAAAGTTCATTTCCCTTGGAGTCGTATTTAACGATAAACGCCCCATTATAACCATACTGATAAAGCGTATCGGTTTGAAAATAACATTCAAACCCATAATAAATCCCGGAGAAATAAGTGTTGCCTTCATTGTCTGTAACGGTTGATGTCCCATAGTCATTGCCATGCCCCCCCACATGGTTTGACCATTGGATTTCCTGGGCGGTAAGCCTAAGGGTTTGTATTATCACCAGGATTGTGAAAGCGAAATATTTTAAATAGTTCATACAAGCATTATTTTACGATTAATTTTTGGGTTTCAGTACCGATTCCGTGGTCCTAAGATAGTAAGAATTCATTAAATTTGTCAGCATTAGATTCATTCAATTCATGAAAACACATGTTTTTCGACTGAACCATCCGAAACTTAAATCTGTTTCTCTATGGATAATGGTTATGTTATCCATTCTGATCCTGACTACCAGGTTGATGACTCCAACCTGGAGGAATATCAATTGGCTGTCCCCTATCAGTTGGGATGTATTTGGTTACTATCTTTATCTACCCGCAACTTTTATTTATCATGATCTTGGAATTAAGAATTTTTCCTGGGTTCAGCATATACTCAATCAATATAGTCCAACCATTGGATTTTATCAAGCCTATATGGGCCCTGCCGGCGATTATGTCATGAAATACCCGATTGGGCTGTCTATCCTTTATTCTCCGCTGTTTCTTATAGGACATTTTTTTGCATATACACTAGGTTATCAGGCTGATGGCTTTTCGCTACCTTACCAAATCGCTATTTCTATCGGAAGTGTCATTTATACCTGGATTGGGTTATGGTATTTCAGGAAAGTACTGTTGCGCTTTTTCAGTGATCCTGTCGCAGCGGTCACCCTGCTGATTATTGTTCTGGGAACCAACTTTTTCGAGCTTACAACACTCGACAATGCCATGCCACATAATTACCTTTTTACTATTTTTGCTATCATCTTGTATCTTACGATCAAATGGCATGAGAATCCACACTTCAAATATGCAATTCCACTTGGAATTTTATGCGGTTTGGCCATCCTGATCAGACCTACTTCGGGTATCATCATCATAGTGCCTCTGCTTTGGGATTTATGGAGTAAAAAGGGGTTTTTGAAAAAAATAAATCTCATTCGTAATTATTATGGGCAAGTTTTGTGCATGATGTCCCTGATCGCAATGGTTGTAGGAATTCAATTGCTTTACTGGAAAATTCATGCAGGAAGTTGGTTGTATTATAGCTATGAAAAAGGGGAAGAACTTGTGTGGATTGCACCTTATTTATCAGAAGTGTTGTTCTCATATAAAAAAGGATGGTTGGTTTATACACCAGTCATGAGTTTTGCCTTGATTGGGTTTCTTTTGATGGCCTACCAATGGGCTTTTCACAAAAACAGACTTAAACCGGATAACTCTTTGGAACCTACCACACGGATATTTATCTGGAGAAATACTTTCCTCCCCTTTTTCCTGTTTTTTATCTTTCATCTGATTATTGTTGCAAGTTGGCCTACCTGGTGGTATGGGGGAAGTTTTGGACAACGTACCATGCTGGAATCCTATGTGATCCTTGCAATTCCCATGGGGATTTTCATTTCCTACCTGTTTGAATGGAATAAAATCTTCCGATTGCCCTTGATAATCATAATTATATTCCTGGTCATCCTTAACCTATTCCAAACCTGGCAATATTTCAATATCATCATAGATCCTTACCGAATGACAAAACCCTATTATTGGAAAATTTTTGGTAAAAATTCTGTGACTCATCAGGATAAGTTCTATTTGGAACCTCTTGAAAAAGCAGACGATCGTGAAGGACTTCCAAAATCTGATCATTTTTCTGCAACGGTTCTGGCTTATTATAACTTTGAAAACGCTGACCCTTCCAATGTATCGGCGTTTTGTACCGACACTGTTCATACAGGGAAATTTTCAATGCGGTTGAATAGACGCAATGAGTATTCACCAGGGATTTCAATTCCTTATAACCAACTATCTCAACAAGATTTTGCCTGGGTCCAAGCCTGTGGATATGTCTATTTCAGATGTAAACCAGAAGAAACAGGGATTGCCTTGGTTATCACCTGTATGAAGAAAGGAATTGCTTATAAGTATCGTTTGATATCCCTGGATAAAGAAAACCTGAAGCCCAACGAATGGAATCAAGTGTGTATGGACTATATGATACCTTATCTGGAAGATCCATCAGATATTGTTCAAGCCTATTTCTGGTGCCGAGGCAACCAGGAGGCCCTCGTCGATGATATAGAAATCAAACTATTTGAATTCCCATAAAGTGGAAACATTTCAAATCTCTTAAATATAAAAACTGAGAAATGATGGATTTTAATCCATGTTAAGGCAAACACATCATTGATATAAGAATATGGTTTTCAGTAGTACCTTTTTTTTACTTTTTTTTCTTCCGTTTTTCCTCATTTTATATTATTTCGCGGGGAATAAATTACGCAATTGGGTTTTGCTCATCGGCAGTCTCTTTTTTTATGCCTGGGGAGCCCCAACCTTTGTTTTTTTCGCGATGGGATCGGTCGTTGCCGATTTTTTCATTGTCCGGTTAATGACACTGGCATCAGGCCCTACCCGGCGATGGCTGATGCTGCTGTCGGTAGTACTGAACCTGGCGCTACTCCTCTATTTTAAGTATATGAACTTCTTTGTTGAACAGTTCAATGTCATCCTGGGTTGGATCGGGTCAAAACCCGATACTTGGGCAAACATTGTGCTCCCTATCGGGATTTCGTTCATTACTTTCCAGAAACTGGCTTATACATTAGATGTTTATAAAAAGCAACAACCGGTTTTTAAAAAATTGCAGGACTATGCCTTGTATATCTTCATGTTTCCGCAGATTTTGTCGGGGCCCATTGTCAGGCCCGGACAGATTGCTGAACAAATCCGCGACCGGAAGGGTCAGGAAAACAGCGACTATCGGTTGACTGGTTTTTACCGTTTTATCATCGGACTTTCCAAAAAAGTGTTGATTGCCGATGTATTGGGGGTCACAGCCAATGAGATATTTGCGCTACCTCTCAATGAATTATCCAGCGGAATAGCCTGGACCGGGGCGATCGCCTACACCTTTCAGATCTATTTCGATTTTTCGGGTTATTCGGATATGGCCATCGGGCTGGCCCGAATGATGGGTTTAAAACTTCCCGAAAATTTTAACTTTCCTTACATTTCGAAAAGTATAACGGAGTTCTGGCGTCGCTGGCACATAACCTTATCGTTTTGGTTCCGAGATTATATTTTTTTACCCCTGGCTTATACAACATCCCGCAAATTGCCAAAGGAACGCTACTTAGGGCTCCGTGCCGATAAAGTCATCTATCTCATTGCCACATCGGTCACCTTTCTTTTATGCGGTTTCTGGCATGGCGCAGCCTGGACTTTTATTATTTGGGGCGCATACATGGGGTTCTTTCTGATCATCGACCGACTTTTCCTGTTAAAATTCCTTAAAAAGACAGGTAAAACAGGGAGCATCACTATTACATTCATCATAATCACCCTCGGATGGGTAATCTTCCGCTCCGAAAACCTTCATTCGGCCTGGTTTTTCATCCAAAGGATGTTCGCGTTTCAGGGAGCAGACAATATGGTTTTGCTGAACCCTAAGTTCTGGACAATATTGGGCATTGCCACGATCTTCTCTTTTTCGGGTGTATTCAAGTGGGCAGAAAACAAGGTTGAAAAGCTATATGTTAACCCGGGAAATGCCGTGATGATCACTTACTCCATCATCGCCATTCTCCTCTTCATTATCAACGCAGCTGCCATCACATCATCAGGGTTCAACCCCTTTATTTATTTCAGGTTTTAGTTATCAGTAACCACTGAAGCGCTTATGAACGAGGATTTTTTAATTAAAAACAGGAGCTGGATTATTCTATCTTTTATTATCCTTGTCATTATCACCTTTTATCCATTAGGCTTTACTGGATTTGCAACAGCAGATGACTTTCATTATTACCTGATCACAATGCGGGGAAAGATCATGGAAGAAGCTAATCTTTTTGCCACAGTAGCCGGCAGGTTTTACTATTTTGTCAAACCAGTTTACAGTCTTCCTTATTTTGCAGACAACATGGCAGTTATAAAAGTCTTTCAGTTTGTGCCAATCCTGATTTGTTTCCTGATGTTTGCAAAGATCGTACAGTTGGTTACCTGTTCTAAAGAGATAGCAGCTTTGTATTTTCTGCTTTTTTTCTCCACTATGCAGATTTCAAAACATACAAACCTGTTCGTTTCTTATCCTTTTTACTTTTCGTTTTCTTTTTTCCTTGTTCTTCTCTCGGTTTATTTTCTCATTCTTTTTTACCAGAAGGAAAAGAAAAGATATCTGATTTCTTCAAGTATATCCTTTGCAGTCGGGTTATTGTTTTATGAAGTCTATATTCTGGCCTTGGTTTTTCTGTTTATCATTGTAGTTTACTATAATTTCAGAAAATATTCCCGAGGATCAATCAGGTTTAGACGAGTCTTTTTCCAATTTCTCCCTTTCCTGCTCATTGGTATCATCTATCTGACTACATATTTCATCTTCAGAATTTACCATCCTTCGCATTACCCTGGGACCAGCTTCGACACCAAAGAAATTACGGTTTTGTCGGTTCTGCGCGTAATGTGGCGGCTGGCCTATTCCTCTTTCCCGCTTACAGTATATGAAACATCTCATTATCTCTTCTGGGATAAATCAGAGATCTTGACCGGGTACTCTCCAGTTGTTCTGAACCTGATCCTTGGCGCCAAAGCGGAATGGCTGGTCAAAGGCGTATTAGTTGCTTTCCTGGGATTTAAATTTCTTGAAGCTCTTCCCAGGGTCGCAAATAAAGTTCTCCTATACCTTGCCGCTGTTGCCATTTTATTAATTTTCCTGCCAAATCTCCCACTGGCACTCACGGAAAAATACCGATTCTGCATTGAAGATGGAGATATGATCGGCTACGTGACAACCTTCTTTTCTTTTTTTGGAACTCTTTTTTTCATGTCCCTGATTTTTACCTGGGTTATCAATCTTTTTAATTTTAATAAAGTGATTAAAAAAATCGTTGCGGGCCTCTTTGTATTAGGTTTTTTTCTTTGTTCCGTGATTACCGATTATTCGAATTATTACATTGCAAAAGATATTCGTAGCGCGAACCTGCGTTTGTTTGCCATAGATGAATTGCTTAAGACAAATGAATTCCAATCCATTCCTCCCGGGTCTCCTTTCTTCGCCAGGGAAATGTATACCAATCCTTCGTATTGTGCAGCCGGTTTAACCGAGCAGGACTTTAACTGGTTTGAGTATTTTGAAGCAAAAACAGGATCTGTATATCCTGTTCACAGAGAATATCCGGAATTCCTCGATCGTTCAAAAAAAATTTCACAGGTTCCCTATTTTCTGACTATGCGGCAAACAGAAAAATCTGAAGATATTGTCCTTGTCATGGCATCGATTGGTTCAATACAACCACAGGATTCGATGGTGAACCATTATGCAGATAAAGCCCTGGTGGGATACTACTCCATGTATAAAACATTTACAATCAGTTTTAGGGTGAAACAACCTTTGACCAAACCATCCATACCGATCAGGATAAACCATATTGAAGTCGATTTCCCACCGGAAGAAATGCTTGAATTTACTATTTTTGATACCCGGAAAGGGAATGCAGCAACTTTCTTTACCATTCAATACCCTGGCATTGATCTTAACAGCATTATGATATCAAACATGTGGAACAGGGAAAACAAAATATTCTACCTGTAACAAACATGCTTCGCTACAGGTTTTTCAAAACATGACAGAACCAATCTATCTCAGCCTTATTATTCCCGCTTACAATGCGGCAGATATTCTGGAAAAAAATTTGACTGTTCTCCTGAATTATATCAATCGACAACCATTTTTATCTGAAGTTATCATTGTTGATGACGGAAGCGATGATCATGGTGCAACCGAAAAAATTGCCAAAAATGCAGGTTGCGTTTTTCTCCGGAATCATAAAAATATGGGAAAAGGGGCTGCCGTCCGTAACGGCATGAAGCATGCCAGTGGGAAGTTCAGGATTTTTACAGATGCGGATATTCCCTATGAATTGGGAACCATTGAAAACATGTTGATATACCTGGATGAATGGGGATGTGAAATGGTGGTTGGAGACAGGAACTTGCAGGGATCCTGCTATTTTCTTGAAATTTCAAAATTAAGGCGACTCACCAGTTTATTTTTCAGCTGGTTTGTGGGGACCATCGTAACTTCCAGCTTTTTCGATACTCAATGCGGCATCAAAGGTTTTCACGAAAATAGTGCTCGTTTCATTTTTGATCATTGCCGGATAAATGGATTTGCTTTTGATGTGGAAGTGTTATATATCGCTTTAAAACAAAAAATGGAGATAAAAAGGATTCCTGTAAAATCAAGAAATCAAGGAAAATCTACCGTTCATGTTTTCAAACATGGAATAATCATGTTTTTTGATCTTTTTAGGATCAAATTCTTCCATTGCAGTGGATGTTACAAGAAAAGCAAACAGGGCCATGTCTCTTCAAGTTCATCTACGGTTAGAAATGAAACAAGACCACCGGCATTGGCACATAATAACTAAAATCAGGATATTTTAGAAAATAATTTCAGATAAAATGTATAAATCCATGAAGTTATCTACGGATCAGATTAATACAGTTACGTTTTTTATTCTTGTCGAACTTTTCTTTTTATTGATTATCTATAAAGTTTTCAATATTCCGATAACACACGATGAAACTGCCACAACTGTCCATTACAGTATGTTTTCTTATTGGCAAATTATGATGTATCCCGATAATTGGCCTAATAATCACATCTTGAATACCCTGTTGACCAAGTTTTTAATTTCAATATTTGGTTCCGAGCAATGGGTTGTGCGTCTTCCGAATTTACTTTCATTTCTGGTTTATGCATTGGGAATATTCAGAATTAATAAAACGGTATTGAAGACATCATCCCTGTTTTTTATTCCGGCAACTATTTTATTTATTTGGAATCCCTATCTGCTGGATTTTTTTGGCCTTTCCAGGGGTTATGCGATGTCATGTGCATTATCTACCCTCTCTACCAGTTACATAATTTCCGGATTTCAGCAATCCAACAAACGGCAGATATGGGCTGCTTTCTTTTTAGCAACGCTGGCTTCATATGCTAACTTCACCCTGTTGGTTTTCTGGGTTGCCGTAATTTTTCTGGCATTACTTAATTTTTTTATTCAAGCGAAACAAACTGGGAAAAGCATATTACGCCCGACTTTACTGCTGATCTTCCTTAGTATTTCCTATCTGGCTCTAATTGCAGTTCCAATTATTAAAATGCAGACCACCAATCAGTTTCAATATTGGGTATCAGATGGCTTTTACCAAAATACCATCCTTTCACTGGTAAAAGAATCATTATATGGCGCATCATGGATATCAAACTCCGGATATCATATAATTGCTATATCAATAATTGTTCTGATAGCTGGGAACATAGTTTATCTAAGCCTGAAATTTTTCCGGTCCGAAAACCGCACGGCATTTTTTCAAACACCCGTTTTCGTGGCCACTTGTTTACTCTTGTTTACAGCGTTCACTAATATTCTGCAATGCCTGTTGTTACGTACGCCAAATTTATCAGGAAGAACCGCCTTGTTTTTTTATCCCTTGTTTATCACTTCTCTGGTAACAACAATCGGACTGATCCCTAATCAGGAAAAAGGAAAAACCAAGGGATTGCTTTCTTTTCTGATGAGCTGTTTGTTGTTGTTTCAGGTCTCAGCTACGATGAAGCTGAAATCCGTAAAAGAGTGGTGGTTTGATGCATATACGTTCGAAGTTATTGATTATTTTAATAAAGTAAAACCTAACCAAAGAATTTCGCTGAAGACAAGCTGGTTGTTTCATCCTTCGTTCTCATTTTACAAATGCACCGGAAAAATCCCCTTGATTGATCTAAAGGACTATAGTAAAACAATTGATACAAATGACAAAGCGGACTATTACTATATCATGTCATATGAGTATAACACCGCCACCCCGGGATTTGAAATTGCTTATTTTATTAACAAAGATCAATGGCTTGTAAAGGGAAAGGCGTCTCTTATCCAAAAGTTCAGCGGGTGGAAAATAGGATATGTCAATCTTTTTGATTTTCCTCCCTCTGCTTCTTCCGAAGAAAAATATCAACAAGATGGAGCAGGTAATTCATTTTATCTGTTAGCAGATGAGTTCAGCCCTGGCTTTTATGGCACCTGTGCTGAGATATTCAATGCGAATGGCTCAATGATCTCTGCCAGCGTCAAAGTATCTCCGCTTGAAGAAACCGATACAAAATTAGTGAACCTGGTAATTTCCCATGAAAAGCAGAATAAAATCATAGACTATTATATGTCAACCAACATTACAGTGAATAGGATTAAACCGAATGTCTGGACAACGTTGAACGTATCAGGCAATATAGTAAATATGGAACCAGGTGATGGATTAAAGATATATCTCTGGAATCCCTCGAAGAAGAAAATCAGAATGGATGATTTGGTAATCCATTACCAATAATTTTTTCCAACTCACTTAACCCGCCAGAGATATTTTCCGTAAAAAATCCTATCGGGGGTCATTTTATTTTTTTCGGTAAATTTCAAAGTTTGCCAACCTGCTTTTTTGAAGAATATAAGTAAGGGATGTTCTCAGGACCCCTAATCCGTAAATAAAACTCCTTTTAAAATTTATGGAAGAAGCCTCCTTGAAATATTTGGTCGGACAGGTAATCTCAGCAATTTCAAATCCTGCATAAAAAATCTGGGAAAGCATTTGATTGTCAAATACGAAATCATCAGAATTAGCTTCATAATTTATGGATTCAAGTGCCGTACGCGAAAATGCCCGGTAACCGGAATGGTATTCCGATAATTTTTCATTCATTATGAAATTCTGAATCAGAGTGAGTGTCCGGTTAAAAACATATTTATACAGGGGCATTCCCCCTTTTAGTGCCCCTTTCCCTAAGATGCGGGAACCAATAACAACATGATAAAGCCCGCTGGCGATCAATTCGGTCATGGCCGGAATTAATTTCGGGGTGTATTGATAATCGGGATGAAGCATGACCACAATATCCGCGTTCAGACCCAATGCGGTATTATAACACGTTTTCTGGTTACCCCCGTATCCTTTGTTTTTATCATGACGGACCACTGTAGTAATCGGCAATGTGCCAGCCAATTCAAAAGTGTTGTCCGTGCTAGCATCGTCAACAAGGACAATATCATCAACAATCTGCCCGGGGATTTCAGAAATCGTCATCTCTAATGTTTTTTCAGCATTATAGGCCGGCATGACGACTACAACCTTTTTATTAAGGATCATAACTATGCGGGGAGGTTATATTCATTATTGAAAGCAAAGATAGCAAAGGGTGGGTTACGAAACTTCGTTGTTCATGTAAAAGGGCGGAACTTTTCAATCCTTTGCAGGTCGTAACCATATCTTCAGAACCTCCCTGTCATTTTTTAAAAATACCGGAAGGTTTTCATCACACAAAGTGGCCATTTTGATCCCCTGTGATTTTAATGCCTGGTATTGTTCATAATCGGGGTAATCTCCATAAACAGTATTGTTGTACCGGAACATCAACATGATTGCATTGTCTCTTCCGCAATTGAAAACAACACGATCGGCCGACGGGATTTTTTTGGTTATATAGTCGTTCATTACGGTTGCATTTCTTTTCATTTTCCAGTTCAATTGCTTGTCTGAATGCCAGTTGTCTATCTGATTGACATGCAAATTATCGTATGCAATATAAACCAGCAAAATAGCAATGATCCAGTTCGTAAAAGGGCCATTAAGATGTTTCCGGAGCCATTCAACCACCATCTGAAGAAAGGCCCCCAGAGCAAGAAATATAAAAGGACTTACGATTGGACAAAACATCGGCATTTTGGTGGCCGCAAGAGTAAAGAAAAGATAGGTCACAATAACATAAGTCAGCATAGAAGTTTTAAATATTTCATTCCGGATCGATTTGATCAGGATGGCCAGACCCGGAAGGAGGACAAACAGGATGATGAGACCGCCGTATTGTTCCCCAAATAAATAAAAATGATACCAAAAATTCTGTTGGTGCCCTTCCACTGCCTGAAAAAAATGTTGATGGTTGAAAAGGTATTCATAGTGGCTTTCACGTGGATAGGCAAAACTGATAAAAACCTGCCATGGAACAGCAATCGCTAATGTCAGGCCAAGAGGAATGGCCATCTTCCGAAATTCGGCTAATCGTTCACGCCGCGAATGGTTCATAAAAATGGCAACAATCCACCCGGAATAAACCAAGAAGCCTACCAGCCATTTATTCAGGATGGAGATCCCGCTAAATATTCCAAGGAAAATCAACCATCTTCTTTTTTTTGACTGAATGTATTCAAAATAAGACCAGATGCTGAGGGAGACATAAAAGATAAAAGCCGCATCATTATGGTCTGTCGGGACCGCCCCTGAAACGAAATGGACAAAGAAGAATGAAAAGGTATAGATGAATGCCCCGTACCAGGCTACAACCTCATTACTGATCAGTTTCCCAATCCGGTAAATGACCAGGACAAACAACGACATCATGATGGCTGTGGGCAGACGAAGCGCCCATTCATTGATTCCAAAAATTTTGAAGAAAAAGGCAATCTGCCATAAAAACCAGGGTTGTTTATGTAACCAGATATGATTGGCCTGCCAGTTTGTAAAATCATAATCCAAAACGGGATACCGGATGAGCATGGGTTTGAAGGGATCAGTGAGCAAATTTTTGGCCACCAGGGCATGGAATTGTTCGTCCCAGGTATTCAGGAATGGGTCCAGACCGGCAGAAAAAAGACGAAGAATTAACCCGGCAGAAAAGAGAAATACTAGACTTATCCTATGATTTTGTCGCAAAAAAAAGATAATTGATGCTAATCCTGAAAGAAATGCTAAAAAAATCCACAATACCTGGCCAACTGAAAAATTGGTTTGTATCATACGACAACGTCTTTCACGATATCAAAGATAAGGATTTGTTGGTATCCCAATCGAAACCAGGTTTGCAATAATAGTCTGCACAGAACCATCGGCATAGCTCATCAACATGAAGACAATTTTGCATTTTCATTAAGAGCCATTACAAATCACCAACCAGGTTCAGCTCTTCATTGAATAGAACAGCGCCATCCCTAAGAAAGGATTAAGAAAGCGTGATTTCACAATACTGACAGGAATCGGTAAATACCATTGATGGCTTTTTGACCGGACAAAGAGCTATATTCTCGAAATTATTGTTAAACGATTGTGTCTGTTTTATGGGTGAGATGATACCGGCCCGTTCGACTGTTAGTTTTTCACTATTCGTTATTCGTTGAGCCTTACCATTTCTTTCAGATATCTCCTGTCCAGGAGATTATACTTTATCAGGCACCATACTGCCCTGATGGCATCCTTCATGCCAATTTTTTTCCCTTCTTCATAAGTACGGCCATAATATGAGATTCCCACTTCATAAATCCTGATTTTCGGGAACCGGGCAATCTTGGAGGTCACCTCCGGCTCAAAACCAAAACGGTTCTCCCTGAAACGGATCTGCTTGACCAGATCGGCACGGAAGAGTTTGTAGCAGGTCTCCATGTCGGTCAGGTTAAGGTTGGTGAACATGTTGGAAATGAAGGTGAGTAACCGGTTCCCGATGGAGTGCCAGAAGAAGAGAATGCGGTGAGGTTTCCCTCCCATGAAACGGGAACCGTAAACCACATCTGCAAAGCCGTCAAGGATGGGTTTCAACAACACGTTGTATTCAGCCGGATCATATTCGAGATCGGCATCCTGGATGATGATCAGATCGCCGGAAGCCTCCTGGATTCCCCTGTGAAGGGCAGCTCCTTTGCCCCTGTTGACAGGTTGCCTGAAGATCCGGATATCGGTTCCGGGGTGTTCCAGCCGGTACTCTTCTAAGACTTTCACTGTCGTATCTTTGCTACAGTCATCCACGACGAGTATCTCCTTTTGAAGCCCGGAAATGAGTTCAACGGATACAATTTTATCGAGGATCAGGTGTATGGTTGCAGCTTCGTTATAAGCAGGAATGAGAATGCTGAGTTTCTGGTAAGCCATGGTGCCGGTTTTTATTGTTCATTGAAATAGATACGCTTGACCCTTCTCGAGAGTGAAGTGAGCACTTCATAGGGGATCGTTCCGATGGCTTCTGCCAATTCGGTGACAGGATGGTCGTCATTAAAGATAATCACTTCGGTTCCCTCTCGCAGAAAGGGGCCCGTTGTTTCCTGCATTTCGGTAATATCGACCATGGTAAGATCCATGCAGATATTCCCGATGACCGGGGCAGGTTTCCCGTGAATGAAGACTTTTCCTTTCCCGTTACCCAGACGCCGGTTCAGCCCGTCGGCGTAACCGACCGGTAGCACGGCAATGACTTTGTCTTTATCCGCTTTCCCTTTGCGGTTATATCCTATCGTGTCGCCTGCCGGGATGTGTTTGATCTGGATTATAGCGGTACGCAGTGTGCTGACGTTGCGGAGTTTGCTTTGTTCGTCCTGGTTACAGCCAATACCATACAATCCGATACCCAGTCTGACCATGTCGAACCGGGCTTCGGGAAAACGGCTGGTTCCGGCAGAATTGAGGATGTGCCGGAGGATCGGGTAATCGAAATGGCTTAATATTCTCTGGCTCATGGCATCGAACAGGGATATCTGTTGCCGTGTAAACGCATCTTCTGCCGGATCTTCACTGGCTGCAAGATGCGAAAAAACCGATTGCACCTGCAATGCCGGGTTCATTTTAAGCCGGTCGATCAACAATTCCAATTCCTTCTCCTGAAATCCCAACCGGTGCATCCCGCTGTCGAGTTTGATATGAATCCGTACCGCTTCCTGGATGGCAGTCTGGTTTCTGATCATCGCTTCTTCCAGCAAATCGAGTATCCTGAGATTGTAGATTTCCGGTTCCAGGTTGTATTTCAACAGTACGTCAAGGCTCTCCTCTTCCGGGCTCATCACCATGATCGGCAGCCTGATCCCGGCTTTTCGGAGTTCTACCCCTTCGTCGCCGTACGCTACTGTGAGGTAATCAACCCGGTGAAACTGCAATACATTAGCGATCTCATAACTGCCGCTTCCATACGAAAATGCCTTCACCATGGCCATGGTGCGTGTTCCCGGTTGAAGCAGCGAGCGGTAATGGTTCAGATTATGGATCAGTGCATCGAGGTTGACTTCCAGTACCGTTTCATGGGCTTTCATCTGGAGAACCTGGCTGATCTTTTCAAATTCGAAGAGGCGGGCCCCTTTCAGCAGAATCGCTTCATTCTGAAGGGAAGAAAGGGGAAAATGATGCAGGAATTCATCGGTAGTGAGATAAAAGAATTTCTGCATGGTAAAACGTTCTGCATGCTTCACCAGGTCGCGGCCAATCCCGATGATTTTTGTTACATGTTGCGCCTCCAGCAGGGCGTTGATCTCGCGGTAAAGCGTCTCCTTGTCGCGCCCTGTTTGCAGAATGTCGGAGAGGATAACGGTCTTCTTCCGGTGCTGGTTCTGCTGATCCAGAAAATTCAGGGCAATGCCCAGGGAGTTGATGTCGGAATTATAACTGTCATTGATCAGGGAGCAATGGTTGATCGCCTCTTTCAGTTCGAGCCGCATGGCAACCGGCGCCAGTACTGAAAATCCCTTCAGCAGTGCATCTTTTTGCCCTGCTGCAAAAGCATCAGGACCGGGTTGGTCTTCATCCAGATATCCCTCCTGCCTTAACGCGAAAAGAAGACCAAGGCAGGTGATGGCATTTTCTATGGAAGCGTCGTCGGTAAAAGGGATTTTAATCTTCACGGTTCCCGACTTGTGACGCGCTGTTATACTGCAGTTCTCATCTTTTTTTTCGACAGCGGTAATCGTCAGGTCAGCCTGTGTTTTCCGGCTCCAGGTAAAGGTACGCAGGTCACGGTAAACCGGATCTGCTTTCAGACATTCGGTAATTAATTCATTATCTGCACAATAGACTAACACTTTCGAACCGCGAAAGAGTTTAATTTTTTCGGATATTTTTTGTCGCCGGTTTTCGAAATGTTCGTCATGGGCAGCGCCGATATTGGTAAAAATTCCGATGTCGGGACGGATCATACCGGCCAGTTTTTCCATTTCACCGGGGAGGGAGATGCCGGCTTCAAACAGCGCGAAGGTATGGTCGGGATTCATTTTCCACAGGGAGAGGGCCACACCGATCTGCGAGTTATAGCTCTTCGGACTGCGGATGATTCTGAACCAGGGGCTCAGCAACTGGAAGAGCCACTCTTTGACGATCGTTTTCCCGTTGCTGCCGGTGATTCCTACGACCGGAACGGGAAACCGGCTCCGGTGAAAGGCAGCCAGTTTTTGCAAGGCATTCAGGGTATCTTTGACCAGGATGAAAACGGCCTTGGGAAAGGGAGTCTCTCCCTCAGGAAGCCTGGAAACCAGGAAGCACCTTACTCCTTTTTCATACAGATCAGCGATGTAACGGTGGCCGTCGTTCCGGTCTGTGACCAGTGCAATGAAAAGGGTATGCACGGGATGAATGAGCCGCCGGCTGTCGATCAGTAATTCCCTGATTGTAAAATCTTCGCCCGAAGGGGCATAGAGAGTCCCCTGGCATATCGCTGAAATCTCACGGACCGGATAGTTTGAAAAACTCATGGATGGGGGTTTTCCCGTGCCGGTACGTCGGGATGCAGGACATGAGCATGGAGCGCATCGTACTCAAGCCGGTTTTCGAAGATATCGCAGGCCATGAAAAGGGCATTGCGGAAGGCATCAGGTGATGCTTCATTTTTTCCGGCAAGGTCGTAGGCGGTTCCATGAGCGGGAGAGGTTCTCACCACCGGTAGTCCGGCTGTGAAGTTGACCCCCTCCTCAAAGGAGACCATTTTAAAAGGAGCCATTCCCTGATCGTGGTACATGGCCAGGATCCCGTCAAATTTTTTGTAATGGCCCGCCCCGAAAAATCCGTCGGCCGGATAAGGTCCGAAAGCCAGGATGTTCTGATTGTAGGCTTTTTCGATGGCCGGCTGGATAATGGTTTTTTCTTCATCGCCGATCAGCCCGTCGTCGCCGGCATGGGGGTTGAGCGCCAGCAGGGCAATGCGGGGTTTCAGCACTCCGAAATCACGCATCAGCGAGTGGTTCATCACCTTGATCTTCTGAAGGATCAGCGCTTCCGAAAGGGTCTCCTTCACGTTTCCCAAGGGGAGATGCCCGGTCACCATTCCGATGCGAAAGGATTTGTTAACCATCAACATCAGGTAATCCGTGACATTGAATTTACGGGCAAAATATTCGGTATGACCCGGAAAAGGGAAGTTGTCCGAATGGATGTTTTTTTTATTGATGGGTGCTGTGACCACCACATCAATATGGTTTTTCTGAAGATCTTCAACAGCGGCTTCAAGAGAGAGAAGGGACAATTCCCCTGCAATGGGGGTCGATTTTCCAAGGTCGATCTTGATCTCTTCGTCGTGAATGTTGACGATGTTGGGCCTGCGGGGATGGGCCTGATCCGCCTTTTTTACCAAATTAAAATTAAAATCATTGATATTCAATGTTTTACGATGATATGAGGCTACTTTAGAGGAGCCATACACAACAATCGTGTACTGTTCAATAAGGCGTTGATCCTGGAGTGCTTTAATGATGATTTCGTAGCTGATGCCATTGACATCACCGTGGGTGATTCCGACCCGGATTCTTTTTTCTTTATCGGGTGTTGGTTCCATTCAATCCGTTTTTTACAAAATTAAGGATAAAATCAAATAGTAGTCTGACACCGTATCCGGTTCCGCCGGTTCCGCGGTAGCTGTCTGTTTTTTCGAGAAAGGCAGGGCCGGCAATATCGAGGTGGATATAGGGGTAAGCGGTGAATTTTTCGAGGAATTTCCCTGCGATGATCAAACTTCCTTCAGGAGGACCAAGGTTTTTCAGGTCGGCAATGTCGGAATGAAGGAGTTCAGCGTACTCTTCCCACATCGGGAATTCCACCACCCTTTCGTAGGTACTATCTCCTGATTTTTTCAGTAATTCAAGTTCGTGGGTCGCGCCCGATTGCATGACTGCCGCTGCGAAATGTCCTACGGCTCTCAAGGCGGAGCCGGTAAGGGTGGCCAGGTCGATGACCAGCATCGGGTCAAATTTTTTGGCATAGCTCAGGGCATCGGCCAGGAGGAGTCGCCCTTCGGCATCGGTGTCGGTCACCTCCACGGTAGAACCGTTGTGCATGGTAAGAACATCTCCCGAGACGATGGCCTTCTCGCCCGGTCTGTTGTCGGTTGCAGGCATCAGGCCGACCACATAAACCGGTAACCCGGCTTTCGCGATGGCATAGAGGGTGCAGGCTACAGCGGCAGCGCCTGACATATCATCCTTCATGTTCATCATGTTGTTGCCCGTCTTGATGTTCATGCCGCCGGTATCATAAACGATGCCCTTCCCCACCAACACGACGGGTTTCTTGTTCAGGTACCCTTCCGGTTTCCATTCCATGACCGTCATGGTGGGCGGTTCGAAACTGCCTTTGTTAACCCCCAGGATTCCTCCCATCTTCAAAGCTTCCAGCTTTTTTTTGTTGAGAACCTCCGTTGTGATTCCCAGTCCGGCAACCATGCGCTCCACCTCCCGTGCAAAAACCGTGGCCGTGAGCGTGGAATTGGGTTCATTGATCAGGTCACGGCAACGGGAAACGGCATCATTCACAATGTTGAGAAGCGTAACGGAAGAAGCCATTGAGTAAAGTTCTATTGTTTTCAGGGTATTCATCCCTTTGGGATCGGTTTTGTATTTCAGGAACTGGTAGCAAGACAGCGCCATGCCTTCGGAAAAGGCCAGGGTTTCATCAGATTGATCCTCCACATCATACAGGGCAACTTTTTCCGCTTTTTCTTTGTTCAGGATTATAGCAGCTTTTGCACCGGCTGTGCGACATGCTTCGAGTCGCCGGGAGGAGTCCTTTTCTTTCCTGATCACATACACAAAAAGCTGATAATCGATCCGGTTAAAATGAATCAGGTCATTTTTTTCCTCTTCCGTTTGCCGGCGGAGGTACGATTTTTCGGAGGAGGATAAGAGACCTCCGGGCAACTTGGATAATCGGGTGAGAATGATCACCAGGTTATCAAGTTGTTGTTCTTTATCGGTGATTGAAATGACAGGAAGCATCTTTTACTTAATTTTGAGGAGTTTTTGACCGGCTAAATTAACACTTTTCAGCGTGCCGGCCCGTTAAATTGTCGGAAGGATGAAACAGGAGAAGAACCCTGAAAAAATCACAGAAAAAGCGTTGCGACGAGAATTCCTGACCCCGGAAGAGGGACAGGTTTTATTTGAACGGTTATCGCTGACCGAACTAATGCTGATCGGTTATGAGATCAGGAAAAGCTTACATCCGGGCAACCAGGTTACATGGATCATCGACCGCAACGTGAACATCACCAACGTTTGCCTTTCGGGATGTAAATTCTGTAATTTTTATCGCGGGAAGAACAGCAGGGAGGCGTACATCACTACCATCGATGCCTATTGTGCCAAAATTGAGGAGATGCAGCGGTTGGGAGGCAAACAGTTATTGTTACAGGGCGGTATGCACCCTGATCTGGGTATTGCTTTTTATGAAGGGTTATTCGCTGCGCTAAAATCCCGTTACCCGGGACTTCGTCTTCATGCCCTTGGGCCGCCCGAAGTGGTTCACCTGGCGAAGTTGGAAAAGTGTTCGTACCGTGATGTTTTGACCCGGTTAACTGCGGCAGGGATGGACAGTCTGCCCGGTGCTGGTGCCGAAATTTTGTCTGACCGCGTCCGGAACATCGTCTCTCCCCGTAAATGTACAACCGGGGAATGGCTGGGGGTGATGAAAGTTGCCCATGAAATGAATCTGACCACTTCAGCCACCATGATGTTCGGCCATGCCGAAACCCTTGGGGAACGGTTTCAGCATTTGACCGCCATACGGGATCTTCAGGCGCAAAAACCTTC
>CALMDO010000303.1 GCA_937862805.1 uncultured Bacteroidota bacterium
ATGCCAGAAAGAAGTATTAAAAAGAGGATTACCACCACCATTTCCCAGGGAAATTGGTAGAGGGGTTCGAGGAGTGCCGGAAAGATTCCAGCCAAAGCCGGAACAAGACCCAGCAATAATCCCGTGAAAAGGATCATCAGCTGTTCTGCAGCGACCCTTCCGGCCAGCGCTTTCTGCGTCAATCCCACCACCCTCAGGAGCGCCATTTCCTGTCGTCGGTCGTACAGGTTGCGGCTCATCACAACACCCAGTCCCAGGGTTCCGAGGATCACCCCCAGGCCGCCGAGCAGGATAAACACCGAGAGGTAGGTGTTTTCCACGGTATTGAAGCTGTTCAGGCGATCAGAGGTCGTGGTGATCATGATCCCTTTATCGGCCAGCAGGTATTCAAGGCGTCGTGCGGCTTCCGCTGCGGTTGCTGTGGTATCCCGGAAGAGGAAAAGCCGGGGTACCGCTGAGGAGGGGTAATGGTTTTTAAGCGCCCGGGCCGAAAGGATAAGGTTGCCCTGGAAGATGGAATGATCCAGCGCTCCCGCCAGAACGACCGATAAAGGTTTGCCCTGCTCATCCGGATAGATCAGGGTGTCGCCCATCTGTTTTCCAAGGCCCCAGGTGATTACCGTCTGATCTGCAAAGGCAAAGATCACCCCCGGAGCAGGAGCTGTATCCAGAATTCTCCAGGGGTGATTTGGATCTGCTACAGGATCAAGTGCAGCGAAACGAAAAGCATTGACCGAATCGAGAAAAGCGGTATTGATCCCTGATAACCCGGGTTGGTTCACCTGGTTCAGGTTGAGGCAGCTTGCATCGTCCCCGTCGATCTGTAAAACCAGGAAAAAATGGAGCTTATCGAGTACCGGTTCACCGGAGAGTCCCTCTTTTTCCCGACCTTCACGGGAGTTTAAATCAGAAAGAAGGGGCATGGTGGTCTCCGCCCAATGGGTGAATCCGCCACTACCCGATTTGTAATTTCCGGGATTTTCAGTATCCACCTTATAATTGGCCCCGGTTATGATGATGGAAAAGGTACCCAATGCCAGGAGGATGACGGAGGCCATCGTCCGGTTGCGGTGAAGGGCAAGATTTTTCATAAGGGGAAGGATGCCTTTGCTCATCCGTACAGGTTCAGAGAGAACCTTCACCAGAAGGTGATCCAGGACAGCCACTCCTGCTGCCATCAGAAAGAATCCGGCAAACATTGCCATCAAGGGCCCGGCAGAACCCCCGAAAAAGAAAGCTGTGGGGGCGGAGGCCATCGCCAGAAGGAGAAATACCACAGCCAGGATCCTTGAGCGATTTCTATGATGCCGGGAAAGCGCGAAGGTGGCCGGCAACGAAGTCATGGTGATCCTTTGCCGGATTGTTTTGCGGAGTGAAAGGGTGATGGTAACCGATAGAGAAAACAAGCTCATAGCGCTTCCTGAAAGAGCACCGATGAAAAGGGTAACGGGTCGGATGTCTTCAACGAGGGAAGAAGTCATGACTGCACCCTGCCAGCGGGTATTCAATCCCCAGAGCAAAAGATGGTTGATCCCGATCCCGGCGAAAGCACCGATGATCCCACCTGTTGCCGCAATAACGGATGCTTCACCGATCATGAGGTTCCGGATTTGGTCGCGGGAAAATCCCAGGGAGGTCAGTATTCCGGTTTCCTTTACACGGTTAGCGGTTTGCAGGGCGAAAAGTAGGGTGATAAGCAACAAGGCAGATAAGATGATAAAAAAGGAGAGACTGAGGAACAACGTTCCAAAATCGCTGCCGCCGGATGCTGCGTGCATCCCGTCCGCTTTCACATCGGTGAAGGTCAGGCCGTTTTGTACGGGATCTATCTCCTTCATGAGCTGCGCTTCCTGTTTCTTAAAATCCCCTTTTGTTCCCCCGATCCTGAAAGCAGTGTAAGTACCGAAGGGGTTTTCCCAGAGCTGCTGACCGGTAGCCAATGCAATAAAGGCCTTGGGTGTCCCACGATACCGTTGCCAATATTGTTCGTCTTTATTACGGATGCGTTTCAGATCAACCGGGGAACCAGTCTCCCAGTCACGGCAATTACCCGCTTCAGTCATTCCTGGAAAAGCAGGCATCAACTTTCGGTCGAAGCAGGAATCTTCTATGGGCAGGATGGCTTTCACAACAAATGAGGCCGTTGAAGTGGTCAGTTTTTTCCCTTGCCCCATGACGAAATAACGCAGTAACAAAGTGTCGCCAGGGAGACAGCGTAGGTCTTCAGCAAGCCATGAATTGATGGTTATTTCATGGCCACTGAGTTTTTTACCTCCGATAGGCGCTGTCGTGGCTGTCACGAATGAATAGGGAGTTGTGCTGTGACCCGATGAAATATCGTTCACAAGGTAGGTCAGCATCCCTTCTGCTTCGGGAAAAGTCTTCCGAATGGCATTTCCAACCTCATTACTGATGAAAACCCTGTTGGAAGCAATCAGGGAACCATCACTGACCAGTCCGGCATCCATACTCTTCCAGTTTCGCTTTACCCCTGCGTTGAGTTGTGCTGCATCAGAGATTCCGTTTTCGGGGACCAGCAGTCCGTTGATGCCCCCATCGGGGAGTAAAACTTTCTCCATCCGATCAAGCGGGATGAAGACGTTGAGGGGGGGTATCTGGTTGTTTTTCAGGCTGAATCTCCCCATTTGGTGGTCTTCGGCAACGGCTTTGATCTTGAATCTTCCGGCCACAGTCATCTCTTTTTCTGCCACGAATGGAGCATTCGGAGAAGCGAGAGAGGGTTTGAAGATTTTCAACAGGATCTCATCACCAGGTCGAAGGTCCAGTTTTGAAGCAATGTTCCGGCTGATAATGGCTTCATCGCCTTGAATGGCGGGTAGCGACGGCTCCCAAAGTTGGTTGAACCGTGAATCGATCCCGATGATCCCGGTCCGGTTGATGCGCTCGTTGACTGCCGGATTGATGGCTATGGCCGTAGAGCTCAGGATGGGGACAACGGTTGTGTGGAGATCGCGGGAGAGGCTTTCAGCCAGTTCGCGGGAGAAGAACCGATCGTCGGTGTGCAGGGCAAACCGGATCTTTCCCAGTCGATCGCCGGTAATGCGCAACAGGCTGTACCGCACCGAATCACCGGTGATCAGGGCGCCTGTAAGGACAGCGGTTCCGATGACCACACCGGCCAGGATGGAGAGGTTGGCTTTCCTGAAATAAAGCAAGTTTTGAAGTATGAGCCGCAACCTGGTCATGCTTTTTCCAGTTTTCCACTCCGCAACCGGTAACAGGTCTCCATGGCCGAAGCCAGTTCCGGAGAGTGGGTCACCACCACCATTGCCAGGTTCTCTTCTTTTTTCAGGGTGTTCAGCAGGGAGGTCATGAGGGCTGCATTTTCGGTATCCAGCGAACCTGTCGGTTCATCCGCCAGCAACAGCGCCGGTTGGTTGATCAGGGCCCTGACCACCGCTGCCCGCTGACATTCACCGGTAGAGAGTTCCCCTGGCCTTCGGTGGCTTTTTTCAGCAAGTCCTGTCAATTCCAGCAATTGTCCGGCCCTTCCGGTCGCCGCCGATCTCTTCAGCCGGTCTTTGACCGGTAACAAGGGTAAAAGAACGTTTTCGAGGAGGGTCAGTTGCGGTAAAAGGTAATGTAACTGAAAAACAAAACCTATCCGGGAATTCCTGATCCCGGCCAATTGGTCATCATCCAGGCTGGCCAAGGGCTCCCCTTCAATGAAAACCTCTCCCGATCCTGGTTTGTCCAAAGTGCCCAGAATATTCAACAACGTGGTCTTTCCGGAACCCGACGGACCAATGATCGCTATGGATGCATTGGCCGGAATCTCCAGGCTGATATCATTCAGAACCGGTGTTACCGGAGCTTGTCCGGGGAGGGAATAGGATTTGATAATATTTCTAACCTCTGCGAGATATGTCATGATTGATTGTTATCGGATCAAATGAAACATTAATATTTTAATTATTGAAAATAAGCGATTTATAGATTTTAATCAAATTCATAGTTAGCTTTTCACTGTCGAATTTTTCCTCAACGGCCCTTCGCCCGTTGATGCTGAGTTGTACTAACGCATCAGGTTTGGAAAGGATTTCAGAAAGTTTCTCTGCCAGTGCTTCAGGGGTATTGGGATGATAGATAACCCCTCCGCCGGTCGCTTCAGCTATTTCCGGAAACGCTCCCAAAGCAGGTTGAACAGTGGGTATCCCGGAGGCCAGGGCTTCGATCTGGTAGAGTCCGAAGGCTTCTCCTTTCAGCACCGGGACGGAAAGAAGCGTCAGCTCCTGAAAAAAGGGGTCGAGAGAACCTGCTCCAAAATCGTGGAAAACGGTCAAATCTTTCATCAGGTGATTGTTTTTCAGCCGGGCCATCTGGCTGTGGAAATAGGAACGGTCATCACCGGTCATTCCTCCGGTAATGGCAAGCCGGAGGTCGGAAAATTGCGACTCTTTTTTCAGAAGAATGAAAGCACCGATGACGATGTCAAATCCGTTTTCCTTGCAAAATCTTGAAAGATAACCGATGGTGCGGGGCGCCATCGCGGGAGGATGGTAAAGGCAGGACCCGGGATCGATCCCGATGGGGACGGTGTGCAGTTTATGCGATGGGATTTCCATTTTTTCCTGCATCAACTGACCAAAATAGTGGCTGACAGCGACAAAGGAATCCACGGCCTGAGCTTTTTCTGCCATCAGTCGCCACATCTTTTCCTGTCCGGCGGGTTCCATCGCGTCAATCCAGATATTTTCGTCCTGAAGAGAACAGACTACCGGGATGCCGGTCTCCTTGATCCGGCCTGCCATCCCCAGGAGAAGGGCATTGGAAAGGTGCACTAAATCAGGTTTTTCATTGTTTTTCAGGAAATTGACCAGCGTTTCCAACTCCTTGTGTTGCAATCCGTCGGGACCCAGCAGCATCGATTCGGTCATTGCTTCCAGCCCATCAGCCCGCGTAGAACCCGATTTTTTTGCTGCCAGGTTGAGAAGTGGCCTTGAATCAAGCAATTTTTCAACCCAGTGCGGCATGTTCCGCATCACCGGAAATTGTTGTTTAAGGTAGAGGTTCACGGCTCCGTAGAAGATCGGGACAGGGGTCTCTTGTCTCTGCCGGTTAAGGCTCAACGGAAGGTAAATCGGCAGCAGTGTTGCCTTGTGGCCTGCTTTTCGCAAGGCGCTTGAAAAAGCACTGTCACGAAGGCAATTTCCGCAATAAAAAGTACCACCGAAACCGGGAACAATGCTGGTTATTTTCATGGTCAATGGATCGTTGCCTGATAGAAAATATGTTTCATAAGATAGTGTTTGACCGGAGGTACTTTGGATAAATTTCTTATACCGTTCAGAGCCCGAAAGCGTAAATGGTGCCGTCATCCGCGCCAGCCACCAGGAGTTTGGAGGTAACCGCTGGAGTGCTGTATACCGGACTTCCGATCTCATAAGACCACAATTCAGCTCCGGTGGCCAGATCAAGAACCCTGATCCGTCCGTCGGCAGAAGCAATAACCACCTGGTTTCCACAGATCACCGGCGAAGCATCCACTTTTCCCAGGGTCTTGAATTTCCAGTTCAGGTTCCCCGTCAAAGCGTCGAAACAATAGACCTGTTTATTCTGTGCGCCGGTCACAACGCGGGAACCGGCAATGGCCGGGGAGGCAAGAAAGGGGCCACCCCCCGTGTTTTTCCAAAGGATTTTTCCTGATTCCAGGTCAACACAGAAGAATTCCCCGTCGTAATTCCCGAACCATGCCTTTCTCCCGCTGATGGCTGCAGAGGCAGGGATATAGGTTTCCACGTCGGTTTGACGGATCTCTTTCCCCGAATCGGTATCCGTCAGGTGGAGGAGTCCGTCGCATCCCCCGAAGACTGCTGTCTTTCCCCAAAGTGCCGGGGCCCCGTTGATGTAGTTTTCTGTTTCCTGTTTCCAAATACCTTTACCCGTCACGGCATCCACGCAGTGCAAACAAAAATCATAGCTTCCGATGAGGATCTTGACTTTTTTTCTATCGGACCCCACTACCCAGTTCGGTGATCCTGCCATCTGACCTCCTGTCTCATATTTCCATTTCAAGTTGCCGGTTGCGGCATCAAGGGCAAAGAGGAAACCATCCATGGAAGCGGCATAAACCGTTTTGAGCAGGATCAGGGGAGGCGCTTCCACGGAGCTCCCCGCCTGGTAGCTCCATTGCAGTTTTCCATCGGTGGAGAGGGCGTAAATTTTTCCGTTGGTCGATCCCACCACGATGTGGCCGTCGCAAATCACCGGTGACGATTTGATGGCATCACCGGTCTTGTATGTCCATAACAGTCTGAAAGGCAACCGAATGCGGGCCGGTGAATTGCCGGTCAGTTGTGGATCACCCCGATAGGAGGGCCAGCAGGAAGAACTCACCGGTTGTGCCTGAAGGATACCGGCGATGAGCATACCAAGCAATCCCGGCAACCATGCGCTTATGACGTGATAGCGAAACAGATTCATGTGTTAAATATAGAGAAATCCCCGCTTACAGGGCATTTTTATCATTTTTTCCAGGGAGGGTTTTCAGGGCCAGCGCCCCGGTCGGACAAGCGTCGACGCAGGCCAGGGCAGCTTTTTGAAGGGATTGGCTAAGGGGTTGATGAAAAGGAGTGGTGATCCGCACTGAAAATCCGCGGCCCGAATAGGCCAGTCCGAAAGGTTCACCCTCCCTTGCAGAAATTTCCACGCAAATGCCGCAGCGGATACATTTCTCAGGTTCATAAACTACCAGCTCATGCTGGACGATCCGTTTGATTTGGTTCCGAACGGGGGCCGAATAATGTTTCTGGTGTGCGCCATACTCCCCCGCATACCGCCGGAGCTTACAGGAAAGGGGCTTTCGGCAATTGCAGTCCATGCAACGGGCAGCTTCCCGGATGGCTTCTGCTTCTGAAAATCCGGTTAAAACACCCCGGGAGGGTTCTATACGAAGAATCTCCGAACTTTCGCCCAGGTATTCGTAGAACTCCTCCTTTGTCAATCGGCCAAAGGTGGAGTTGAAAGGATGATGGCTTCCTGCTGTTTTGCCGGTTCTCATGAAATGGATAGCAGAGATCGCTGCCGCCTTACCCTGGGCCACGCTGCGAACGGCCATCTGCCTTTTACGGATCATGTTACCACAGGCAAAAACACCGGGTGTCTTCGTTCCGAAATTGGCCAGACTGACTTTGATTCCGTGTTCATCGGTTTCCAGACCGAAGTCCCGGAGGATTTGTTCTTCGACAGCGCCGGTTGCAAGGATCACCGCGTCAAAATCGCGGCACAATCGCTCATGAAAAGCAGTTTTATCAACCATTTCACCAAGATGAAAAACAGCGCCCATTTCCCGGATGACACCAATTTCCTCATCGAGGACTTTTACAGGCAGTTTTTCCCGGAGAACATGATGGCGAAGCATTCCGCCTGCCAATGAATGTTGGTCAAACAGATGGCATTGATAACCCGCTTTGAGAAGATAGAAAGCTGCCGAGAGACCGGCCGGACCGCTTCCGACCACGGCCACCTTTTTCCCTGATGGAGGATCCACCGGTATCGCTACAGGCCTTAGTTGTCCCTCCTTGTGCGCCGTGGATCTTTTTAAAAGGCAGATGGATACGGCCTGATCGATGGTGCCCCGGTGGCATGCTTTTTCGCATGGAGCCGGGCAGATATAGCTTAAAATCAGAGGGAGTGCGATTGTTTCTCTCACCTTTTGCAGCGCCTCATCGAATCTTCCTTCGGCGATGAACCGGTTCATGGCAGGGATGTCCATGTGCGCCGGGCAGGCGCGCTGGCACGGCGCATCACAGTCGCCAACATGGTCGCTGAGCAGCAATTCGAGCGCTTCTCTTCTGAATTCCCTGAGCTCAGGAGAATGGGTCAGAATTTGCATTCCTTCTTCTGCAGGGTAACTGCAGGATGGGAGGATCCTGTCACGGCCGGTATCTTTCACCGCGCAGACCATGCATGAGGGATGGTGCTTCAATCCTTCGAGATGACACAAAGCCGGAATCGCAATACCGGCAAGGGATGCTGCTTCCATCAAGGTGGTTCCTTCGCTGACAGTTACGGTGATATGATCGATGGTCAGTTTCATGGAGGATTTATTTCAGAATGACGGCCTGAACCGGACAAACCTGACGGCATATATCGCATCGGGTGCATTTTTCCGTATCGATATGATGGATTTCATAGGGTTTAAAGGCGATGGCGCCTGAAGGGCATCGTTGGGCACATTTGGTACAGCCGATACAATTTTCTGTCACGGCATAAGTGATCATCAGAGAACATTTGCCTGCCGGACACTCTCCGCGGAGGTGGGCTTCATATTCATGGCGGAAATACCGCAAAGTGGTCAGGACCGGGTTGGGTGCTGTTTTTCCTAATCCGCAGAAACTTCCTTTTCTGACAGCCAACGCCAGATTTTCGAGATTGACAAGGTCGTCGTTGGTACCCTGTCCTCCCCGGATCTTTTCCAGAAGGTCGAGCATACGGCGGGTTCCCACGCGGCAAAAGGTACACTGTCCGCAACTCTGATCCTGTGTAAAGGAGAGAAAATACCAGGCCAGGTCAACCATGCAATCGGTGTCGTCGAGGACCACCATTCCTCCCGAGCCCATCATTGCTCCTGCTTCGGAGAGCGCTTCGTAGTCGATGGGAAGGTGACTGAGAACGGCCGGCAGGCATCCTCCGGAAGGTCCGCCGATCTGGACCGCTTTAAAGGAGCGGTTCCCTGCAATGCCTCCTCCGATCTCCATGACAATCTGATGGATGGTAGTACCCATGGGAACTTCAATCAACCCGCCATGTTTCACCTTACCTGCCAGGGCGAAGACTTTGGTCCCTTTGCTTCCGGTAGTACCGATACTTGAAAAACTGTCTGCCCCGTAGCGGATGATCCTGGAGATCACAGCCAGGGTTTCGGTGTTGTTGATGAGGGTTGGTTTGTGGTACAATCCTTCCACCGCGGGATAAGGGGGACGCAGGGCAGGAATGCCCCTTCTGCCTTCAATGGATGAGATGAGGGCGGTCTCTTCCCCGCAAACAAAGGCTCCTGCACCCTCGAAGATGCGGATATTAAAGGAAAAAGAGGAACTCAGGATGTTATGTCCGGTGATGCCTTCTCTTTCACATATTTGTAAGGCTTCCCGGATACGGGTCACAGCCAGCGGATACTCGGCACGAATATAAAAAATGCCCTGAGAAGCGCCGGTGGCATAGCCCGCAATCAACATTCCTTCGATGATCCGGAACGGGTAAGACTCCAGGAGCATCCGGTCCATGAAAGCTCCGGGATCTCCTTCATCGCCGTTGCAAATCACGTATTTCAAGGGGGAGGGTTGCTCCTTCACCAACTGCCATTTTATCCCCGTAGGGAACCCGGCTCCGCCACGGCCCCGCAATCCGCTGTTACGAATCTCGTTGATCACCTCGTAGGAAGTCATGTGAAAAAGAGCTTTCTCCAGCGCTTCAAAACCACCCGATTGGCGGTAGGCCTCAATGTCACAAGGTTTGAGTTCGCCCCTGCATTCGGTGGCAATGCTTAACTGGGGTCCCAGGAACCGGGTGAGCGGTGTATCGCGCTGCTCAGTAAGATACCTCCGGAAAGAAGGGGGAGCTCCGTTACCCAACATTTCATCCAGGATGCCGTCGATCCTGTTTTTCAGGCGGTGATGAAAGGTTGTCGGCCGGAAATGGTTCAAAACCACCTGACGCACCTCTTCCGGTCGGATGTGGGCGTAAAATGCCGATGGTTCACCGGGTTTTACTATTTCAAGTATGGGGACCTGGTTACAGATCCCTACACAACCTACCTGCCTGACTTCTGCATGGATACTCGTTTCGGCCAGGGTGCGTTCCAGTTCTTCTTTGACCTCTGAACTGCCACTGGCCATGCAACAAGATCCCAGTCCGATCCGTATCTCTCCCTGGATAATTCCCCGATTTCCCCCTGTTTTTGCCGGTTGATCACTGCTTCTTTTAACCCTGGATAAGAAATCACGAAGGATATCGCCAACATTTTCAGGCTTAACATGCCCATAGGTCACTTCATCGATCTTTACCACCGGAGCCAGGGTACAACAACCCAGGCAAGCAACTTCCTCAAGGGTAAAAATGCCCACTGCATCCGTATTATCGGTCCCCTCAAGTTTCATTTCACGCCGGAAAGCTTCGTATACCTGTCCGGAGCCTTTAACATGGCAAGCGGTACCGGTACAAACCCTGATGGTATGCTTTCCTGCCGGTTCATGACGAAAACTGGAATAATAAGTAGCGACTCCGGTGATCTGTGCCGGGGTTATGGCTGTTATGCGGCAAACCTCTTCCAGCGCCTCTTCCGGGAGGTAATGATAATGTTGCTGGATATCCTGCAGGATCGGGATGACAGCATCCCTGCCGGTACCCCTGGAAGCGACAATGGCTCCCACTTTATGGGCAATCGCTGATCGGTTAGCACTGTCCTGCTTCATTTTCCGATGCAATAAAGGTTTCTGTCTCCTCTCATATAGATCCTGCCACTGACCATCGCGGGGGTACAAGAAGTTCCTTCACCAAGCGCCGGCTCCCCGATGAGGGAAAAGGACTTGTCGGCTTTGAAAATATGCATGATCCCGTTTTTGTCAGGAATGTAAACTTTTCCTTCTGCCAGGATGGGCGAGGCATAGATGTTGTTTCCAAAATCGTGTTCCCAGTATTTTTCACCGGTTCTGGCATCATAACATACTGCAGTTCCGTAACTGGTGATGAGAAAAACATAGCGGTCGTTGGCAACAGGACTTGGTACATCCGACAGGTATTCTGAATTTTCCCAAAGCAGTTTTGGTGGATCGCCGATCTCAACAGCCGCCAGTTTAGAATAATCGTTCACCGAAAAGACGATGCCGTTGGCATAAGCTACAGAAGGACCGACTTCTCCGGAAATGCAATCGAATTTCCAAAGTTCTTTGCCTGAAGAAGGACTGTACGAAGCAACACAGGGTTCAGCAGCTAAAAGAAGTTCTGTTCTTTTTCCGGTATAAACAACCACAGGGGAAGACCAGGAAACTTTCACCTTTCGCTGCGTTTTCCAGACCAATTCCCCGGTTTTTCCCGAAAAGGCCATGACCTGTGCTGATCCCCGCTGGTCGTATTGGACAATCAGCAGATCGCGGAACATGATCAGCGAAGAGGAGTGTCCGTAATGGTTGGATGGAGAACCCAGGTTTTTAGCCCATACCTTTTTTCCCTCGAAATCGAAGGCGATCAGATCTCCGTTGGCGAAAATGGCATAAACCCTTCGGCCATCGGTGGTGAGGGTTGGCGCGGCCTGGCCGGTTTCTTTACTAACTGCCGGAGCTTTGGCAGGGCTTCCGGCGATCTTGTCAGCCCTGGAACTCCATTGTAACTTCCCGGTGTTGGCATCAAAACAGTAAACCTCTCTTTTTACTTCATTGGCGCCGGAGAGAAACACCCGGTCATTCCACAC
>CALMDO010000304.1 GCA_937862805.1 uncultured Bacteroidota bacterium
ATATCCCCTGATTTCTTATAGTGATTGACGAGATATAACGTGTAATCGACTATCAATCCGAGAATTACTGATCCAATGCCAAGTGAAATAGCTGATAAATAGCCTTTTACAAGATAGAGAAGAGCAAGTGCCAATCCGGCGCCGAAAATCGCGGGCAGGAACCCAAGGAGGGGAACGCGGAAACTTTTAAAATACCAACCGACCAGCAGAAAAATAAGGAGAATGGAGAGGGTCAGGGTGAGGGCGATATCTTTTTTAAGTTGGTTGGCATTGCTCACTGATACAGCGGCAGCCCCAAAATACCCGATCGAGATGCCGGATTCTTCGGGTGAAGGGAATGATCGGATGATTTGATCAATTCCGGCGATCAGCAAGGTATTTTTGGCCGTTTCAGAGGAAGGGTTGGCCGGAACCACGAAGAGGAGCAAATGCCGCAGATCCTGTGAAAAAATGCACCCGTCAATGATCCGGTAAGTACTATCAGCCTGAAGGGAGCGAAGTTTGACCAGGGCAGGACTTGTAATTCCGAGGGGATCTTGTTGAATTCTCGACCGGAGTACCATGCTCGCCGGAGTGGTCAGAATTCTGCGATTGACAGCGAATGCTTCGTTGATGGCTTCGGGGGAAAGCAGGCTGTCGATCTTCAGATAATCCTTTTCACTTAAAAATGAGGGAAGGTGGTTGATGACCAATTGCATGGTAGCCAGAATGTCATTCTCGGATGCCTGGAACAGGACGTTTTTAATGAGGGTAGAATCAAAGTGCCGGTTCAGGGAATCAACCAATTGGGTGGCATGGTCAATCAACTTTAAAGGGTCAGGAGAATTTGTGCTGTCTGAAAATGAGATCTCAATCACCAGCTTATCAGCCATTTTTAAATTTCTGATCACAAAGGCGGTGGAATCAGAATCATCGGCTTTTCCAATGGTTTTCGTGATATCCTCTTCAAACCTGATCCGGGATGCAAAAAAGGCCATTAGCCCTAAAAGGATTGATAATATACTGTAAAACAGTAATTTATGGTTATGGAAGAGCCTGTATATAGAGATGAAAAACACCGACATGCCTGATCCTCCCGTTTATTTGGCTTCGATGGCCCGATTGCGAAAGATCCGCAAAAAGACATAAGTAACGGTTCCTACCGCAAGGGCCAGGATGAATCCAAAAACAAGGCTCCCGATGATGTACTGGATCAGGTTTTCTTTGATCCATGCCAATCCGAATTCGTTGGAATATTGAACGCGATTGCTGATGCCCAATACCCATCCGCCTGTAATATAAGAAAGATATACGATAAGCGGCAGAATGGGTGGAATACTGATGTTGGAGGCAACAATGGTGACAAATTTATTGAGCCGGAAAACATGCGCAAGTCCGAAAGCGGTCATCATTTGCCAGCCCCAGATAGGGAGAACTCCGGTAAACATGCCGAGTGCCATGGAGAGGGAGAGTTTGGTGTTTGAATCTTCACTGTTGATGACATATTCATTGATGACCTCACGGATGGATTTTTTCCGGATGGTATTGAAAAATGACAAAGGCCTGAACCACAACAATGCAAGAAAAACCAAAAGGGTATTCATAATGCTTACCCGTGTGAAATCCCGGAATTTCCTGAAGTGTGAAACGCGTTCATTTTCAGGTGCATAAAAAATCTTTACCGGGACTTCAGTCACTTTCACGCCCCTCCAGGCCAGCCGGACCATGATCTCAACTTCAAATTCATATTTCCGGGAATAGAAATGGTGAAAACGTTGAATCTCGGTTAAAGGATAAAGGCGGTAACCTGTCTGAACATCCTGCACAGTCAGTCCGGTTTCGACCTTAAACCAGAAAATGGAGAAGCGGTGACCAAAAGAGCTTGTGCCGGGAATACCTTTTTGGTCCATATCCCTTACACCCATAATCAGGGAATCGGGATTTTGGATAATGCAATCGATGAAAGCCGGAATATCTTCCGGAAAATGTTGGCCGTCGCTGTCGAGTGTAATCACATACCTGAACCCGCGGTCGATAGCGTAAGCAAAACCCTTGCGCAGGGCTGACCCTTTTCCCCGGTTATGGGGTGTGTTTAACACGACCATGTCGCGAAAAGCATCCAGGATCAGGGGAGTACTGTCAGTCGATCCATCGTTGACCACGATGATGTCGGATGTATAAAGGAGCGTCCGGCGGATGACATCTTCCAGCGTGCGTTCGTTGTTGTATGTAGGGATGAGCACGCAGCATCGGAGGTCAGCAATTTTTTTTCGGACGAGGGTTAGTTCGTTCATGAGCAACTATCTCGGAATGGATCGATTAAAAAACAAAGTTAACAAATTTGCCTTTCACGGGATTCTGACCTGTCGTCACTTTTATACTATTTTTGTTCCATGAAGATCCTGCTGGTCAATCCTCCCCGTTCTCCGGAGAATAACATCCTGAAGTATGCACCTGTCGAGGCCCGTCCTTTTATCCATAAAAAACTGATCGGGCCACCCCTTGGGCTGCTGACGATTGCCGCTGCAGTTAAAGACCACGAAGTGATCTTTTTTGATTGCAAAGGCGAATACGACCTTCACCCGGAGGCTTTACCCCTACGCTTTATGATCAGGGAGTTGATGGAGAAACACCACCCGCATGTCGTGGGTGTGACAGTGATCACCAGTGAGTTCGACTTCGCTTTGGAGATACTTCGTGCCGCACAGGAGAAGGATCCTGAGGTGATCACCGTTGCCGGTGGCCTGCATGCGACCTTGTGCCCGGAAGATTTCACTGACCCGTCTGTAAACCTCGTCGTACCAGGTCAAAACCCCATGATTTTCAGGGAAATAATTAATCGCATCGAAACAAACCACTCCTTTAAGGATCTTCCGGGACTCTGGATCAATTCCGGTGGAAAATTGCTCCGACCCTTGAAAAATGCTACTTCCTGGGACGGAGCCGGAGAAAATTTTCTGATGCCCGACCGTTCCCTGCTGAAACGCTGGATCAGCACCTATCACGTGGGAGGGAATCCTTACCCGAGCACCTATGTTTTTACATCCCTGGGTTGCCCATACCAATGCACTTTCTGTTCCATCTGGAGCCAGCACCAGGGGAAGTATTATCAACGCCGGATCGAAAGTTTGATAGAAGAACTGAAAACCCTGGATGACTATCCGGTAGTTCGGTTTGCCGATGCCAATACCCTTGTCAATGAATCATTTATAACAGAGCTTTTCGACCGGATCGAGGAAGAGGGAATAAAAAAGGACTTCGTAATGGATATCCGGGCCGATTTCGCGGTACACCGGCCGAACCTCATAGCGAAACTCGCGCGCGCGGGCTTAAAGGTGGTGATCTGTGGTTTTGAATCTTTTCGCGATGAGGAGCTCAGGAAATACAATAAAAAGTCCGTCGCATCAGCCAACCAGACTGCTGTGAAAATATTTGAACAAAACGGGATCATGGTAAGGGGCAATTACGTGATCCCTTCCGGTTATGGAGTCGATGACTTTGCCGCTTTGGCAGAATATGCCGACCGCAACCGGGTTGTTTACGCTGGTTACACAATCCTTACACCCATGCCGGGGACCGTGTTCTATGGGCAAGTCAAAGACCAGATTATCGATCATGATTACCGGAAATACAATTTTTTCAATTCAGTGATGAAGACACGGCTCGATCCGGTGGAGTTCCATGAAAGGGTGGGTGCGCTCTGGCTGATCAAAAAAGGGACAGATGTCATCTGACCTCCCGGAACAATTCGCATTTACCGACTTATTGCCATATCGAAACTGAGAAAACGGTAATCTCCCTCGACAAACCGCGCATTTTTTACAAGGGAAGCGGAAGGGCCACATTCTATGAATTCGCACTTCCCCTGTGTAATTAATCTTTGGCAAGTAGCCATCCAGTTCAGCGGATGGTAGAGGTTTCGTACAAGTTCATCCCGCAAAGCCTCCGGGGTGGACAAGACAGCCTGGTCGATGACCGAGATGATCGGGTTGGCAGGTATTCCGATTCTGACAGGACGGATTTTTTCTGCAAAAGCCTCCGCACCTGACTTTAGCGTAAGTGCATGATAGGGGAGCGTTACAGGAAGGACCCTGGCATGCAGGGCACCTTCTTCTTTTGACAGTGCCAGCAACCGTTCCATATTCTTGTACTGTCCGGAAACAATAAATGAAAAGGGTGCCAATTGGTTCGATATCTCCACGTCCAAT
>CALMDO010000305.1 GCA_937862805.1 uncultured Bacteroidota bacterium
ATATCCCCTGATTTCTTATAGTGATTGACGAGATATAACGTGTAATCGACTATCAGTCCGAGAATTATTGATCCGATGCCAAGTGAAATAGCTGATATATAGCCTTTTACAAGAGAGAGAAGGGCAAGTGCCAATACGGCGCCGAAAATCGCGGGCAGGAATCCCAGAAGGGGAATGCGGAAACTTTTAAAATACCATCCGACCAGCATAAAAATAAGGAGAAAGGAGAGGGTCAGGGTGAGGGCGATATCTTTTTTAAGTTGGTTGGCATTGCTCACCGATACCGCTGCAGCCCCAAAATACCCGATCGAGATGCCGGATTCTTCGGGTGAAGGGAATGACCGGATGATCTTATCAATTCCGGCGATAAGCAAGGTATTTTTTGAAGTTTCTGAGGAAGGGCAGGCCGGAACTACGAAGAGGAGCAAATGCCGCAGATCCTGTGAAAAAATACACCCGTCAATGATCCGGTAACTACTATCAGCCTGAAGGGAGCGAAGTTTGACCAGGGCAGGACTCGTAATTCCGAGTGGATCTTGTTGAATTCTTGACCGAAGTACCATGCTTGCCGGAGTGGTAAGAATTCTGCGGTTTCCGGCGAATGCTTCATTGATGGCTTGGGGGGTAAGCAGGCTGTCGATCTTCAGATAATCCTTTTCGTTCAAAAAAGAGGGAAGATGGTCGATGACCAATTGCATGGTAGCCAGAATGTCATTCTCAGATGCCTGGAACAAAATGTTCTTAATGATGGTAGAATCAAAGTACCGGTTCAGGGAATCAACCAATTGGGTGGCATGGTCAATCAACTTTAAAGGGCCAGGAGAAGCAGCACTGTCTGAAAATGCGACCTCAATAACCAGTTTATCGGCCATTTTCAGGTTCCTGATCACAAAGGCGGTGGAATCAGGATCGTCCGCCTTTCCCATGGTTTTCGTGATATCCTCTTCAAACCTGATCCGGGACGCAAAAAAAGCCATCAGTCCCAGAAAGATAAATAAAATACTGTAAAACAGTAATTTGTGATTATGGAAAAGCCTGTATATGGAGATAAAAAACGCCGACATGCCTGATCCTCCCGATTATTTGGCTGCGATGGCCCGATTGCGAAAGATCCGCAAAAAGACATAAGTAACGGCTCCTACCCCAAGGGCCAGGATGAATCCAAAGACAAGGCTCCCGATGATGTACTGGATCAGGTTTTCTTTGATCCATGCCAATCCGAATTCGTTGGAATATTGAATGCGATTGCTGATGCCCAGTACCCATCCGCCTGTAATATAAGAAAGATACACGATAAGCGGCAGAATGGGTGGAATACTGATGTTGGAGGCAACGATGGTGACAAATTTATTGAGCCGTAAAACATGTGCAAGTCCGAAAGCGGTCATCATTTGCCAGCCCCAGATGGGGAGAACCCCGGTAAACATACCGAGTGCCATGGAGAGAGAGAGTTTGGTGTTAGAGTCTTCACTGTTGATGACATATTCATTGATGACCTCACGGATGGATTTTTTCCGGAGGCTATTAAGGAATGACAAAGGCCTGAACCACAACAAAGCAAGAAAAACCAAAAGGGTATTCATTATGCTTACCCGTGTGAAATCCCTGAACTTCCGAAAGTGTGAAACACGTTCATTGTCAGGCGCATAGAAAATTCTTATCGGAACTTCAGTCACTTTTACACCCCGCCAGGCCAGCCGAACCATGATCTCTACTTCAAATTCATATTTCCGGGAATAGAAATGGCGAAAACGTTGGATCTCGTTCAAAGGATAGAGCCGGTAACCTGTTTGTACATCCTGTACTGCCAACCCGGTTTCGACCTTAAACCAGAAAATGGAGAAGCGATGACCAAAAGAGCTTGTTCCGGGAATCCCTTTTTGGTTCATATCCCTGACGCCCATGATCAGGGAATCGGGATTTTGGCTGATGCAATCAATGAAAGCCGGAATATCTTCCGGAAAGTGTTGACCGTCGCTGTCGAGTGTAATCGCATACCTGAACCCGCGGTTGATGGCGCAGGCAAAACCTATGCGCAGGGCTGACCCTTTGCCCCGGTTATGGGGCGCGTCCAACACGACGATGTCGTGAAAAACTTTCAGAATACGGGGTGTACTGTCAGTCGATCCATCGTTGATCACAATGATGTCGGATGTATAAAGGAGTGTCCGGCGGATGACATCTTCCAGCGTGCGTTCGTTGTTGTATGTAGGGATGAGCACGCAGCATCGGAGGTCAGCAATTTTTTTTCGGACGAGGGTTAGTTCGTTCATGAGCAACTATCTCGGAATGGATCGATTAAAAAACAAAGTTAACAAATTTGCCTTTCACGGGATTCTGACCTGTCGTCACTTTTATACTATTTTTGTTCCATGAAGATCCTGCTGGTCAATCCTCCCCGTTCTCCGGAGAATAACATCCTGAAGTATGCACCTGTCGAGGCCCGTCCTTTTATCCATAAAAAACTGATCGGGCCACCCCTTGGGCTGCTGACGATTGCCGCTGCAGTTAAAGACCACGAAGTGATCTTTTTTGATTGCAAAGGCGAATACGACCTTCACCCGGAGGCTTTACCCCTACGCTTTATGATCAGGGAGTTGATGGAGAAACACCACCCGCATGTCGTGGGTGTGACAGTGATCACCAGTGAGTTCGACTTCGCTTTGGAGATACTTCGTGCCGCACGGGAGAAGGATCCTGAGGTGATCACCGTTGCCGGTGGCCTGCATGCAATCTTGTGTCCCGAAGATTTTACTGACCCGTCTGTGAACCTCGTTGTGCAAGGTCAAAACCCCATGATTTTCAGGGAAATAATTAACCGCACCGAAACAAACCAATCCTTAAAGGATCTTCCGGGGCTCTGGATCAACACCGGTGGAAAGTTACTCAGACCCTTGAAAAATGCCACTTCCTGGGACGGAGCCGGTGAAAATTTTCTGATGCCTGACCGTTCTCTGCTGAAACGCTGGATCAGCACCTATCATGTGGGAGGGAACCCTTATCCGAGCACCTATGTTTTTACATCCCTGGGTTGCCCATACCAATGCACTTTCTGTTCCATCTGGAGCCAGCACCAGGGGAAGTATTATCAACGCCGGATCGAAAGTTTGATAGAAGAACTGAAAACCCTGGATGACTATCCGGTAGTTCGGTTTGCCGATGCCAATACCCTTGTCAATGAATCATTTATAACAGAGCTTTTCGACCGGATCGAGGAAGAGGGAATAAAAAAGGACTTCGTAATGGATATCCGGGCCGATTTCGCGGTACACCGGCCGAACCTCATAGCGAAACTCGCGCGCGCGGGCTTAAAGGTGGTGATCTGTGGTTTTGAATCTTTTCGCGATGAGGAGCTCAGGAAATACAATAAAAAGTCCGTCGCATCAGCCAACCAGACTGCTGTGAAAATATTTGAACAAAACGGGATCATGGTAAGGGGCAATTACGTGATCCCTTCCGGTTATGGAGTCGATGACTTTGCCGCTTTGGCAGAATATGCCGACCGCAACCGGGTTGTTTACGCTGGTTACACAATCCTTACACCCATGCCGGGGACCGTGTTCTATGGGCAAGTCAAAGACCAGATTATCGATCATGATTACCGGAAATACAATTTTTTCAATTCAGTGATGCAGACAAGGCTTGATCCGGTGGAGTTCCATGAAAGGGTGGGGGCGCTCTGGCTGATCAAAAAAGGGACAGATGTCATCTGACCTTCCTGAACAGCTCGCATTTACTGTCTCATTGCCATATTAAAACTGAGAAAACGGTAATCTCCTTCGACAAACCTCGCATTTTTTATTAGGGAAGCGGAAGGGCCACATTCTATGAATTCGCACCTTCCCTGTGAAATTAATCTTTGGCATGTAGCCATCCAGTTCAACGGATGGTAAAGGTTCCGTACGAGTTCATCCCGCAAAGCCTCCGGGGTGGTCAAAACGGCCTGGTCGATGACCGAGATGATCGGATTGGCAGGTATTCCGATTCTGATAGGACGGATTTTTTCTGCAAAAGCCTGCGCACCTGACTTTAGCAAAAGTGCATGATAGGGGAGCGTTACAGGAAAGATCCTGGTATGCAGGGCCCCTTCCTCTTTTGAAAGTGCCAGCAACCGTTCTATATTTTTGTACTCTCCGGAAACAATAAATGAAAAGGGTGCCAATTGGTTCGATATCTCCACGTCCAAT
>CALMDO010000306.1 GCA_937862805.1 uncultured Bacteroidota bacterium
TATGATCTGGTTTCCTCGCGGAATGAGTATCTGGGTGGCGCTATCACACCCGGACTGCAAATGCGGTTACAGGCGTTGCATACTTTTACCGGAAAATTACCGTTAATTTCATTGCGGAACAGTGAAATCCTTACCGGGAGAACTACCGAAGAATCTATTTTGTCGGGTGTACTGGCCGGAACCGCGGCTGAAATGGAGGGTATGGTCGATCGCTTTAGCGCACAAAACCCTGAATTAAAAACAATTCTCAGTGGCGGCGATCAGAATTATTTTAATAAACGACTAAAAATTAGCATCTTTGCACGCCCAAATATCGTATTGTTCGGATTACAGCAAATTCTTCAGTTTAATGTTGATACGACCCCGTAGACTGCCCGTTTTATTCCCCCTGCTCTTCCTCTTTTGTTCTCTGGCTGCCTCTGCCCAAATCAGGATTGCGTCGCCTTATTCCCGTTTCGGGATCGGTGACCTGTCGGACAACAACAATGCCTGGACCATGAGCATGGGGCAGACAGGCCTTGCGTTCCGGAGTCCTTATCACGTCAATTATTCCAATCCTGCTTCCTATACCGCGTTCGATTCGCTCTCCATCGTTTTTGAAGGGGGGTTCAACAGCGAATTTGTGACCTTAGCCTCCGATTACCAACGGGTCAACAGAAATTATGCAACCCTGGGTTATCTGCTCTTCGGCTTCCCTGTTACCCATTGGTGGAAAACCTCTGTGGGTCTTGTCCCTTTCAGCGATGTGGGATACGACGTGGTGAACTACGAAGAGTACCCTGAAAGCGGTACAGTGATCCGGAACTATTCCGGTTCCGGTGGCATCAACCGCCTGTTCTGGGGCAATGGCTTTCAGCTTACCAAAAACTTTTCCATCGGGTTTAACGGAAACTACCTCTTCGGGAGTATGCTTCGCGAAGCCATGGTCCTGTTCCCCGATTCGGTGTACGCGATGAATTTCAAGGTCGATAATTATATTACCGTCAATGACCTCTCCTTTTCTACCGGTTTGCAATACAGGGCAAAGCTCAGGAAAGACATCTTCCTGACAATTGGAGGCATCTTTGCTCCCACCTTCAACCTTTCTGCCAAAACCGATATCTTTGCTGAAACCTTCCTGATCAACAGCTCCTCCGGCGAAGTTCCCAAAGATACGCTGGGCATGGCTGCAGGAGTGAAAGGAAAAATCGTTCTGCCAATGACTGCCGGCGGAGGTTTTGCCTTTGAAAAACCCGATCACTGGATGGTAGGTGTCGATTACCGCTGGCAAAACTGGGAAAAATTCCGGGCTTTTGACATGAGTGACTCGCTGGTCAATGCCTGGTCGGTGAGTGCAGGCGCCGAAATAGTACCGAAAATTGATAACTACAACAACTACCTGGCCAGGGTGCGGTACCGCATCGGCGCCTCTTATAATAAAACCTACCTTCACCTGCGCGGAACAGACCTGAGTGAATATACCATTTCCCTGGGATTGGGACTGCCCCTTCGGGGAATGAAAACCATGCTCAACATCGGGGCACAGTTCGGAAGCAGGGGAACGATCCAGCAAAACCTCATCCGCGAAACCTACTTCAAATTCACCCTGGGTTTCTCCATCTATGAACGTTGGTTTATCAAACGGAAATATTACTAACCGTGAAAACATTGGTTAGCTTCCGTTTCATCGCCGGGATCATCCTTACGCTGTTCCTGTTTATTTCCTGCAAAAAATCCGACGAACAGAACAACTTCCCGAAACACAACGTGAATGATCCCTCCATGTCTGCTCAAAACATCGAGGTACTCTTCAGCGATTCGGGAAGAATAGAGGCACGCCTTACCAGTCCGCTGCTGAACCGGTACGAGGGCGAAAATCCCTCCATGGAATTCCCCAAAGGATTCAGTGTCTTCATGTATGATTCCCGGCAGCGGCTCACCTCCACCATCACCGGCAACCGCGGTATCCGACGCGACAACACCCGTACCATGGAAGCGTGGGGCAATGTGGTGGTGAAAAATGTCATCAAAAACGAACAACTCAATACCGAACACCTCATCTGGGAAGAGAACCGCCATAAAATTTGGTCCGACGTGAAAGTCAGAATCACCACTCCCGACAAAACACTTTACGGCGACCGGATGGAATCCAACGAGGATTTTACCGATTACTCCATCCTTAACGTCACCGGCCAGATGACAGTACAAAGAGACAGCCTCTGAAAAACACGACCAATTCTTTGTTGTTTCGGTAATTATCTCTACTTTTGCACCCTATTTCATAAAAATACTCAGATAAATGGCGATCATAGGAAAAATCAGAAAACACTCAGGACTGGCTGTAATTATTATCGGTGTGGCTATTGCCGCTTTCGTGATCGGTGACTTCGGAAAGAAAAGGACACACGGAACGACCGACATCGGAACGGTGAACGGGGAAAGTATCCTTTACGGTGACTTCAACACCAAAGTCGATCAGGCACTGGAAGCCCAGAAAGAAAATTCGGGAAGTGAGAAGCTTTCGGATCAGGATGCTTACCAGATCCGTCAAACCACCTGGAACAACGAAGTTAAAACCATCCTGATGGGTGAAGAATTTGATGAACTCGGACTGACTGTATCTCCTGAAGAACTTTTCGATCAGGTTCAGGGGAAACAACCGCACCGCTATATCCTGCAGTATTTCAAAGATCCCAATACCGGCCAGTATGATCCTGCACTGGTACTCAATTACCTGAAAAACCTTGACAAAATGGAACCCAAAAGTAAAGAAATGTGGATCCGTTTTGAAAAAGCCATTAAAGAAGACCGTCAGGATACCAAGTTCAACAACCTCATCAGCAAAGCTTATTACATGCCGACGGCTTTTCTGAAAAAAGATTACATCCGTCAGACAAAATCTGTTAAACTGCGCGTCATTGCACCAGCCCTTACTGCCATTCCCGACAGCATCGTGAAACTGACCGATGCCGATTACCAGAAATTCTATGATAAAAACAAACCCTATTTTTACCAGGATGAACCATTCCGCGATCTGGAATACGTCACTTTCGACGTAGCCCCCTCCGATATTGACCGGAAAAAGATCGCTGAAGATGTTGCCCTGCTCTTCAAAGATTTCTCCGGCGCGGCCGACGCTCTCACTTTCGCCAACGCCAACTCGGATCAAAAAGCCGATACCACTTTTGTAAAGAAAGGAACCCTTCCGGCCTCTCTCGATTCCCTGGCCTTTATCGCTCCTGCCGGTACCTACTTCTCCCCGTTCGAATTTAAAAACAACTGGTACATGGCCAAACTGTTGGCAGTCCAGGAACGACCCGACTCCATGCGGGGCTCCCAGATCCTGATCGCCTTCACCTCCCCGGGCAATGAAGCAATTAAACTGACCAAAGAACAAGCAAAAGTAAAAGCCGACAGCCTCCTGAACGTGCTAAAAAAGAACCCGGAAAAATTTGCTGAACTAGCCAAAAAGTTCTCCGACTACCCCGGCGCCAAAGAGGATGGCGGTGACCTGAAATGGTTCCTTGACGGAAACCCTGGTCTTGCTCCGTTTTACAATGCCGGACTGACCATGAAACCCAAAGAGCTCAAACAAATCGAAACCCGGATCGGATACTCCGTCTTTATGTTAGCCGAAAAAACAAAACCGGTTAAAAAAGTACAGGTTGCTCTGCTGACCCGCGCCATTGAACCCAGCAACCAGACCTTCCAGGATTATTATACCAAAGCCAGCACTTTCGCCGGCCAGAACAAAACCCAGCAGGCTTTCGACAAAGCAGCTGCTGCGGCAGGATTGCAAAAAAGAACCTCCCCCAACCTCCGTGCCATGGACAACAACCTGATGGGCCTGCCCTCTGCCCGTGAAGTGGTACGCTGGGCCTTCGCGGAAAATACCAAAACAGGTGAAGTGAGCCCCGTTTTTGACCTGAGCGGAAAATACCTGATCGCCATCCTCAAAAGGGTGGTTGAAAAAGGACAACAACCTCTCGAATCGATGAAAGAACGACTCGAACCTTCGGTCAGGAATATGAAAAAGGCTTCCATGATGGCCGATAAAATCAAGCAATCCATGACCGGAACCACCGACATCAACGCCTTGGCAGCTAAAATGGGAACCAAGGTCGATACCACGGTACTTACCTTCCTGGGTTTCAGCCGTTCACCCATCGGACGGGAAATGGAACTCATCGGCCCCATCTTCACCTATAAAGCCGGCCAGAACCAGGGCCCGCTTACCGGCAATTATGGCGCCTACTACCTGACTGTCGATGAAGTGATCGAAGCACCTGCAAAAGAAGATTTCACCCTCGAGAAAACGCAACATTCACAAATGTTCTCCCAGCGCGTTACCACCTCACTCTACAAGGCCATTGAAAAAACGGCCAAGATCGTGGATAACAGGATCAAGTTTTACTAACAGAGGGAAATTTCACTATTTTATTGTATCCGCGATGATCAGGGCCTTGACTACCGAGGCCCATTCGCGTTGGCTTTCGGTATAAGCACGCAGAGATACCGAATACTTACCTGGTTTTGTAAAAGTATGTACCGGGCTGCGCAACACGGAGATCGAATCATCGCCGAATTTCCAAAGGTAAGAGAACGCGTTGGAGGAGGTATTGGTGAAGGTCACCGTACATGGGACTTTGAACCCATTGGTACCCGAATAAGAAAAACCCGCCACCGGAACGGGTTCATTTTTCGTACAAGCCGTCAGGAATCCTGCAGCAACAAAAAGAAGAAGCAAGAATGGGCGTGGCACCATGTGCAACCCTGTTGGTTTATTCTGCCAATATCAGCACTTTATCCCTGAGTACTTCGATTACACCGCCTTTGATCTCAAACCACAAGGGCTCTTTTTCCCCTGCGATCAGGATCTTGATCTTCCCCTTTGTCAGTACGGAGATCAACGGGGCATGATGGTTCAGTACCTCAAAAGATCCGTCGATCCCCGGCAACTGAACCAGGTTCACTTGATCGCCCGTAAAAAGCGTGGTATCCGGTGTAATGATCTCAACTTTCATAAAATTATCTTTATCAGGCGCTTTCGGCTAACATCCGCTTCCCTTTTTCAATGGCCTCTTCAATGGTTCCGACCATGTTGAAAGCTGATTCGGGATACTCATCCACCGCACCGTCCATGATCATGTTGAATCCCTTGATGGTATCTTCGATGTTCACAAAAGCTCCCGGTATTCCGGTAAACTGTGTGGCTACGTGGAAAGGTTGTGAAAGGAAACGTTGCACCCTGCGGGCACGGGAAACAACCAGTTTGTCTTCATCCGAAAGTTCGTCCATCCCAAGGATGGCAATAATGTCCTGTAACTCTTTGTATCGTTGAAGGATGCGTTTCACCCGTTGGGCCGTGTTGTAATGTTCATCTCCAACCACATCGGGGGTCAGAATACGGGATGTTGAATCAAGGGGGTCAACAGCCGGATAGATTCCCAACTCAGAGATTTTGCGGCTCAATACCGTAGTGGCATCGAGATGAGCAAAAGTAGTAGCCGGAGCAGGGTCGGTAAGGTCGTCGGCCGGCACGTAAACTGCCTGTACCGAGGTGATGGAACCCCTTTTGGTGGAAGTGATCCGTTCCTGCATGATCCCCATCTCAGTGGCCAGGGTGGGTTGGTACCCTACTGCGGAGGGCATTCTGCCCAGCAGGGCCGAGACTTCCGATCCTGCCTGCGTAAAACGGAAGATGTTATCGATGAAGAAAAGGATATCACGGCCTCCTGATTTTTCGTCGCCGTCGCGGAAATACTCTGCCATCGTCAACCCTGAGAGGGCAACACGGGCACGGGCTCCCGGTGGTTCATTCATCTGTCCGAAAACCAGGGTCGCCTGCGACTGTAAAAGTTCTTTCGCATCAACTTTCGAAAGATCCCAGCCCCCTTTTTCCATATCTTCCATGAACTCTTTTCCATAGCGGATAACACCCGATTCAAGCATTTCACGCAAAAGATCATTCCCTTCACGGGTACGTTCGCCAACTCCTCCGAAGACCGATAATCCTGAATACTTTTTAGCAATGTTGTTGATCAGTTCCATGATGATGACCGTCTTCCCCACACCGGCTCCGCCGAACAAACCGATCTTTCCCCCTTTGGCATAAGGTTCGATCAGGTCGATCACTTTAATTCCTGTGAACAAAACCTCTTTTGACGTACTCAGTGATTCGAAAGAGGGCGGTTCGCGGTGAATCGGGTAGAGCTGCTCCCTGGAGACTTCTCCCAAACCGTCGATGGGTTTACCGATCACGTTGAATAAACGGCCCCTGACCTCCGCACCGGTCGGCATGGAGATCGGACGACCCGTAACTGCTACTTCCATCCCGCGGCTCAAACCATCGGTGGAATCCATAGCGATGGTGCGCATGGTGTGTTCTCCTACATCATACTCACACTCCAGTACGATGACGTCGCCCTTTTTGTTGGTGACCTCCAGCGCATCATAAATATTGGGAAGTTTGGCCCCCTCATCGAAGGCCACATCAACCACGGGACCAATGATCTGTGCAATTTTCCCGACAACCATATTTTCCATATTCATCGGATTGTTTGTGCAAAGATAAAAGATCTAGCCGATCAAAAGTTTGGCATCCGAAAATTTTCCCGTAGTTTTGTCGTTTATTGAAAGGATGAACCTAACAACCGAATGATGAAGTTATTAAAAATGTGGATTTTACTGTGCACAGTAATCCCCCTCTCCTCCTGGGCACAAAGAAATCCGGAAGCGATTATAGATACTGTTGAAACCCCTTCAGGCCCTGCCATCCTTTATAAGAATTTTACCTGGGAATACCTCCAGGATGAACCAGTCATGCTGAGCCAGGAAGATGATTCAACAGGTCTTTTTTCGGCTCAATGGATCAATGACCAGATTTTCGCTTACCGTCTTAAGCCAGACTCCATCCACGATACCGTAATTATCCTCACCCGTCCCGACCGGCCCTTTACCCTTCCGTATTACGGAAAACTTTTCAGGGGGTTCATGTACACCCACAAGGGACTCGACATCAAACTCAACAAAGGCGACACTGTTCTTTCCGCTTTCGACGGGGTAGTAAGGTATGCCAAGTACAACCGGGGCGGATTTGGCAACCTTGTCATTATCCGGCACTATAACGGTCTGGAAACCTATTACGCCCACCTCTCTAAAATGCTCGTCAAGGTAAACCAGGTGATCCGGTCAGGAGATCCGATCGCATTGGGTGGCTCCACCGGCCGAAGCAGGGGTCCCCATCTCCATTTTGAAGTCCGGTATAAAGACATTCCGCTCGATCCCCTGCGAATGATCGATTATGATAACAAAAAACTGATAGCCAATACTTTCCCGGTCACAAAACGCGTTTTTTACCCCAACGACCATGTTGAAAACGCGATCGTGGTCAGAATTAAAAATGGCGACACGTTGGGGAAACTGGCACGCAAATACAATATTTCCATCAAGGAGATCTGTGCCATGAACAAGATCAAACCCAATACCACGCTGAGGGTCGGACGTTCACTCAGGGTAAAATAAAAAGTCCGGACAACGTTTATACAGGGTTGTTCACCGTTGCCTCAGGCTGTTTTGGAAACATTTTTTTCTGGAAAACGATCAACAGAAAGACCCCTGTTGTGATGGAAGAGTCGGCGATGTTGAAGACCGGCTCAAAAAAATTGAAGGGACGCCCCCCCACGACGGGAACCCACGCGGGGTAAGTAGTTTGAATGACAGGGAAATAAAGCATATCGACCACCCTTCCGTACAGAAAAGTCCCGTAACCTCCTCCCGGAGGAAAGAGGGTCGCGGTTTGCATAAAAGAACTTTCACTGAAAATCAAACCGTAAAAAGCGCTGTCGAGGATATTGCCCATAGCTCCTGCAAGGATCAGCGAGATACAAACGATCAGAAGGTTCCCGGCTCCTTTCCTCACAGTCCGCCAAAGCCACCAACTGATAATGATCACCGCCACGATACGAAACAAGCTGAGCAGGAGTTTGCCGTAACCGCCACCCAGTTTCATTCCGAAAGCCATTCCTTCGTTTTCGGTAAAATGGAGAATGAACCATTCACCAAATACGGGCCTGCTCTCTCCTAAAAAAAAAGTGGTCTTGATCCAGAATTTGAGCACCTGGTCGGCCACCAGGACAGCAAGAATGATGAAAACAGCTTTTTTCAACTGTCAAGAGGGCTTTTATTCGAGATCCGGTTCAGAGGTACGGGCGGCAGGCGCTACGGTTTGTACCCTTTTGGCTTCAATACTGAGGGTAGCGTGCGGAACAATGCGCAACCGGTCTTTAGGGATGAGTTTTCCTGTCACCCGGCAAATTCCGTAAGTTTTGTTCTCAATCCGGATCAAAGCATTTTCCAGCGATTTGATGAATTTTTCCTGACGGGCGGCAAATTTACTGTTCTCTTCTTTAGAAAAGACCTGATAACCCTCTTCCAGGATTTTAAAGGTAGGAGAGGTATCGTTGGTATCGTGTTCGTTCCCTGTGGTATAAGATTCCGTCAATAATTTCAGATCATTCCGGGCCTTTTCCAGTTTCTTGAGAATTATCTGTTTGAACTCTTCCAATTCCTCATCAGAGTAACGGTTCTTTTCTTGAGAAGGTTTCAATGTTGCTTTTTTCATGGCTCAATAATTTAAAATTATTAACTTCAACCCTTTTCAATCCAAAAAATAAAAGACGATAAGAAGCATCTTCTTGTCGTCCGTCTATTCATCCAATTTCCGGAGGGAAACCCGGGTCTCGATCGTTTCTGTCAGTTCGACCCTTACTCCTTCTTCCTCCGGTTCAGAAACGATCTCCAAAGATTGAGCAAGAGTTTCCGAGCAAATATAAGAAATATTTTGATTCACAGCCTCATCGATCTCCGGATGTGAAAGAATTTTAACGATGATCTTATCTGTCACCTCGAATTGTTTCTCTTTTCTCAGGTTCTGGATCCGGTTGATCACTTCGCGTGCAATGCCCTCCTTCCACAATTCAGGGGTTACCGTAATATCCAGTGCAACGGTAAGGGTACCCATTGATGCCACTTGCCAGCCGGGAATGTCTTCCGACAGAATCTCCACCTCATCGGTAAGGATTTCGACAGGAGCTCCTTCAAGATTCAGGATCAGTTTACCCTCTCTCTCCAGAGAATTGATCTCTTGTTGCGACAGGTTCGTGAGCAGGGCAGCCAGTTGTTTCATTTGTTTTCCAAAGCGGGGTCCCAGTTTTTTAAAATCGGGTTTGAGGCGTTTGGTGAGGATCCCGGTGGTATCGGTGATGTACTCGATGCTTTTCACGTTGACTTCTGAAAGGATCAGGTTTTTCACGGCTTCTACCTGCTCTTTCATCGGTTCATTAAGCAACGGGATGAGTATCCGGTTCAGGGGCTGCCGCACTCTCAGGTTGGTCTTTTTCCGGATCGAGAGCACCATGGAGGAGATCTTTTGTGCCATTTCCATCCGTTCTTCGAGTGCCTTGTCGATGATCGACAGGTCGGCGGCGGGGAACCGGGTCAGGTGGACCGAATCAGCTGCATGGTGGCAGGTAACGTTATTGAGGTCGAGGTACAACCGCTCCATGAAGAAGGGAGCGATGGGTGAAGCGATGCGGGCAATCACCTCCAGGCACTGGTAGAGGGTCTGGTAGGCACTGATCTTGTCACCCGAATAGTCACCCTTCCAGAAACGCCGGCGGCTGAGCCTTACATACCAGTTGCTGAGGTGTTCATCCACGAAATCGCTGATGGCACGACCGGCTTTGGTGGGTTCATAATCGGCATAACATTCATCGGTGAAACGGATCAGGGAGTTGAGTTCCGAAAGGATCCAGCGGTCGATTTCAGGCCGTTGGTTCAACGGTATTTCTGGTTCACTGTATGTAAACCCATCAATGTTGGCGTAAAGGGCAAAAAAGGCGTAAGTATTATAGAGGGTCCCGAAAAATTTCCGGCGGATCTCCTCGATCCCGTCAAGGTCAAATTTCAGGTTGTCCCAGGGTTGTGAGTTGGTGATCATGTACCAACGGGTGGCATCTGCCCCGAACCGGCCGATGGTTTCAAAGGGATCGACGGCGTTGCCTAACCGTTTCGACATCTTGTTCCCGTTTTTGTCCAATACCAGTCCGTTTGAAACGCAGGTCCGGAAAGAAACGCTGTCGAACAGCATGACTGCGATGGCGTGGAGGGTAAAAAACCAGCCGCGGGTCTGGTCAACGCCTTCAGCAATGAAATCGGCGGGAAAGCAGGAATCAAGCGGCTTTTCCTTTTCAAAAGGATAGTGATACTGGGCATAAGGCATGGCGCCCGAATCGAACCAAACGTCGATCAGGTCCGGTTCACGATACATGGGCTGGCCATTGTCGGCCACCAGGATGATGTCATCCACGAAAGGCCGGTGGAGGTCGAAGGAATGGTAATTCTCTTCGGAAAGGTCGCCGGGGCGGTAGTTCTCAAGCGGGTTCTGTTTCATCACTCCGGCTTCCACCGCTTTTTGACACGCTGCTTTGAGTTGCTCAACCGATCCGATGCAGCATTCCTGAGATCCGTCAGCAGTGCGCCAGATCGGCAGCGGGGTTCCCCAGAATCGCGAGCGTGAAAGGTTCCAGTCGACCAGGTTTTCCAGCCAGTTGCCAAAACGGCCGGTTCCGGTCGATTCGGGTTTCCAGGTGATCGTTTTATTGAGGGCGATCATCTGTTCTTTACAAGCGGTCGTCCGGATGAACCAGGAATCGAGCGGGTAATAGAGAATGGGTTTGTCGGTTCGCCAGCAATGGGGATAGGAGTGTTCGTATTTTTCCGATTTGAAGGCCTTGTTTTCGTGTTTCAGTTTCACGATCAGGTCGATATCCACCGGGGGGCATTGACCAGCTGTGCAATCGGCATCATATTCTGGTTTCACGTAACGGCCGGCGAATTCGCCCATCTGTTCCGTAAATTTTCCCTGTTTGTTTACCAGGGTAAGGGAACCCAGTCCGTACTGTTTACCAACCCTGAAGTCATCAGCCCCGAAACTGGGAGCGATATGAACGATGCCGGTGCCATCTTCGGTTGTAACGAAATCGCCCAATACCACCCTGAAAGGATCCCCGTCTTCAGGTTGGGCATAGGGAAGCAATTGCTCAAAGCGGAGGTTTTCAAAAGTTTTTCCCGGGTATTCTGCGATCACCTGATAAGGGATGTTCTTGTCTCCCTCGTGGTAACTGTCGAGTTCGAGCTGGCTGTTTTTTTCAGGAAAATAGTGATGCAGTAGTTCCTTTGCAAGGATCACCGTTTCTTCGGTGAAGGTATACGGATTATAGGTTTTGACCAGTACGTAAATGATTTCTTTTCCCATGGCCAATCCCGTGTTGGAAGGGAGGGTCCAGGGTGTGGTAGTCCAGGCCAGAAAGTAAAGATCGCCGAAAGGGTCCTTGAACAGAAATTCTGAAGCAGGGTTCCTGATCACTTTAAACTGGGCCACTACGGTGTTGTCTTTCACCATTTTGTAGGTCCCGGGCTGGTTCAGTTCATGGGTACTCAGTCCCGTTCCTGCTGCAGGTGAATAGGGTTGAATGGTATAGCCTTTATAGATCAGTCCTTTTTCATAGAGCCGGCTCAGGAGGTGCCAGACAGTTTCGATGTATTTATTTTCATAGGTGATATAGGGATCGTCGAGGTTGAGCCAGTAGCCCATTTTCACGGTCAGGTCATCCCACAAGTCTTTGTACTTCATTACCTCACTGCGGCAATGCCGGTTATAATCGGCAATGGAGATGGATTTCCCGATATCCTCCTTGGTGATTCCCAATTTTTTTTCCACACCGATCTCAATGGGAAGGCCATGCGTATCCCATCCGGCTTTTCGGCTGACATAGAAACCCTTCATGGTCTTGTATCGGCAAAAGATATCCTTGATGGAACGAGCCATCACGTGGTGAATACCCGGGATGCCGTTGGCAGAAGGGGGCCCTTCGTAGAAGATGAAGGGTTGGTGTCCCGCACTTTGCTCCAGACTTTTTTCAAAAGTGTGATGTTCCTGCCAGTAGGATTGTATCTCCTCACCGATGCGGGTCAGGTCAAGATGCTTGTATTCCGGATATTTCGCTTTCATCGTCGTAAAAAGGAGGGCAAAAGTACGAAATTAATCCGACATAATGAACTCGACAGCGCTTATGTCATCCGTGATCTGTCTTTGTCAGGCAGGTTCTTCGGGCATGATGATCCAGGCGATGATATAGCCGAGGAATCCCACTCCCCCGCATAAAAAGAGAAGCACCCAGAGAAGGCGCATCAGGACAGGATCAAGGTTGAAATATTTTCCGAGGCCGCCGCATACCCCGCCTATCATGCGGTCGGTTTTTGAACGATACAATCGCTTAATTTCATTGTTGGTCATGGCTGGTGGTGATTTTATTTCTTTTGACGTGAAGAGAGAAGCGAAGTTACAGTAATATTTTTTTCAATCCCCTTTATTTCCGATCTTTGTATATTAAAGAAGCGAAAAAGGAATAGCAGGAATACGGGCCGTTCGTAATGAACACCCGTCAGGAACTCATCCAGGCTTACGAAGATCTCGACCAGGGAAAGTTCGGTTTTTTGACCGATTAAAGGAAAAAGCTCTGTATTTTCATTTCATAAACATTACAGCCATGTCAGTCATTCTGTACCAGAGAAAAGAGACCACTCCGCTGTGCCGATCGGTCATCGATCCGGAAAAGTACCCGGGTCGAGCATTTTATGAATTAATCGCTCAAAACGGGAGCGTGTGCCTCCTCCCTCAATCCCTGGGACCAAAGATGGAGGCCCCTCTCAGCCGGTTGAAATTCACCGCTATTCCTCCAGGATCCCCTGGCGTTGAACTTTTTCGCCAACTCAAATTGCATACCCAATCGATGAAAAGCCTGCCCCGTTTCATCTTTCTGAAGGTTTCATCCACGGGAGCCTTTAAACGCAGCTTTTCCCCTTTCATCGAGCGCAGGCATACCCATGAAACACCAGCCTGCCTGCTCTTCCTTCCCGACTTCATCCATGAGAAACTGCTTCATGAACCGGCCAAAATAGAACAGAGAGAATCCTCTTCTTCGCCTCCTTGGTCAGAAAACGTTTACCTCTCACGTTGGCTGAAAACCATTTCACGGGATCCCCAGGTAATACAACTGGGAAATGAGTTCCTTGGCACTTCGCCGGCCACGCAGTTGATCAGAGCGATGATCTTCAAAGCGGGACAAACCGATTCTCCGGTACTTATCCTGGGTGAAAGCGGAACCGGAAAAAACATGATCGCCCGGTTGATCCATAAATATTCCGGCCGTTCCAAAGCGCCCATGATCAGTATCGATTGCTCGGGGATCAGTGAAACTTTGTTCGAAAATGAACTTTTCGGGCACGTGAAAGGAGCCTATACCGATGCGGTTTTTGAAAAGACGGGCCTTTTTAAAGAGGCCGACCAGGGAACCCTCTTCCTGGATGAGATTGGAGAGCTCTCATCCCATAACCAGGCCAAATTTCTGACCTCTATCGGATCGGGTATGTACCGCAAAGTCGGTAGCAACCATATCGAAAACAGCAATGTACGCATTATAGCAGCAACCAACTCCAATTTGCCCCAGCAGGTCAAATTGAAAACCTTCCGTGCCGACCTTTTTTTCCGTCTGAATGGCTTCCAGATTCAGGTTCCCCCCCTGCGCGACCGCCCCGATGACATCCCTGTCATTGCCCGTGCCTTCTGGAAAAGCATCAATAAAAAATATGAACTTTCAGACGCCTTTCTTGAATACCTGAAGACAGAACCCTGGCCGGGGAATGTGAGGGAACTGCAGACGGTACTTAACGGGATCAACGATCTGTTCAAAGATATGCCCCCCTCGCAGGAGGCCGTTGAAGCCTTGAGATATCTCCGCAAAGAGATCGATATTCCCAAAAAAACAGATCCGCTCGATTTTGACCATACCATCCGGATCGAAAACAAACTCCGGCTGGAAGAAGCGATCCGGATTATCCGCCTGATCAAGATCTATCTCAGGCCCCTCATCAACAATGAAATAGAGATCGTTCGAAGCCCCAGGGAATTGAAAAGGATCCGGGAGTACGTCGACGAACAGAACAAACTCCTTGATAACCTTTGCCGCGAACCCCTTTATTTTAAAGACCCCGATCTCTACAACGACATCCGCCGCTTCCGCTTTGAAATGGATAAGGTGCTGAAAAACCTTCCCAACATGAAGGATAATTTCAGGGAGATATGGTACCACTCTTTTTACCAACCATACCAGGAAATCTTTAAAAAGATCTTCAAGTTGGCCTGGCAACGCAACTGAACTCTTTTCAGGGTATCTCAACACTGTATCTCAACAGCAGCTAAAGTTTATTTATCTTATTTACTGTGTTTTACATGATGTGTAATGACCTTGGCACCTCCTTTGATCCGGTTGTTACCAAAACCCTTACATCATGGAAACAAAAGGCATTCATCAGAACTACTTCCCGTTAAAGGCTGACCTTCGGGATTTTTCAGGAACCGATCCGGTTGAACATCCCGATCTCTGGGGTGGCGATGACCTGTTATCATTCGCGGAAAACCATCGAATGAGCGCATTCCAGATGCTGGTAATGATGGTTAAAAATACCTTTGAAGCACACCTCTTCCTGGTTCATGACCTTCGTCCGGACGACCTGGCAGAGAAAGGGCTCTGCTTCATCGATGGACACGGAGACCATTTCATCGACCTTACAGGCGACTTTTCTGATTACTTCGAGTCGTATCTCTTTGGTTTACGGAAATCCTGGGAAAATATCGCCGCCCGTCACAACCTCCGGGAGGTCTCTGTGGAAGACATGCTCAATATCATCATGGCCAACCGTATCTATACCCTCCCGGTCCGGGTGCTGCCCGATTTTGATTTCTCAGAGTACCAGCAACAGGGGCCGGAATCACATCAGGATGCTGAGCGGTATGGGGTCCTTTCCCGCGTGATCGGGAAAGCCCTGGCTGAATCAGAGATCATCTTCAAGATCAGTGAAGAATATGAATCCCTGTTTTTTGATCTGACCAACCAGCTTAATGCCAAAGAAAACATCCTGGCACGCCTGCATGAAAAACTGAACCTGGCATGCAATCCTCTGATCACCAACGAGGAAGAACTTGAGCAGGAATTTTTTAAGACTTTTGTCGAGCGCGAAGTGATTGAAAATCCCCGGAGAAAAGGGAGAAAAACCTTCAGAGTCCAGGAAGATTCGATCAACATCCCACCCAAAAACGACCTGGATGACCGAATCAGGTCGCTCTACCGGACCCTTTGCAAAAATTGCAGGGAGATCCACCTGGTCACCGGGGAAGAAGCGCCGGACTCTTTCCTGGAAGATTGCTTCATGAAAACAAATTTTATTTACAATGAACCAACTACCGACCTGCTCACACAACTTTACCAATGGTTCCAGTTGGTTGCCTTGTTGACAAAAGTGATCAATTACCGTAAAATCAAATCTTTACCCGTCTTTTTTCCGGCCTGGAACCTTTTTTCCCCACACTCCTTTACCATTAAAGGAGACGATGCCTTTTTGGCAAAAATCAATAGTGCAATCGATCATCATACAGCTTCTCTCCGGCTCCGCCTCTCCGTCGATAAAAAAGCCCTTCCCATGTCGGATGAAACCATGCAACAAATGCACCGGGAATTTCTGAAAAAACAGATCGACTGGTACGATGAAAAGATCATCCAGATAACCGAACAGATCAAGTCCGCATTGAATTCCAAACATAAATCCTGAACCCATGAAACCAATCCCGCATATTTCTTACAGCAGTATCGTCCGCGAAATGCGGCAGGAGTTCTTCGATTGTTATGCCGATACCTTCGAACTGGTTGTCAAAGCCTCCTTTCAACCCCTCAGGACAAGAAATCTTTGTTATCACAAGGCAACCAACACTTTGCTTTTTTGCAATATTCACAACGGAAGGGTTCACCTGATCGACCTGACCACCGGAAAGTTGCGTTGGTATGATCACCACCTCCAGACGGTAAGAGACATCAAAGTCTCTGACAGGAATATCCTAACAGCCAGTTGGGACGGAACCATCCGGGCAGTAGACTTTGATTCCCTCCGGGAACGATTCCTTTTCACCGATCCTTATATGGGCCGAAGCCCGTACCTTACCCTCTCCCATGATGAGCGATATCTGCTGGGCTACAGTTATGATTCCGATAAAAACCCGCTCCTTCAAGGCAATAAAATCCGTAGATGGAATCTTTCAGACGGCCGGTTTATCAATGATTACGGACCTTTGGGAACCCATCGTTCGCTGACCAGGAGCGGGGCCTGTGTAATCCATGAAGGGCTGGTGTACACCATCTCCGACAGCGGGAATCTTAATACCTTCGACTTCAAAACAGGCCGACTGATCAACCAGGCAGTCGTCGAACACGATCTGCGATCCATGTGCCTGGTCCCGGAATTTCACCTGATCCTGGCAGGTGATACCAACGGATATGTTCATTTTTATGATACCTGCACCCGCAGGTTCTTCCAGACCCTTCAGTTCCACTCCAATGAGGTCACCTTCATGTTGGTGCATCCGGAAAAAACCAACCATCTCTTTTCTTGCGGTTTTGATGGCTGCCTTAAAGTTTGGCAATTACCTCAGGGGCGGCCTATCGCTTCCGTCGACACCGGCAACAGTTTCCCATGGGCTTTCCGGTTCGTGGGAAAACTGGCAGTCGTGTGCGGCGATGGAGGGGATATCGGGGTTTTCGATATCCAGGAGGTGAATCACATCCGTCCGAGGGGCCATATTAAGCTGTTTCGCGAAGCATTTCTGGCTTCCCCCGTGGGTTCATCAAGGGTTTACACCAACAATCCTTCCCTTCTCAAAGTAGTCTTCAAATCAACCGGAGAGGAAGCCAATGCTGATACCACTGATTCGGTGATGATGGTGATGAACGATCTCCGGGTTTTACACACGATCTTCCGTGACGATAAAATAACCGGAACCCTTGACAGTAGTGATTCCGTTCCGTGGAAACTGTTTCCTGTTAATTGACCACCACCTTCTCTGTCTTACGCTCATGGCCGTAACTGACCGTTACGAAATAGATTCCTCCGGCTGAACTGGTGAGATCCAATGACAGGGTGGGATGATTTTCATCGACCGTTTGAACCGTCGCCAATATTCTGGTTCCCAGCGCATTGTACACCTCTACGGTAACTTTTGTATCTTTAATTACAGGCAGAGAGAGGTTGAACCACCCCTTACCGGGATTGGGATAGATGCGGAGATCTGAGGCGGAGGGCAGGTTGACTTCCGGTGAAGTGGTATTTTTTACCATTCTTATGTCGAGCGGAATGGCATTGTAGTCAAACCACTGTCCTTCAGCGGGAGCCGAGGTCCAGTCAAGCGCGGGGATTCCATCCGAATGGCGCTCGAAAAGAAGCCGGCAAAGGGTTCCCTCAACAGAGACTGGGGCCACATCACCGGCCCAGAGAAAGGCCAGCAGACCCGGTTCAGGTTGAGCAATCATCACCTCTTCCAATCCGGGTTGCCAATCGGTTGCCTCCAGGAAAGTCATTTGCAATGGATTATAGCGCAGCGAAAATTGGAAAGCGCCAACTTCGGGAATTGCAGTGATTTCAAGGGGAATGGCTATTTTCCCGACCGCTGCGTTGGCCGGGAGGTTCAGGGTCAGAGTACCGTCAGGTGAAGGGTTCCCCGGATTTGCCGGGTTGCTGGTTCCGGCAAGATTGTCGGCCGCTGTCAGGGTATAAGAAGCATTGGCATCGCCATAGATGATCCCGTTAAAATTTTGTACTACATTGCTGCCGCTCATGGTGACCGGTTGGTTGTTGAACAACCAGTCGCCTGTCGGGAAAGAGTTGATAACCGCCACGATCCGTTTCTTGATCAACAACACGTCGGATGCGGTGAGGGTACCGCTGGCGTTGACATCTCCGCAGGCCAGGAAGATGCCGTAAAGCTGCGAAATGTTGGCAATGTGTTTACGGAAAAGCAAAACATCGGCCGCTGAAACTCCATCCCAGTCTTTGTCAGTAATCGCTTCCAGTGTGTAATTTCCGTCGTTCACACCGGCAAAGGAATAGGCTCCGGCGTTATCGGTCACGGTAGTGGCGACAACTGTTCCCGATGCATTTTTTAGTTTAACGGTCACGTCGTTGATCGGTGTGTTGGTGGGATTGGGATAGCTGATCAATCCGCTGAGGGTATGTCCCGTTGTTCCGCCTTCACAGGCCAGGCTGGCGGCCCAGCCGATTTGGTTCACCGATCCGTCGGAGGTGAACTTGAAAGTAAGGGCCCCGGTTGCATTGGAGGCAGTGATGGTGCCCGGGTTGCTCCCTCCGTTGAAAGGACTGCCGGCAACCTGCGGGGCAGAGACGGAATTACCGTTGTAAATATAGAGAAAGTCGTAGTCGCTCTCGGTTTCAAACTGTGAAAAGGTGATTTTCAGCATAGCGCCCGGGGTGGCCGGGTTGATGACCATCACCTTGTTTTCGTTGTTGGAATAGTTGGCTGAAGGTCCGCCTGAATCGAAGAAGTTACCGACACACGTTGTAATGGTACCATTGGCTATCAGGATGTTTTGGGCCACGGTGATGTAATCGGTTTTCAGCAATGTCTGGTTGTTCGTCCCGTCGGAGATGGTGAGCGATACATCGTAGGTACCCGCGGCAGCCCAGGTCACGACCGGGTTGGGATCGGTAGAGGTCGCCGGATTACCGCCTTCAAAGCTCCACTCCCAGGAAACCGGGTTCCCGCACGAGAGATCAGAAAAATGGACCTGTTCACCGAAGGTCACCGCCACTTTATCGGCTGAAAATTCGGGATGCAATCCCCCGAAGGAATTGAGCTGGACATTCAGGATAGTTGTATTGAGGTCGGTAACGCTGACCCCGGTTAAGGTCTTGGATTGATAACAGGGGGCAGAGAAGGTCACGCTGTAAGTACCATTTTTGATGGGGCGGTGGTAATCGCCGTTTAAGGGTGAAGACCATACCTGGGAGCTGTCGGCATCATGGTTGTTGATAAAGACCTTGGCCTGCAGAGGCATCCCGCTGAGCGAATCGGTGATAACGCCCTGTATTCCGTAACGGCTCTGATCGATGTAATTGAGCAATGAGCGGTAGTTATAATTCCAATGGGCGACCAGTTGGCTCGCGGGCAGAAGCTTGGTATTGGAAATTTCGATGGTCACTTCCCGGCAATGCCTGAAGTAATTCATATAATCCTGTCTTCCTCCGTTCACTTCATACCAGGCGTATCCATTGGTGATTCCATTGTCATAGTCGCTCATGTAGCCGCCGCCTGCATGGATATGGACAGTATCCGCGTACTGCCGGCCGACATAGACCCACCAGTTGTTATCGGGGTGATGCCGTGACCAGGTATCCCAGGGGTAGTTGAAAACTTCTGCGCCTCCATGGAAATTAGCTGCCATCACGAAATGGTGTTCTCCGGCAAAATTCATGAAAGCCACTGTTTCCGGCTGCCAGGGATTGCCGTCGGGATGTTGGCCGTCCTGAGGATCAGGATAGTTCCGGTTCATGTCAATTCCGTTGAAATTGCCGCGGGTAGCGCCATTCACGGTATTGTCTCCTCCGGCGTAGGTCCCGTCGGGATTGGACAGCGGGTTGATCCATATTTCGGTATTGTTGATCATATCGGTGATACGGGGATCGCTTCCGTAATTGAGCAACAGGTAATCCATCAGGTGTAGCATCAGCACGTAGCCGGTCGTTTCATCTCCGTGAATAGAGGAGGTATAGAGAAATTCGGGTTCCCCCTCATTGTCGTTTACGTTATCGGAAATCTTGGCAGCGAGCAATAAACGACCGGTAATTGAGGTACCGATCGTGTCGATCCTGCAGAGGCCCGGATAGGTTGCCTGAAACTGGCTCATCAGGTTGAGATAGGCTGAATAGGTGGGATAAAAATTCCATTCGGTGCGTTCTTTCAGGTTCACCTTGTCTTTCATCAAGGGATGGATCAGATCTCCGGGATTGGTAAGTAAAGTATAAGGATACCCCAGCGCCGCAAATTTCTCCATCTGTTGAAGATTGGCGTAAGCCCAAACGGTATCGCCTTTCAACTGGTCGATCGAAAGTATTTTGGTGAGTTGTTGGATCTCCTTTTTTTCGTGGATCAGAAAACGGAAATACCTTTCTTTTTTTACTTTGAATAACTCCGATACGGAGGTTTCTTTACCTCCCTGTGCATTGACCAGTACAAACGAGCAGAGGAGAACGCAAACGATCGCCAGACGAGATTTCATATTGTTGATTTTTTATTGGTTAAATGCTCCACTTAATCCAGATGCTGCCCCAGGTAAATCCTCCTCCGAAAGCGGCCAGGATGATGTTGTCGGCCTTTTTCAGTTTTTTCTCCCATTCCCAGAGGCAGAGGGGGATGGTGGCGCAGGTGGTGTTGCCGTATCTTTCGATGTTGATCATAACCTGTTCTTTACTCACTCCCATGCGGCGGGCGGTAGCTTCGATGATCCTCAGGTTGGCCTGGTGGGGAACCAGGTAGGCTATCTCTTTGCTTGTCAGGTTGTTGCGTTCCATGATTTCGGCGGCCACATCAGCCATCTTTGTTACGGCAAATTTGAAGACGGGTTGTCCTTCCTGATAAACGAAATGTTCTTTTGCGTCGATGGTTTCATGGGAGGATGGTTTGATCGAACCGCCTGCTTTCATGTGGAGATGAACCCGGCCGGAGCCGTCGGTTTGAAGGATGGAATCCATGATCCCGGTACCGTCGGTGGTGGGTTCCAGGAGGATTGCGCCGGCTGCGTCACCGAAAAGGATGCAGGTCTCCCGGTTGGTATAGTCGGTGATGGAAGACATTTTATCGGCTCCGACCACGATGACCTTTTTACAGCTCCCTGTCTCGATAAACCTGGAAGCGGCGACCAGGGCATAGATCAGTCCGGAACAGGCTGCGTTGAGATCATAACTGAAGGCGTTGCGGATTCCGGTTTTATCACTGATAATGTTGGCCGTGGCTGGGAAAAGCATATCCGGGGTGACGGTGGCGCAGATCAGCAAATCGATCTCTTCGGGCCGTGTGCCGGTCTTTTCCAGTAAACCTTTTACCGCTTCTGCCCCCATATCGGAGGTTCCCAATCCTTCACCCTTCAGGATGTGTCGTTCACGAATACCGGTGCGGGTGATGATCCACTCATCCGAAGTTTCCACCATTGATTCCAACTCTTTATTATTCAGTATATAAGGAGGAACCCAGGCATGGATCCCGCTAATTTTGGCTCTGATCATTGCATTGAAATTTAGAGATTGGTAAGAGAATAGGGTTCCAGCGCGTGTTTGATTTTCTGGTAGAGTTTTGCCTCATGTACTTCCTTGCTCATCAGTATCATACGACGAATGGCCTGACCGTTGGAAATGCCATGGCCAACCAGCACAGTGGAGTTGATCCCCAGGATGGGAGAACCGCCATAATTTTCGTAGTTGAACCGGTCCAGATAAGGATCTTTGATTCCCCGTTTGACAAAGGTGCGATACATGGCCTCAATTTGTTTGAGGACAATGTTTCCGACAAAGCCGTCGCAAACGATCACATCGACGGCATCGCGAAACAGTTCACGCCCTTCTACATTTCCGATAAAATGAAAATCTTTGGAATCTTTCATCAGTTGGAAGGCGCTCTGGGTGGTCAGACTCCCTTTTTTTTCTTCGGAACCGATGTTCAGCAAACCGACCCTGGGGTTTTTAACATGAAAAACATGTTCTGCAAACAGGGAGCCCAGCAAACCAAATTGGTACATCACATCGGGTTTGGCATCGGGATTAGTTCCCACGTCGATCAGGATGGTTGCCCCCCCGTTTTCTTTGGGAATATAGGCAGGTGAGCTGGGGCGAATCACCCCCTGGATGACATTGACAGAATAGATCGACCCGACCAGCATAGCCCCGCTGCTCCCGGCGCTTGCAAAAGCCTGGATTTCCTTATGTTTGAGAAGACGAAACCCGACAGCAATGCTTGAATTGGGCTTTTTGACAAGGGCTTTGGTAGGATGTTCATCCATTTCTATCAGATCCGGTGCATCGACGATGTCGAATAACGACGGATTTGTCTTTTCTTCATGCAGATAGGAATGGATGACCTTCTTGTCACCGATCAGTACGATCCTGTCGGATTCGGGAAGTTCTTTCTGCGCCATGATAGCGCCCTGCATTGTGGCTTTTGGAGCAAAATCACCCCCTGAAACATCAAGACCGATTTTCATGAGAAGAACATTTCTGGTTCAGCGGTCAAATGGAACATTCCTGATTCAATGATTCTACGGGTGTCGCAATCATCGCCGGATATTCCACAGGTCAAAAATTTCGTGACACTATTCGGCAGTTGCTTTTGCAATGGCCTGTTTTCCGCGGTAATAACCGCACTCCCCGCAAACCCGGTGATAGAGAACAGGCGCTCCGCAATTGGAACAGATGATGGTGGTACGGGCAACTGCTTTGTCATGGGTTCTGCGTTTATCCCGGCGGGTAGTAGAAATTTTGTGTTTTGGATGTGGCATAATAAATCAGGTATTAGAAATTTGAATTAAATATCAAGGATTTGTATTTTCTTCCGGATCAGTCTTCAGCTTCTTCAGAACCTCCCATCGCGGATCAGGTAAGTGGTTTTCACTGAGTTCTTTCAGTTTTTTCAGGATTTCAGGATTACATTGCTTTTCCACGCGGCCGTCCTCCGGATGAACCCGGCGCGCCGGAAGTAAAAGGAAGATGTACTCATAGAAAAAAGGCGCAAGGTTAATTTTTCCGGCTGTTTCCGGTACAACTTGCACCTCCTCACTCTCCTCCATGTAACGGTCGCCCAACTTGACGATCAACCGTTCTTCACCGGATACCGGTATCTCCACCGGTTCATTACACCGATCGCACCGCACGCTCACCTTCCCTTCAATGGCAAAATGAAAATCCATCATCCGCTCCTCTTTGACCATCAGTACCCTGGCTGCAACCCTGCCATCCAGGATGTCCTCTGATCCCGAGTTTTCAAAGAACAAATGATCAAACTCAAAATCAAAAAGATGTTCCCCCGGTTTCAGGCCGGTGAACATAACTTCGTATTGCCCTTCTGAATTCAACTGCACTGCAAAAAGATTGCAAAATTAAAAATTAATTTGGTGATTACCAAATCACTATTTCAATTTACCTTTGTCCTGAATATTAACCAACTAAATCAGCCGCCCCCATGTTCAACAAAATGATCACACGGTTGTTGCCGGTGATGCCCAAGAAATTGGTATGGATCTTCTCGAAAAAATACATTGCCGGAGAAACCCTCGACGATGCCATCCGCGTATGCCGCGAACTGAATGCCATGAAGATTCGTTTCACCTTAGACCTTTTGGGCGAATTCATCACCCGGCTGGATGAAGCCACCGCCAATAAAGAGGCCTACCTGGCCATCATCGACCGCGTCGAGAGCGAGAAAATCGACGGGAACTACTCCCTCAAACCCACCAGCTTCGGTTTATTGCTCGATGAAGAGGTATGCTATCGCAACATCCGCGAAATCGTGGCCAAAGCAGCGTCGCACAACAATTTTATCCGCATCGACATGGAGGATTCTCAATGTACTGATAAGGAGATAACCCTCTTCCGGCGACTGAAAGCAGAATTTCCCCGCCATGTCGGACTGGTGGTACAGGCCTACCTCCACCGCACCTTCGACGATCTGAAAAAACTTCAGGATCTCCATACCCCCGCCACTCCGCTGAACTTCCGCCTCTGCAAAGGCATCTATGTAGAACCTGCCACCATTGCCTACAAACAATATGAAACGATCAACCAACACTACCTCCAAGACCTCGATTACCTCTTCGGACAGGGGAATTACCCCGGGATTGCAACCCATGACAAACACCTGGTAGCAGGAGTTTACCAATTGATCGAAAAACACCACCTTCATCCCGACCAATACGAATTTCAAATGCTCTACGGAGTAACTCCGGAACTCCGTAGATCAATCGTTGAAAAAGGACACCCCATGCGGGTTTACGTCCCCTTCGGAAAAGATTGGTTCGGCTATTCCACCCGCCGCCTGAAAGAAAATCCTAAAATTGCTTCCGACATCATCAAAGCATTGATCTTTAAAGGATAATTCTGTGAAACCGGTCTTTTCTCCGGTGTCTTTCCCAAAAAAATCGTTATAAAATTAAAATATTAGTTGACAAACTAATGTTTTAGTTGTATCTTTGTACGCTCAATGATTATTTATGATGAAAAAAGAAAAACCAAAACCCAGAGAACTTACCCGCGCCGAAGAACAAGTAATGCAGGCCCTCTGGAAAATTGAAAAAGGAATGGTACACGACATCCTGGATCATTTTCCGGAGCCAAAACCGGCTTACAACACCGTCTCCACCATCACCCGTATCCTGGAACAAAAAGGTTTCGTGGGTCATAAAGCATATGGGCGAACCCACGAATATTATCCCCTGATCTCACGCGTCGAGTACACCCGTGGTTACCTGAGTAATTTCCTGCAAAACTATTTCGGCAATTCATTTCATTCGCTGGCATCCTTTTTCGCGCGCGAGGAGAAACCTTCGCTCGCCGAACTGGAAGAGATCCGGGAACTTATCAACAAAGAGATCAATCATCAAAAAAAGAGAAGCCATGAATGAAATCCTCCTATACCTGACGAAGGCCTCCTGTTGCCTGTTGGTATTGTACCTGGTCTATCGCTGGTTGTTTCACAGGGAAACCTTTTTCATGATCAACCGGTTTTATCTCCTTTCGATGCCGTTCGTTTCATTGTTGATCCCCCTGATCTCCCTTCCCGCGCTCGGCGCTGGTACCACCGCGGTGTTCCGTCAGGCACTGGATCCTGTAGTCATCATGCCGGGGATCACGTCCCGGATGATCCAGACGGATCCGTCGGTTCAGACGGTCCTGCCGATCCTCCTGTTAAGCGGCACGCTCCTTTTTATAGTAAGGCTGGCGGTGCAGTTGATCCAGATCACCCGGCTGCCCCGACAGGGATCGACGTTCTGCTACGGGGCCCTAAAGCTGACCCGTGTCGAAGGTTTGCGCTCCTCTTTCTCCTTTTTCAACCGGATTTTTGTTCCTGCATCCCTGACCGATAAAGGAGTTTACCGTATCATGTTCCTTCATGAAAAAGTGCATGTAGCCCAGGTCCATTCCTTTGACATCGTGCTGATGGAGCTCACCGTTGCCCTTTTTTGGTTCAACCCTGTTATCTGGCTAATCAGGCGTGATTTGAAAACCATTCACGAATATTTGGCCGACCAGGGCGTGATCCGGCAAGGGGTGGGATCACTTCGTTACCAACAACTGATCTTCGATGAATCTACCGGGTTTTCCGGGTATGCCATCGTCAATTCATTCAATGTTTCATCCTTAAAAAAACGACTGATTATGATGACAAAAAAAGTTTCTTCTCCTTGGGCTCTTGGTAAAATGGCCCTGGTGATCCCCGTGATGGCCGGTCTGGTGCTGCTCTTTGCAACGGTAAAAGAGAGTCAGGCAGGGATTCAGGATAAATCGCAAACCTCAACCCAGAAGGTGGTCAAAAATACCACTCCTCCGCCTCCTGATGCACCGCCGCCCCCTCCTCCTCCCCCGGCAAAGGCTAAAGATGCACCCGACGTGATGCCCCAATACCCTGGAGGCTACCATGCAATGGCGGCTTTCCTGGGAGCCAATATCAAGTATCCTCCCCAAGCCATTCACGATTCAATTCAGGGAAAAGTTTTTGTTCAGTTCAAAGTGGAAAAAGACGGGACCATCTCCGATATTAAGGTCCTTAAAGGGATTGGCGGAGGATGCGATGAAGAGGGTATTCGTGTATTAAAGCAGATGCCAAAGTGGGTGCCTGCCACGAAAAAAGGTAAACCGGTCGTTTCAGATGTTACCTTGCCGATCCAGTTCAAACTTCAATAACAACCCCTATCCACCCGGAAAGCCACGGTTTACCGGGTGGATGTTCTTTTCAGGAAGCTGAGATATATGGCATTAAAAACATCCGGGTGGGTCTCCATAGGGTCATGACCCGCCCGGTTGATGATGATCAGTTCAGCGTTGGGAATCTTTTCAGCAAACCTTTTCCCGTTTCGTAAATAGATCGTTTTGTCCTTGTTTCCCCAAACCATCATCACCGGTAAGTTCTTCAGGTTCTCAGCCGACAGCGGAACCGTCTCCTGCGCTTTCGCCCACACGTTCAATACGGCAGGCGCGGTTCCATCCCGGAGCAACGGGGTGAGATAATTCATCACCACGGTTGAGTCGGGCATGTACCGGTAATTCTTTTTAATGGCATTGCGTACCGAATTGTAGGTGATCAACTGTTTCTCCATAAAAGAGATCATGATCTGTTTGTATTGTTTTTGCCGGGCCAGGAGGGTAAACTGCGTTTCCAGGTTGGTATTTTTTAAAAAAACCATCCCGGCCACGATCATCAACGATTGACATTTTTCGGGACGCAGGAGCGCCATGGCTTCCGCGGTTCCTCCTCCCATCGAATGACCTGCAATGTGCCACCGGGTTGTATCTCCCCTGTCGATGGAATCAAGCAGGTGCCATAAAAGAAGGCCACGACTGCTTTGCGACTGGTTGAAGGTGACAGAGCGGTCGGAATAACCGAAAGAGGGCAGGTCCACCGCGATCACGTTATATCCTTCGGCAGCCAACGCTTCAACATTCATCCTCCAGCAATAGGTTGATCCGATAAACCCGTGAATCAACAGTACTTTTCCTTTGGGATGAGCCAGGTTGCCGTTCCAGTCGCGGTAATGGAGAAGGATGGTATCAACCCTGATAAAATGGCTGTTTACATAAGGTTTTTCCTCTGTCTGTGCCTGTAAGGTGCCGGGGAATGCCAGTATCAGAAAAATCAACGGAAAAAGAGTAAAACCGCGATGCATCATGGGTTCGTTTTTACAAAGGTCTGAAAAAATTTTGCGGTATATTTGCATCATGGAAAGAAAAAATAATCCTTATCTGCCGATATGGTTTGCATTGATACTGATCGGCGGGATATTGCTGGGGGTAGTCGTGGCCCGGCGCAACGGAGGAATGGTTTTCAGGCAAAGCGATGAAAAACTTTCCCGGATCATGAAATACATTCACGACAACTACGTCGATACGGTGAGTGGCGCTGTATTGGAAGAAAAAGCTATCAACGGTTTGCTCGAAAAGCTGGATCCCCATTCGGTCTATATCACCGCCGAAGAGTTCCACGAGGCCAATGATCCCCTGGCGGGAAATTTTGAAGGCATCGGGGTTCAGTTCCGGATGGAACGCGACACCATTACCGTGATCAACCCCGTTCCGGGCGGGCCTTCTGAAAAGCTGGGTATCCGTTCCGGCGACCGCATTGTGAAAATAGAAGGAAAGAATGTCGCCGGTGTGAAAATGAATACAACCGAGGTGATGCGCCGGCTGAAAGGGCCCAAGGGGACTGAAGTGGATATCTCCATTTTCCGCAGGGGAGCAGGGGGTTTGCTTAATTTTACCATTACCCGCGACGTCATCCCGACTTACAGTATGGACATCGCTTACATGGTGAAACCAGGCATCGGTTATATCCGGCTGAACAATTTTTCAGCCACCACTCACGAAGAGGTGTACAACGCTCTGGTACAGTTGAAAGAGAGTGGAATGAAAAACCTGATCCTTGATCTCCGGAGCAACGGTGGCGGGTACCTGAATGCCGCCATCGAAGTGGCGGGAGAATTCCTTTCCGGTAAAACCCTCATTGTTTACACTGAAGGGATGCATCACGATAAAGAGGTCTTCCGGTCGGAAGGTAACGGAATCTTTGAAAGGGGCAAGCTGGTTGTCATGATCGATGAAGGGTCGGCTTCTGCTTCCGAAATAGTGGCCGGGGCCGTTCAGGACAATGACCGCGGCACCATTGTGGGACGGCGTTCTTTCGGGAAAGGATTGGTACAGGAACAGTTGAATTTTAAGGACGGCAGCGCATTGCGCCTCACGGTAGCCCGTTATTATACCCCCACCGGGCGCTGCATCCAAAGGTCTTACAAAGACGGGCTGGATGCCTATAACAACGACTACATGCACCGGTTTTTAGACGGGGAACTCGAAAACCCCGATTCCATTAAATTTCCCGACTCCCTGAAGTACAAAACCCCGGGCGGAAAAACCGTTTACGGAGGAGGAGGGATCATGCCCGACCTTTACATCCCGATTGAAAACGATTCTTCTCTCCGGTATTACAACATCTGTGTCAACAAAGGCCTGGTTTACCAATGGGCCTTCGATTACACCGACCGCAACAGGGCACATTTGCAACAGTACAAAGATATCGACCGGTTCGACCGCACTTTTTCCATCAACGATGGCCTTTACCAGGAATTCATCCGATATACTGAGACAAAAGGTGTGAAGAGACCCAAAGGAAATCTTCAGAAATCAGACCATTACCTCCGTACCCTGATCAAAGCCTATATCGCAAGAAATATCTTGGACAATGAAGGGTTTTACCCGATCCTCAATACCATTGATCCCGCCATTCAAAAAGCAATTGAGGAAGCAAACCGTTAACGAATCAAAAGAAATGAGTAACTTTGAAATCAAACTTTTGATCAATAGACCATTGTAACAATTTCACCCTTAAATCTGAAAAACCATGGAACATAAACTTCCCCTGCTCCCTTACGCGATGGACGCGCTGGAGCCTTATATTTCAAAGAAAACCCTTGAATTCCATTATGGAAAACACCACCAGGCGTACGTGAACAACCTGAACAAGCTCATCGTGGGAACTGCTTTCGAAGAAGCTACCCTGGAGGATATCATCCGGAAGGCCTCGGGCGGCATCTTCAACAACGGCGCCCAGGTATGGAACCATACTTTTTACTGGAACTGCCTGAAACCCGCGGGGGGTGGCGAACCGTCCGGCCCGCTGGCTGAAGCCATCAACAGGGACTTCGGATCTTTTTTTTCTTTTAAAGAAAAATTCACTGCTGCTGCAGCCACCCTTTTTGGTTCAGGATGGGCATGGCTGGTCAAAACAGCCGACGGGAAACTGGAGATCACCCAGGAAAGCAATGCCGGTAACCCGCTGAAAACCGGAGCCACGCCGCTGCTCACCTGCGATGTTTGGGAACATGCCTATTACCTGGATAAGCAAAATGTAAGACCCGATTACATTGCCGATTTCTGGAAACTGGTCGACTGGGAAGCGGTGGCTGCAAGGCATTAATCCCCGGAGAACAACCCTTCAAGCCGTTCGGTCACCTCTTCAACAGAGGGATTGATGGCATAGATGATCGACGGTTTGAGGTAAAAGAGTTTTCGACCATTTTTAAACCATGCTTCTCCCCCACCGGTGATGTTGATCATCACCGGTTCTTTTTTTCCGATCCGTCCTTCGGAGGTGGCTGTTTTCAGGGAGGCGACGGCAACTGCTGCGGCAGGATGAATGTCAATTTCTTCGGTGTCAGCGAAAAGCGTTGTTGCTTCTGATAAGGCATCGTTGGTGACGGTGAAAAAGTCGCCTTCGGTATCTTTCAGGGCATCATACAATCCCCCTGCAATGCCATAAGGAGGTTTCCGGTTTGAGAGCACCTTTGCTCCGATCACGGCGACCTGTTTTCTGGCATGGTCGTCATCCTGAAAAGATATCATGCGTGAATCCATTTTCCACGCGTCGGCCATCGGGGTAAAAGGGATATTTTGGGAGAGCATCAACTTCATTTTCCTCTTCCCGAAACGCCCGTCGCCGATCAGCCGAAGGTTCGCTTCCCAGGCTGCAATGGCGCCGGTACCGCTTCCCACCGCCTGGAAGTACCAGGCAGGGATTTCTCCCATGGCTGTTACGGCCGAAAGCACGGTTGTGCCCATCCCGTCTCTTCTTGCCACGTTTTTGGCGCCACCTTCAGGGAGAAATCGCCCGGAGGTACACACCTTATTGGAGAGGTCAATGGCATCGAAGTAATCGCTGCCGCTTCCTGTTACGATCAGTTTTACACACTCATCGATCGGTTCGTCGAACCACATCGCATCAAGGGCATCACAGGGCATGCAGAGGAGGAGGGGAATCCGGTTGTCGGAACAGACCCTGGCGAAAGCCCGTGCCGTGTTTCCTGCTGAGGCAACCACCAAGACTTTGTCGTTAGAGAGATCCAGACGTGCACAAACAGAATAGGCTTCGGTCTCTTTAAAGGAGCAGGTACGCATGAAGGCGCCTTTTTCAGGCCAGTACCCGCTGAAAGTGATCCAGAGGTTTTCCAGGCCCACGGCTGCTGCCAGTCCGTTGCTCTTCCAGGTTACCGGCGCCGAGGATCCCTCAAGGAAGCGCCTGGCTGGCAGCCAGTCGGCAAACCGGAACAAACCCAAGGAGGTATTACCCGGTTCAAGTTGCTGTTTGCGATAGATTGTCCGGAGGAGGGAAGGCGCTGTTTCTCCCGGCGGGTCAAGCATCCAGCCTGTATCCTCCATGAAGGTGCCAGTCAGGAAGGAGCGCAGTCGATAAGGGGTCATGTATGTCATAAAGAGAATTTTCCAGTCGCAAAAGTAGTGAAAGCCGGGAAGAGAATGTGCATACTTCCGGCCAAATCCTTCACCCTTTTTCGTGAAACTCTTTGTCCAAACAGTTGACTTTTTCCGATAAAACCGATTAAGCAGAAAAATCATTCTCAGATGAAAGACTTGGCCGGCAGCAGAACAAAATCAAATCTATTCAAACTTTTCATAAATATCACGAATTATTCAGATTTAAAACTTGGTTTATCTCCAATTAGTGTACATCTCATAATCTATGAAATACCCATAAGCTTAAAGTTCATCCTTACCGTGAATGATAATTTTTGGGTATTCCATATAATCATTGAAAATAAATTATTAACACATGAAGATTACAAAGGTTGAATTCAAGGACCGGACATGGATCCGTGTCGAGTTTTTTTATGATGAGGCCATCATCCTCAAACTTCGAACGGTCAGAGGAGCCTGGTGGCAACCCGATTTCAAGGCCTGGCTCATGCCGTGCAACCGTAAGACCTTCGAGCGGTTGTTTGAGCTGTTTCCGGATCTGGAGTACCCGGGCAAGGAAAAGAGGGAAATAAACAACCGGCCGAATATCGTTGAGTCAGATGGTAATGTTAACCAAATTGAATCTGACCTGCCGGTTGAGTCTGCCTCCTTTTCCTGCTCGGGCGAGGTTGAACACGTAGCATTACCATGTGATGTTAACAAAAACTGCAACATCGAAGTGGTTGGACGCAGGATTCTGATCCGCCTGCCAAAAAACAACCTGGATGTTCATTTTCTCAGGTCGTTGCGGTACAGCCGTTGGGATAAAAAGAATTTCGTTTGGGTGGTACCCAACTATCCCGGCAACCTCGATCTGATCAACGATTATTTCAAAGACCGCATCAAAGAGTTCATTGTTCATGAGGAGTACGAGGTACAGGCAGGCAAGGATCTCCGGATGAAGATGAACTCAAACCAGGTGTTGGTCGTGAAGACCACTGCGGGAAGGATGAAAGTGATTTTCAGTTTTAACCATGCTCTTACTGCTGTCATTAAAAAAATACCTTTTCACTTATGGGATGTCCGTAATGGTTGGTGGTCGGTTCCGTACGCTGAACGGTTTCTGGGGATGATAAGTTCGCAGGCGGAGGAGTTGAACATGGAAGTTCTGTTCGTGGAGGAGTCGCAACGCGATGAAGACCGCGTTCGCAGGATTACACGCAGTGATTTACCCGGTTACCGAAGTTGTCCGCCCGATTACATTGCAAAGCTCAAAGAATTAAGGTATTCTCCCCACACCATCCGAACTTATCCCAGTTTGTTCGAGGAGTTCATCAACCATTTCCCAGGCCAGGTGATCGACGATATCAGTGAATTACAAATCATAGAGTTTCTTCAGTTTCTGGTTATTCGACGCAAGGTATCAACTTCCTACCAGAATCAGTCAATCAATGCTATCAAGTTCTACTATGAGCGGATTCTGGGGGGTGAGCGTAAGATCTATCTTGTGGAGCGACCACGGCGGGAGCGGACGCTTCCTGTTGTGTTGAATGAAGCGGAGGTTGCAAAGCTTCTTTCGAACGTTGAGAATATGAAACACAAGGCTTTGCTCATGACCATCTATTCCGGAGGTTTAAGGTTGAGTGAGGTGATCAACCTGCAATTGAAGGACATTGACAGCCAGCGAATGCAGATCCTGCTCAGGCAAGCAAAGGGGAGGAAAGACCGGTATACTTTGTTATCGAAGAAGTTGCTTCCGGTTTTGCGGGCTTATGTAGCCGAATATAAACCGCGGAAATGGTTGTTTGAGGGTCTCCGTGGAACACAGTATACCGAAAGTAGTGTTCAGGCTATTGTTAAGCAAGCCTCACTGAAGGCAGGATTGACAAAAAGGGTAACTCCGCACACGCTCAGACACAGTTTTGCGACTCATTTGCTGGAGAACGGAACTGATTTGCGATATATTCAAGCCTTGCTGGGTCACGAAAGCACAAAGACCACAGAGATATATACCCATATAACCACAAAGGGGTTCGATCAGATTGAAAACCCATTGGATAAATTATCTGTATAAAATATTTTTATGAAAATGTTTTGTTATTTACTGAACTTGTATATTTGTATAAGGAATTTGTTAATATGAGCATAAAGGACACGGGGTTGATATGCGTATATCTCCGTTATCAGCAAATAACACCAATCAATGACACGCAAGTATTCTTCAACTCATAAAACATAAATACTTCTTATAATAATAAGCGTATGATAACATATATCACACAGATAATTAACATAATACAAGAGCAAACTCACCTTGGCACAGGGTCATTATATCAATAATTCGGTGGCTACCCGCACGTTACCAACCAATTTTATGAAATAAAAAAAATGTTGACAATTCCCTTTTAGT
>CALMDO010000307.1 GCA_937862805.1 uncultured Bacteroidota bacterium
GGTCAACGGTTTTCAAGACCGCCGCAATCGACCACTCTGCCATCTCTCCGGGGGCAAAAGTACACATTTTTCTTTTTCATCCAAATTCATAGATACGATTTGGCGACAGTGATTCATGCCGCAATCATTCCTTTTCACCGATTTTCTTTGCAAATCAGTCTGGTTTGAACTACCTTTGTATCCATCTTCACCAAATTTTTAATGTCTTCATTATGAAAAAGATAACCCTCCTTCTGCTGGTATTGGTCACCCTGACCGGAACCTCCACCCTTGCCGGAAACCTGTGGGCTTTCCTGACTTACGCCTCCTTCAACTCCCCGGAAGGACCCTACGTCGAGACCTATCTCTCTGTTGCCGCCAACTCAGTGAAATTTATCCAAAAAGAAAACGGGAAATTCCAGGCGACAGTCAACATACTGATGACTTTCAAACAAAACGACGAGATCAAAGCCTTTAAAAAATACGAGCTATACAGCCCTGAAATTACAGACACCCTTAAAACCGATTTTAATTTTATCGACCAACAACGTTTTCCGCTCCCCTTTGGCAGCTACGATTTCGAAATCCAGCTGTCAGACCAGAACAAAACGCAACAACCACTCCCCTACAATCAGACCATCACGGTAGATTTTCCCGATGGTAAACCTGCCTTCTCCGATGTTGAACTGATCAAATCCTATAAACAGACTACGACAGCCGGCGACCTTACAAAAAGTGGTTATGACCTTGTCCCTTACACATTTACCTTCTATCCTCCTGATGAATCAAAGATGATTTTTTACGCAGAACTCTACAACATGGAACGCCTTTTAGGCAAGGACCAGAAATTCCTGTTATCATGGTACATCGAATCGTTTGAAAGCAATGTCAGGCTGCATGATTATGGTAAAGCCCGGAAAGAGACGGCAAAGGAAGTGAATGTCCTCCTGTCGGAAATCGATATTGACAACCTCTCCTCCGGTAATTACAACCTGGTATTAGAAGCAAGGGATCAGCAAAACAACCCGGTCGCTGTCAAAAAGTTATTTTTTCAACGGATGAACCCCAAAGCGCAGGTGGCTTTAGCCGATATCCAATCGACCAACATCACCAATACTTTTGCTGAAAAGATCAGTCAGTCCGACACCCTCAAAGAATATATCAGTTGCGGCTACCCGATTGCTACCGGGATTGAGAAATCGTTTATCAGGTCCTCTCTGAAAACGGCTGATCTGAAAACCAGGCAACAGTTTTTCTATAACTTCTGGTTCACCCGTTCGCCGTCGGATCCTGAGAAAGCATGGCTTGCATACAAGGAACAAGTATACAAGGTACAGGTTAACTTTGGCACCCCCGTTAAAAAAGGGTATCAGACCGATCGCGGAAGAATTTACCTGCAGTATGGCCCGCCCAATACCCGCAGTACACAATACAATGAACCCAGCAACTATCCTTATGAAATCTGGCAATACTATACCCTGAACAACAGTCAACGCAACAAGAAATTCGTCTTTTATTCTCCCGATATGGTCACCAGTGATTTCCTGTTGCTCCATTCCGATGCCATCGGAGAGATCTACAATCCCCGCTGGAAAATCGACCTGCGCAACCGTATCTATTCCAACCGGGATCTCCAGGATACCCAGGTGATCAAAGCCTGGGGCGATTTCGAGCAAGATTATTGGGAATTGCCCAATTAATCCTTCGGGTAAGCAGGGTTTTCGGAATTTCCGCTCCTTCTCACCATAATTGATTACCTTTAGCATCTCTTGTCGGATGTACCATAAACTACATTGAATGCATATTGCTGTCATTATTCTAAACTGGAACGGGCGGAAATACCTTGAGAGATTCCTGCCCACATTAATTAAATGCAGCAATAACGAGGCGGAGATCATTGTTGCCGACAATGCATCAACCGATGATTCGGTGTCCTTCATGCGTCAAAATTTTCCTCAGGTACGAATCATTCTTAATTCAGAAAACGCCGGCTTTGCACGCGGTTACAACTTAGCCCTTCAGCAGGTTACAGCAGATTATTACATTCTCCTGAACTCCGATATCGAAGTCACCAACAATTGGATCCTGCCGATAATCGAACTGATGGAGAGCGACCCGGCCATCGCTGCTTGTCAACCTAAAATCCGCTCGTACCTGGAACCCAAGAAGTTTGAATATGCAGGAGCGGCCGGCGGGTTCATCGACAAATACGGTTACCCTTTCTGCCGTGGCCGGTTGTTTCAGTCGATCGAGGAAGACCACGGACAATATGACGATCCGTGCGAGGTTTTCTGGGCTACGGGGGCCTGCATGTTCGTGAAAGCTGAATTATTCCACTATATCGGGGGATTGGATGAGGATTTCTTTGCCCACATGGAAGAGATCGATTTCTGCTGGCGTCTCAAAAATTCCGGTTATAAGATCATGTATTGCCCGGCTTCCACGGTTTTCCATATCGGGGGCGGAACGCTGCCGAAAGTTTCCTGGCGTAAGACCTATTTCAATTTCCGCAATAACTTTTTTCTTCTGTATAAAAACCTGCCCGACAACCTGCTTTATAAGGTATTCATGGTTCGCCTTCTTTTGGACGGGATTGCTGCCTTCAAGTTTTTATTCCAGGGAGGGTTTAAGGATTTCTGGGCTGTCACCCGGGCCCACATCAGTTTCTACAACACCTTAGGAAAATTGCGTGTTAAGAGAAGCAACAACAAACAAGGTTCCATGAGGAATGTCTTTGGTAAGAATCTTGTATCCCAGTATTACCTGAACGGGAAGCGGAGGTTCTCAGACCTGAATCCCAACCGTTTTTACAATGAATGATCAGAAGAGCCGGCTGATAAAACCTTCAATGGCCAGGCGGTAGGAATCCATACCGAAACCGATGATGATCCCTTTCACGTTGGCAGCTACATAGGAGGTGTGACGGTAAGGTTCGCGGGCGAAAGTGTTGGAAATATGGACTTCTATCACCGGGGTCCGGATTGCTTTCACCGCATCAGCTATGGCCACAGATGTGTGAGTATAAGCTCCGGCATTGAGAATGATCCCGTCGTATAGCAATCCGGCGTTGTGCAGCGCATTGATGATCTCTCCCTCCACATTGCTTTGAAAATATTCAAGGGAGATGGCATGATAATGCTGTCGCAGTTTTTTCAGAACCGTCTCAAATTTTATCTCCCCATAAATGGATGGCTCGCGGGTCCCGAGTAAATTGAGGTTAGGTCCATTAATGATCAGCAGTTTCATTCCTTCATGTTTTTTACAAAAATACGTCAATAAAGAAAAACTTCATATTTTTGTAGTGATAATTCTCCGTAGGGGGTGCCTGACACGAGGCTGAGATCATACCCCAATCACCTGATCCGGGTAATGCCGGCGTAGGAAAATGAAAAGTCATGAAATATTTATTCAACCAGTCGGGATGGCATAACCTGCTGTGGTCTCTGCTGATCCTTATCCCTTTGTTGGCCGGGATTAAAGGCCATGCCCAGAAAAACCTTTCCGGGAGTGTCATCGAGAAAGAAAGTGGGTTGCCGCTGGCAGGTGCTCACCTGCAGATAGGAAAAACCCCGCTGGCCACTATCACTGACGAAAAAGGGCAATTTTCTTTCAAAGGGCTAAAAACAGGGCAATATACCCTGAAAGTCTCGTACATCGGGTTTAACACCCTTCATCTCCCCCTGAATTTTCAATCCGACACCGTGTTACGGCTTGACATGGAAGGCGCCGTCTTGCTGGGTGAAGAGGTAAACATTGTTGCTACCCGGGCCGGGGAAACCTATCCTACAACTTTCTCAACGATCGATCGAATCGACCTTGAAAAAGCGGACCTGGCACGCGATATGCCCTATCTCCTTCAAACAACGCCCTCCACTGTAGTTACTTCCGACGCCGGGAACGGGATAGGCTACACCGGGATTGCCATCCGGGGCACTGACCTGACACGCATCAACGTCACAGTCAATGGAATACCCCTCAACGATCCCGAATCACAAGGGGTCTGGTTTGTTGATCTGCCCGATATTGCAGCATCTGCCGAAAACATTCAAATACAACGAGGGGTCGGAACTTCCACCAACGGTGCAGGCGCTTTCGGAGCTTCCGTGAACATCCTGACTTCTGACCTTCACCAGGATCCCTATGCCGAATTAGCCCTTTCAGGTGGTTCCTTTAAAACAAGGAAGGTAAACCTGCGCTTCGGGACCGGTTTGCTGGCCAACCGCATTAGCGTGGATGGCCGACTCTCCTACATCACCTCCGCGGGTTACATCGACCGGGCTTCAACTACACTCAACTCTTACTACTTAGCCGGGGGCTACTATGGAAAAAATATCACCTTTAAGCTGATCAACTTTTCAGGGACGGAAAAGACCTATCAAGCCTGGGAAGGAGTACCCAAAGATTCCCTCGCGGTGAATCGCACCTTCAACCCGGCGGGGTTGTATTATGACAAAAACGGAAATGTTTGCTATTACCCCGACCAAACAGACAATTATCAGCAAGACAATTACCAGCTGATCTTTTCTCAAAAGCTGGCCCGCGGATGGAACGTCAACACCGCCATCCATTACACAAAAGGAAAAGGTTATTATGAAAGCTATGACCAGGGAGCGTCTTTCAGTTCCTACGGACTGGATGATGTCATCATCGGAGGAGATACCATCTCATATACCGACCTTGTTAACCGGAAAATGATGGATAATGATTTTTTCGGGATCACCTTTTCTACCAGCTATGAGGCGGCAGAAAAGCTCAGGGTCATTTTGGGAGGAGCCTGGAATCGCTATCACGGCCGGCATACCGGAAAGATCATCTGGGCAGAGTACTCTTCCAATAGCAACAATGAATCGGACTGGTACTATAATACAGGTTTGAAAACCGACTTTAATGTTTACAGTAAAGTCACCTATCAATGGAGAAAACTCACCTTTTTCGCCGATCTTCAGTACCGGAGGGTGAACTATGCCATGCAGGGTATCCTGGATGATCAGAGAAAACTGCACCAGCAACATGACTTTGATTTTTTTAATCCCAAAGTCGGACTATATTACACCATCAATAAGAAGCAAAATCTTTATTTTTCGTGGGGGATGGCGCATCGGGAACCCAGCCGGAATAACTACAAGGATTCGGACTCACTTCATATACCTACGTATGAACAACTTCAGGATTTCGAACTGGGTTATACCTTTAAAACCAGCATTTTCACGTTTGAAGCCAATGGGTATTATATGCGTTATCACAACCAACTGGTGCTCACCGGCGAAATTAACAATGTCGGGGAAGCAGTGATGGTCAATGTCCCCGTCAGTTACAGGCTGGGACTGGAACTGGCAGCAGCTTTCAGTTTATTGAAGGACAAGCTGATGCTGGATATTACTGCCACCTTCAGCCGGAATAAAATCCGAAACTTTATCCAATACATTGATACGTATGATGATAACTGGAACTTCACAGGCCAGGTCTCCCGTTCGCTGGGCGAAACCGATCTGTCCTTTTCTCCTTCTATGATTGCGGGAAGCACCATCACCTGGAAACCTTTTACCCAATTATCCCTGGGGTTCATCACGAAATACGTGGGTAGACAATATATCGACAATACCGGAGACAATGCGAATAGCCTCAACGGTTATCTGGTTAACGGGGTTAACATCGACTGGTCACTCACCCCTAAACATCTCCGGGGAATTACCTTTAACCTGGCTGTCAATAATCTGTTCAGTGTAAAATATGAGACCAATGGATGGGTTTATCCCTATTATCTGAATAATGTTTACCAGGAATCCAATGGTTATTTTCCGCAGGCACTGATCAATTTTCTCTTTGGTATCACGCTGAAAATCTAAGGGAATCTTGCAAATTCAGCAGAAAATTGATAACATTGCATTTCTTTTCATTCGTTGTACATTTTATTTACCTGATCATGAACAAATCTATCTTTAAGCATTTGATGCTTAATGGTTTCCTTTTCGGATCGCTGATGCTTTCCGCTCAGGTCACCTCTGTGGATCTGAACACCCCCCTGGTATCTGATCCCGCCGTCAAAACCGGAAAACTGAGTAATGGCTTGTCATATTATATCCGACAGAACCACAAACCTGAAAAGCGAGTAGAACTCAGGCTCGTGGTCAATGCCGGATCGATCCTCGAGAACGATGATCAGCAAGGTCTGGCGCATTTCATGGAACACATGAATTTTAACGGTACCAAGACCTTTCCCAAGAATGAACTGATCGATTTCCTTCAGAAAACAGGTGTCCGCTTTGGAGCCGATATCAATGCCTCCACGGGTTTCGATGAAACAGTTTATATGCTCCAGCTACCCACCGATGATTCCCTCCTGGTGGAGAAGGGATTCCAGGTTCTGGAAGATTGGGCTCACAATGCCCTGCTTGACGACAAAGAAATCGATAAAGAACGCGGGATTATTGTCGAAGAGTGGCGTCTGGGACTGGGAGCACAAGACCGGATGATGAAAAAATTCCTTCCGGTTATTTTAAAAGATTCCCGTTATGCTGACCGACTGCCCATCGGCAAAGTCGATGTCATTGAAACATTCAAACCTGAGACCCTTAAAAGTTTTTATCATGATTGGTACAGGCCTGATCTTCAAGCGATTGTCGTCGTTGGTGACATCAATCCCGACCAGGTGGAAGCCCGCATCAAGGCCCATTTCGAGAAGATCCCCGCTGCTGTCAGCCCGCGTGAAAGAACAGTGTATGGCATTCCTTCCAATAATAATCCTCTGATAGCTGTTGCTACCGATATCGAAGCCACCAATAATGTGGTCATGATCTTTTATAAACATCCCCAGGTAAAACTCAACACCCTGGCTGATTTTCGTCAGCAGATCACAGCAGAACTTTTCACAGG
>CALMDO010000308.1 GCA_937862805.1 uncultured Bacteroidota bacterium
CGATATCGCACCAAAGAGACCATCCTGCAGTTATTCGATCAAAAAATCTGGGAGCAGGAATAAATATTTAGCCTTTTTTATCGAATTATTTGGTTTTTCGCCAAAAATAGCTAATTTTATAAGCTAAATGAAAAACTATGATTTCTGCATCCTTTATTACCGCCGATATCGTCAACTCTACCCTATTGACAGACAGTGAGATGGCTATTCTCCGTGAAGAGTTGGAGAAATTACTCAACTCTTATGGCTGTATGTACGAGTTTTTCAGATACGATAGTTTCCAGGTACTTCACCGTGAACCCATTAACTCCTTAAAACTTATTATGCTTTTACGGAGCCAGGTAAGAAAATTCAATGAAAGGGGCATCGATATCAGGACCAGCCTAACCCTGGGAGAGGTGAAAACGCCTATTCAAAGTCTTGCATTTTCAAAGGATGAGGTGTTTATCATGTCGGGGCGCCATTTTGACGAGATGAGTGACACGGGATCAAGGTTATCTATCACTTTAGCCGGGCAAACCACGAATATCTGTCAACCAGGATTCACTGCCATTGCCCTGTTTACCGATTACTTACTCTGCCGGACCACTTCAAAGCAGGCTCAGGTGCTCAATGAATTGGTTCAAGGATTATCTCAGGCTGATATTACCCGTAAGTTGGGAAAAACCCCATCCACGATTCACAAACATGTAAAGGCAATCGGATGGAATGAGATTGAACAACTACTGAATATCTTCCAAACCATGATTATGAACTGTAAATAAATCATTATGCCTTACATTCTATTAATCAAGTTGATTGCAGCACATTTTCTGAGTGATTTTTTCTTTCAACCCAAAAGTTGGGTGGATGACAGGAATAACCAACATTATGCCTCTCTGAGGTTGTACCTGCACGGAGGTGTAACCTTTTTAACCATCATTCTGCTTTGCGGCCCGTCATTATGGTTGATAGCGCTGATCATTGGAATGGGTCATATTGCTATCGACGGCGGGAAATCCTATCTTTCGCAAAATACCGGATGGTTTTTAGCTGACCAGATCGCACACCTGTTGATCATTTCCATTTCCTGGATAATTTATTCCGGAATCACTGTTGATTTTCAATCGATAATGCAAAGCTTGAATGATCGAGAGGGCTGGTTGGTTTTTACCGGAATGGTTGTGTTAACGTTTCCATCGGGGAAGCTGATTGAATTCATTACGGAAAAATGGCGGAATGAGCTTGATCAGCAAGGAAATAATGGAAAAACACTGGCGAAAGCAGGTATGTGGATAGGAATTCTCGAACGATTGATCGTATTTGTACTGATTCTGGCTGGCAAGTACGAAGTGATTGGACTGCTGCTTACAGCAAAAACACTATTGAGATTCAATGAAACCAACCGTCCGGAAGCAAAAACTGAATACCTGTTGATAGGAACCCTTATCAGTATGGTTTTTGCGATTTCAGTCGGGATTGGGGTACTGAAGTTAATGTAATCATTCAACCTACGCCTAAAAAGGCGCATTAATTGATATTTCGCCTATTTCGGCAAAAACTAAACCAAAACACCTCATCCCCAGACCCCTTCTCCTCAACGAGAAGGGGTGCAGCGGTCGAGGAGCTTAAACAATCAGAAAATGAATCCATTTCGCACCTACGAGGCCGTAAAAGCGGATTACCTCAGTTATATAAGGACCTTTCAGAAATTCAAAAATAAGAAGTTTGAGGATTTCGTGAACGACCGAACCGACCAGCACGATATGCTGTGGAGGGAACCTTTGATACAGATTTCAAAGCGGTTCAAACAAGGTTTGACTTTTAAGGAGATGATTGATAAAGGATGGCTCAATCCAAAGTGTCTTTCCATATTTTCAGTGAATAACCAACCCCTGCTACCCTATTTCCATCAGGAGCAAGCGATCCGAATCGCCATTGAAAAGAATCAAAACCTATTGGTTACTACGGGTACCGGGTCCGGAAAATCATTGTGTTATGAAATCCCGATCATTGATCATTGTATCAAAACATTTGAACAAAGAAAAAAGGGGATCAAAGCCATTCTCATCTTTCCGATGAATGCGTTAGCCAATTCGCAATACATTGAAATGGCACGGAAGTTATCAGGAACTGGTATTAAGATTGGATTATATACCGGGGATACGGCACCGGAACGCCAGGATGCTTTAATAAAATATCGTGAAGTCCATGGACCCGATACAACTCCCAATGATTCGGAAATAATATCGCGGCGTGAAATGCAGGAGTCCCCTCCTGACATTCTGATCACAAATTATGTTGAACTGGAGTTACTGCTGACAAGATTGGATGACCGGGCGCTCTTTGCCGAAGGGTATAAGGAGAATCTTCGTTTCCTGGTGATTGATGAACTCCACACCTATAGCGGAAAAAAAGGAGCCGATGTGGCATTTCTGATCCGAAGGCTTAAACAGCGTACCAATACAATCGGGAAACTTCAATGCATCGGTACTTCTGCAACCATGGTGAGCGAGAAGGAAAATGAGCGAAGCGATGAGGTAGTGGCTGCATTTGCAACCTCTTTTTTCGGTGAATCATTTTTTCCTGAAAATGTGGTGACTGAATCGGAAGATGAAACGCTGTTTTTCGATGGAGATCAGTTAAACAGAGAATTTGCATTAAAGACCGCAGATATTAATAACTTCAATGAACTGGATATCCAGACTGCCATTCCCCTCTACCAGGGTTTGATGGGCAGTGAGATTCCATATCCTGTTACCAATGCAAATCTGGGTCATCACCTGAAAAAATCCAAAACCTTATCATTTATTGAACAGGAACTCAGGGGTAAACCAGTGTCAATAAGTCACCTGGCAAAAAAATACCACAGGGAAATCCGACCAAATTTTACTTATCAGCAAAGCAAAACTGAGATCATTGCGGGTTTGATGTTGGGCATTTCCGGAAAAATTGAAACAGATTCAGGCCATGTTGTTTCACGATTTGTGCCCAAACTTCACACGTTTTTCAATCAGGGAAAGGAGTTGCGAGCTTGCCTGGCAGAGGGGTGTAATTACCTCAGCGACAGCGGTGAGGTTACTTGTCCTGACTGTGAAAAGAATGGCAGACCCTTCAGCACATTGTACCCGGTACATTTTTGCCGGATCTGCGGACAGGAATATTATGGAATGGCTTATGAAAAAAAATCAGGAAAAACCAATCCCTGGACAATTTTCGATTGGGAAGATTCCGAAAACGGAGGTTATTACACTCCTGATTACCATGTAAATATTCCTGATGATCTACCTGAATCCTGGATAACACCCAAGCGACGGGAGGTGAAAAAGAATTGGCAGGATCGGTTGCCTATAAACGGATATCTCGACCCGGTTGAAAACAGATTTACTCCTTTTTATGATCAAAATGAAGGCAAGGGTGTATTTATACCCCAGCCTTTTTCAATTTGCATAAGTTGCGGCACAACACACAGCGCACAGGTTTCGGAATACGCCAAACTCTTTTTATTGAATTCGATCGGAAGATCGACAGGCAGCGACATTCTGGTGACAGCAACCTTAAATTCGGTTGAGGAAGATGAACGCAAACTCATCGGATTCACCGATAATGTTCAGGATGCCGCTTTTCAGGCCGGGCATATGAATGATTGGTACGGGCAAATTTTTTTCCGAAAGGCCTTAAAGCAAGTTTTGTGGGAGGAAAACAAAACTCTCCCGGTCAAAGAGATACCGAAGAAATTAATTCCTCTTTTATTAGGCCAGAGATTTCCTTCAACGCCAAAAGAACGAATTTTTGAACGATATTACCTTCGTTACCTTGAAACTTATCTATATGTTGAAATACGCGGGACGAAGAAATTTCAATCCATCAACCTGGAAGATACAGGACTGATTGAAGTGGAATATGATTTTTTAAAGGAATATGTAACTGAAGGTCAGAACCTGGATAGATATCCTGCAATCTCATCCATTGAGAAAACGCGTTTATTTGAATTTCTCACAGGATTCTTGGACATATTCAGGATGGAGGTGGCTATTGGACATAACGATTTAACCAATAAAGAGCCTTTTAAACAAGAGGTAATTTCTTACATTGAACAAAGCGGGTTTGAAGATAAACGTTTCTTTGAGGCCATTGAAGGCACCAAACCAGGAGGATTTACCGACGGAGACCAGAACAGCATTAAATACAAATTTAACCCTCATGCTTTGAGTACCTCAAGACGATTCAGCAGCTGGATAAAAAAAGCCCTGAATCCGACAGATAATGAAAAGATTGAACTTATATTCAAGCAAACACTTGCCTATCTTTTTGAAGCCGGGTATTTGGTTGAACTGACTGAAAACAGGGTAAAAGTGGTTGTTCTGGCTCCTGAATTGATTACGATAAAACCTGCAACCAACGGATTCAAAAAATCGTGTAAAAGGTGTGATTCAAAATATAATTGGGAAGTACTTGATCACTGTATCCAGTTGAAGTGTGACGACGAATTAATTCCCTATTTGCCGCGGCCAGGATATTATCATAACCAATATAGCCAGCCCATTGACCAAAAAAAGAACATTCGTGCTGAGGATCATTCAGGACAAGTAAAAGGGATTGACCGAAAAAAACGGGAAAAGGATTTCAGAGAGGGTAAACTCCAGGTATTGATGGCCACCCCTACCATGGAATTGGGCATCGATATCGGCAGTTTATCCACTGTTTACTTAAGAAATGTTCCGCCAAACCCCAGCAATTATGCACAACGGGCAGGCAGGGCAGGCAGGAAAATGCAAGGCTCCATGATAGGGACATTTTGCGGATCCGGTCCCGGCCGTGGTGTGCATGATCAATATTTTTACAATCATCCCGAAGAAATCGTAACTGGCAAGATTGCATTGCCACGATTTAACCTGCAGAATGAGACCCTATTTAAGGCGCATTTGAATTCGCTCATCCTGCAAAGTATTGATAATAAATTGTATGGTAAGCCATCCCAGATTCTTGATTTTGGTAATCATGGATTGAGGTATCCCATGTTTTCTGATTTCAAGGAAATAATACGAAAAAAAACAGAAGAAAAGCATCAGGTGATTATTTTTAACATCCGTGCGGCATTTGCTAATGAATTAGCTCAGGATGATGAGATATTAAGGCAAATAGACCTTGACAAACAGATTGAACAGTTTATTGAACACCTTGATGTCGCATTTGAACCGTTACGCATGGATTATTATGAATCAGAACAAGAGATCCACGACCTTGACAGGCCCATCAGGCAGGGAGACCAGGCAAATAATGAGTTTATTCAGGCAAGAAGAAAGGCGCTGGAAAACAGAAATCAGAATATCAGGGAGGGCAATGACGAATTCAACACATACAGTTACCTCAGTGGTGTTGGTTTTTTACCCAACTATGCATTTCCCCGAAAAACAATTCAACTCAGGTTTTATTATGACCAGAAAGAGGATAGTTTATACCGCGATCAACAAATAGCCCTGTCGGAATATGCCCCAAACAATACAATTTATTACAATGGCCAGAAATTTTTAGTGGATCAGATTAGCAGGGAAGCAGATATTAACAGCCGGCAAACATTTATCATATGCAACAGTTGTAATTATGCTGAATCATTGAAATCTGAGAAGGAAAAACCATCGAATTGTAAGTCGTGTGGGAATCCGTTAGACAATGTTCACACCATTGATGCTCTGCCCATGCCCAGGATGCGCGCCCGCCGCACCACGAAAATCACCAGTGAAGAAGAGGAACGATCGAGGGCAGGATTTGAAATTATTCAATCATACAATCCGACGCTTAACTCACGGTGGAGAGACGTATTCAATAATGATGACCTCATTGCCAATATTGGGTTTGACCGGTCGGCAAAATTATTTCACCTGAATCTGGGCAGTAAGGCCGACCGGTACCAGGGTATTCCGGGATTTATGCTTGATCCGGACACCGGGAAATGGTTATCCAGAACAAAAATTGATGAGCATTACGAAAAGAATCCCGGTTCAAGAGCGAGGATGATCAGGGATATTCATTTGTTTGTAGAATCGGATAATGATGTTCTCATTATTAAAACCTCTAAATATTATGGTGAGCAAGAAGAATCGTTCCTGCGAACTTTGTTATATACCATGTTAACTGCCATTTGCAGAACACTGAATCTGGATGAATCTGAAATAAGAGGATTTATTCAGATGGTTGAGAAAAAACCCGGCAGGATAATTATTTATGAGCGTTCTGAAGGAGGTACAGGAACTCTCTCAGCTATTGTCAAATCGGAACAACTTATCAGGAAAATTGCCTCTAAAGCGCTTGAGATATTGCATTTTACGAAAGATGGAAAAGAGCTGAACAGTGAAAGTTGTGCAACGGCCTGTTACAATTGCATTTGCTCCTATTATAATCAACGTTATCACTCTATTTTAAACAGAAAGTTGGTGAAGGATTTTCTTATTGATCTTTCGAAATTCAGTCACAGTACAAACTCACAGGATGATAACCTGATTTATCAGACATTTCTCCAGCAGTGTGCCAGTGGGTTGGAAAAGGAATTTCTGCACAAGTTAAAGGAGTTGAATCTACCTATGCCGAACGAAATCCATAAAGTTTTAAGCAATGCAGGAGTTCCGATTGCTGAGGCTGATTTTTATTATGAGAAACTGAGGTTGTGCATCTTTATAGATGGGCCGGTTCATGGGAAAGATTTTGTAATGGCGGATGATAAGAAAAAACGGGAAAAACTTAAAAATCTCGGATACAATCTGATCGTAATAAAGGGTGATCTGGATTTGGAGGGGTTGAAAGGAGTATTGGCAGGTTGATTTCTTTATCACTTTAGTTCAACTTAAAAACCCACCGTCTTAGACGGCGGGTTTTTAGTTTGCGGAGAGACAGGGATTCGAACCCTGGGACCCCCTTACGGGGGTCAACGGTTTTCGAGACCGCCCCATTCGACCGCTCTGGCATCTCTCCTGGTTAAATAAGGTTGCAAAAATAAGAAAATTGGCCACACCAAAGGCAACGATTTTCTATTGCGTGTTCATTATAAAGATGAAAATCTTTTCTTCAAGATTCTGAAAAAATAACCCACCTTCCAAACGCCTACCCTCCAAAATCATAAAAAAAAGAAAGCTATCTTTGTGACAGATAAGACCAAAGAAGATTCCATGCAAGATCTCGTGAAAACCTATGACCTCAATCTGCTTTATGAAGGTTCTCCCATGCCGTTTGTGCTGAAAACCATGGAGGAGATCGACGAACAATTGGGGGGAATCGCCGACACACCCCACAGGCACAACTATTACACCGTTATCTGGTCACTGACGGCTACCGGAAAGCATATCATCGATTTTCACGCCTACCCTATCCAACCCGATTGTGTGTTTTTTGTCAGCCCCGACCAGGTACACCAAATCATTACCGACCCGCTTCCGACAGGTTACGTTATCCTGTTCACCCCTGAATTCCTTGAAAAAAACAGCATCCGGAAAGACTTTATCTCCAACCTGAAATTATTCCGAAACAGCGATGAAACGCCTCCCTTGCAACTCACTCCCTTGATGGCGGAACGACTTCTTCATTTCACCCTGCAAATGAAAACCGCCTTCCAGTCCAAAAACGAGATGTTTCTTGAAACCATCGGAGCCTACCTGAAACTCTTTATCATCGAATGTAACGGACACTGCTCCCTTCACGAGAATACCAATACACAATCCATTGAAGTGGGAAAAGCCCTCGTCCGGAATTTTAAGGATTTGGTCGAAAAAAACTTCCGAAAATGGCATCAGGTTAAATTCTATGCCGAAGCATTATATGTCACACCGAATTACCTCAACGAAGTGATCAAATCTTCTGTAAACACCTCTGCCAAGGATTTTATCCAAAACCGGCTTATTCTCGAAGCCCGCCGGATGGTGGTACATACCGAAAAGAGCGCTAAAGAAATTGGTTATACCCTGGGATTTGATGACCCTTCCCACTTCAGCAAGTTCTTTAAAAACCACACCCGACAATCGCTTCAGGAGTTCAAAGAGGGATTGATGACCAGGTAATCTTTAATAAATCATCGGAACCTCCATCAGCAACACTTCCGCATCCTGTGAATTGACAGTTAATGTAAATTGCTCAATATCTGTTATTCCCATGCCATCCCGGTCAATCAAATCGATGCCCTGGACAGTCACCTGCCCGTTCAGGACAAAAACATAAACACCGTTCCCGCTTTTTTTCAAGTGGTATTCTTTTGTGATGCCCTTGTCGAATTTTCCAAGGTGAAACCAGGCATCCTGATAAATCCAGACCCCTGCATCCTCCTTGTTGGGAGAGAGGATTTGTTGAAAAGTGTTGTGACGATCCGCAATGTTCAGCGTTATCTGATCATAGCGGGGTGTCACGTTTTTCCTGTTTGGGAAAACCCATATCTGGAGAAACTTTACACTGCTGTCGTTGTTTTTGTTGAACTCACTGTGAAAGATACCGGTTCCCGCACTCATCACCTGGATATCGCCATGTTTGATCACGGAAACATGGCCCATGCTGTCTTTATGCTCCAGATCGCCTTCCAGTGGGATAGAAATAATCTCCATGTTGTCGTGGGGATGTTTGCCAAATCCCATTCCGGCTTCCACAGTATCGTCGTTTAATACCCGTAAAGCGCCAAAATGAATCCGCTCGGGATCGTAATAATTGGCAAAACTGAAAGTGTGCCTGCTTTTAAGCCACCCGTGGTTCGCATCGCCACGGGTAGCAGCTTTATGCAATATAATATTGGCCATGATTTTGCTTTCTCTATCAAGGTTTATGATTGTCTGACCAGTTCTACCTCACAATTGATCCTGACCTCTTCACTTACGAGAACGCCTCCCGTCTCCAGTGCGGCATTCCAATTCAAACCCCAATCCTTGCGGTTGATTTTTCCGGTGACTAGAAATCCGGCTTTTTTGTTTCCCCAGGGATCGGTCATCATTCCCGAAAATTCTGCTTCCAGCGCTACTGGCCTGGTAATCCCTTTGATTGTCAGATCACCCTGAAGGGTAAAATTATCACCCCCTGTTTTTGTCAGCCGTCCCGCGGTGAAAGTGATCTCCTTGAAATTTTCAACATCAAAGAAATCGGGACTTTTCAGATGGGTATCACGGTCGGCAACACCCGTATCCACTGAGGAAGGATTGATCTGAATAGAAATCTCGGAGGTGCTGAAATCTTCTCCGGTTGTCGAAACCAAAGCGTTGAATTCTTTGAATGCCCCTTTGACATTGGTTATCATGAGGTGTTTTACCTTGAAACCGATTTCACTGTGCATGGGATCAATGACCCAGTTGGTTTTTATTGTATTTTCCATTGTTTTTAATTTTTAAGTGGTTTATAATTTTAATTGACCAGGCAAAATTAGTTTGAGTTCATCACGCCTGAAATGGAAAAACCGCGGGAGAAATTGTAAAAATTATCGGATTTCATAATATCTTTGCCAGCGTATGAAGTCAGCTAAAATCTCCGGGTATCTTATTTTCGTCTGGATGATCATGCTCCTTCACAATGCCATTCCGCATTGGCACCTCGAGGATTTTTTAGCCCATGACCACATTTTTCACTGTGCCGGGCAGAAATCACATTCCCACGACTTTCCCAAACCCTCCGACTGCCTGATCCATTCCGCTCACTATGATCTTCCAAAAGGGACCGCTCACCTTAAACCGGTTTTTTCTGATCAGATTGACACGGGCTTTCTCGCGCAGGTCCTGTTGATCCCGGAAAATCCCCAACCCACAAGAGTCAGTTTTCAGCAGCCTCCCGGAGATGCACTAAAGGAGGGATTCCCTCTCCCGCTTGCAGCACGGGCGCCCCCCTGCTGATCTTAAACCGCTTTACAAAGCCGGTCAATCCACAGGCTTAGTTTTCCCTGAGTGTTCCTTTAATTGCCCTGGTTACACGGAATCTTCCTTGTTATTCATCAAGCTTTGCAGGAACCTGGTTCCAATAGATATTTCACTCCTATTTAGTCTTAAATAACCTGTCATGAGATATAGCTGTCTGTTTCTCCTCTTACCGGCCATGATCATTGCCGGTTGCAGGAATTCGCAATCACATTCTGTTCAGACCACAGAAGATTCAGACCATCAACCGGAAAAATTATCCTATACTGTTTTTTCCGATTCCTGTGAATACTTCACGGAGATCGCTCCGATGGTCAAAGGGGCCCCGGTCAGGGCTTTGGTCCATGTCACACGCCTGACATCTTACATGCCTGTGATGAAGGGTAGCCTGGTTGTCACCCTTATGGAAAATGGACTTGTCACCGGTACTGTTAGTTCCGTGAAACCTGCTGTCGCCGGCATCTATCCCGTGACATTGACACCGGAAAAAGCCGGAAAAGTATCCCTTGTTTTCACATTTACCGGGGAAGAACTTAAGGATAGCGCTTCCGTGAAGGATCTGACGGTATTTGAAGACCAGGAAGCTGCGCGACAGGCTACACCCATAGCAGAAATCCCGGGAGCCATCACCTTCACCAAAGAGATGGCCTGGAAAGTCGATTTCAAGGTGCAATGCATCGTTCCGAGCGATATGAGAAATACCATCAAAGTCAGCGGAGAACTGTTGATTCCACCAGCGGAGCTGACCGTTGTGACAGCCAAGAGCAGCGGTTTGCTTATCTACCAAAAACCAACTTTGGTGCCGGGTGCCAGGATTCAGCGAGGTGCCTCGCTTTTCGCCATCAGCAGCCAGGGACTGACCACACGAAACAGCGATGCCGCCTTCACCGGGGTTAAAAGTCGCTACGAAATGTCAAAAGCGGCTTATGATCGGGAAAAAACGCTGGTTGAGGAGCAGATCGTCTCCCGGAAACAATTTGCTGAGACGGTCTCAAGATTTAAGACAGACAGCGCACAGTATTTTGCTTTCCTGAACGGGTTTACCGGTAACAGGATCCAAATCACGGCACCTGGCGACGGCTTTGTGACTCAGTTATTTCAACCGAACGGTGCTTATGTTGAGGAAGGCGCTCCACTTGCCGAGCTGGCAGGCAGCGATCGGATGTTGTTACAGGCAGCTCTCCCCCAGCGGTACCAGGATGAACTCCCGTTGATCCAATCGGCATCGTTCAGGATACCGGGAAATGAAGCAGTGTATGAAACAGAAACACTCGGAGGAAAGATCATTGCGAAAGGAGGCGCGGTAACCCCCGGCAGTCAATTCGTACCGGTCACCTTTGAATTTACAAACAAGGGTCAATTTATTGCCGGTGCTTTTGCTGAAATTTACCTTCATACTACCCTCCTGCACAACCAGCTTGTCGTACCCATTGCAGCCCTCATGGAAGAACAGGGAACCTACTATGTTTACGTCCAGGCGGCCGGTGAATCTTACCTGAAAAAGAGTGTTAAGCCGGGTACTTTTGAAGGCAGCAGGGTTAACATCCTATCGGGTCTGGAACCAGGTGACCGGGTCGTGACAAAAGGTGCTGTGTTCATTAAGGCTGCGGCGCAAATGAAAGGAGTTCCATCCCATGACCATGAACATTGAAAAAGTAGCGCCATGTTGAACCGATTCATCTCCTTTTCCCTTCAGAACCGCGTTACGGTGCTGATCCTTGCCGCTCTCCTCCTGGTTGCAGGTATCCTGGTGGTAAGGGATACTGATGTGGATGTATTTCCGGATCTCACCGCCCCTTCGGTGGCCGTGATGACAGATTCGCACAACCTTGCTTCCGAGGAGGTCGAAAAGCTGGTCACCTTTCCTATTGAAACGGCACTCAATGGAGCCACCGGTGTACGAAGGGTACGTTCGGTATCGATGGCCGGATTATCGATGGTTTGGGTTGATTTTGCCTGGGGGACGGATGTCTATCAGGCCCGGCAGATTGTCAACGAAAAACTGGCCTCGGTAACTGAACGCCTTCCTGTCGGGGTATCGGCCCCGGTGCTGGATCCTCAGAGTTCGATCATGGGAGAGATCATGCTGATCGGTCTTACCTCTGATTCCTTGTCGGCATTTGATCTGAGAACTCTTGCCGACCGTCAGGTAAAACTTCGCCTTCTTTCGGTTTCCGGAGTAGCTCAGGTATTGGTCATGGGCGGATTGCCCAAAGAGTACCAGGTACTGGCAGATCCTCAAAGGATGAACTATCATCACGTCACCCTGCAGGAATTGATCGAAACCTGCCAGGGTATGAACCGCAACCCCTCCGGGGGTTTTATCCAGGAATATGGCCAGGAATATGTCATAAGAGGAATGAGCCGTACCTCCGACATCGGGGAGATCGGGAATTCCCTGGTTAAAATGAACGGCTCTTTTCCTGTTACCATCGGTGATGTGGCCGATGTCAGGACAGGGCATCCACCAAAAATCGGGGATGCTTTTCTGAACGGGAAACCGGCCGTAATCATGACCATCCTCAAGCAGCCACATGTGAATACGTTAAAATTGACGGCTTCGATTGACCAGGCGCTCCGTGAACTGCAGACGACTTTGCCTTCCGGAGTCAAAATAAACCCCGGGATTTTCCGCCAGGCAGATTTTATCAGTACCTCAGTCAACAACGTTGAATCGGTTTTGTCAGAGGGAGCCCTTTTCGTCACCATCATCCTTTTTCTCTTTTTGCTCAACCCGAGAACAACATTCATTTCCCTGATAGCCATTCCATTATCTTTGCTGGTAGCGATCATTACGTTACGCGTTCTGGGATTGACGCTGAACACCATGTCGCTGGGCGGGATGGCCATCGCCATTGGCATCCTTGTAGATGACTCCATTGTGGATGTCGAAAACGTTCTAAAAAGGTTGCGACAAAATAACCGGCTCCCGGCAGATCAGAAAAACCCGCCTATAAAGGTCATTTACAATGCTTCCCTTGAAATCAGGTCTTCCATCATACAGGCCACCCTGATCATCATCATTGCCTTTGCCCCTTTGTTCTTTCTTTCAGGAATGGAAGGAAGGATGCTCCGGCCGCTTGGCATCACATTTATCGTTTCACTTTTGGCCTCGCTGCTTGTAGCATTGACTGTGACTCCCGTTTTAGCCAGTTTCCTTCTCACTGCACCCCGCCAACTGAACAAAAGCGAACGAGGTGATAACCCGTTTGTACAGCGCCTTAACCTCCTCTATGAAAAGAGTTTGCCCCATGCTTTGCGACTTAAAAAACCGGTTATCGGTTTTAGCTTGGTTTTATTGCTGGTTTCGTTGTTCCTGCTGTCGCGTTTGGGGAGCGGGTTTCTTCCTGAATTCAACGAAGGCACGCTGACCATCACCACCACCACTTTCCCGGGCATATCCATTGAGCAAAGCAACGAGATTGCCAACCAGATCGACCTGGCTCTTCTGTCCATCCCGGAGGTGGAAAACGTGAGCCGTCGCACAGGAAGAGCCGAAGCCAACACCCATATTCATGGAGGCGGTAATGGCTCGGAAATAGATGTTCCTTATCATCTGACCGATCGTACCCGGCAACAATTTCTCGGGGAAGTAAGGGAAAAATTAAGTAAGGTTCAGGGAATATCAGTCAGCATCGGCCAACCCCTGGGGCACCGGATCGACCACATTCTTTCTGGAACGAGGGCGGGCATCGCCATCAAGATATTCGGCAATGATTTGAACACTTTGTATGCTACTGCAACAGAGATTAAAAACAAAATCGGATCTGTGGATGGATTGGTGGACCTCAATGTGGAACAACTGGTCGATGTGCCGCAGATTCAGATAAAACCCCGGCGTGATATGCTGGCAAAATACGGCATTCCGGTCAACCAGTTTAATGAATTCGTGGAGGTAGCGTTGGGAGGGGAAAAGATGACGGATGTTTTTGAAAACCAAATAAACTTCGATCTTGTTCTGCGATACGACGAACCCTGGAGGAATTCAATTGAAACGCTTGAAAATACATATATCGACACTTATGACGGTCAGAAAATCCCCCTGGGAATGGTGGCTGATGTCGTTTCCGCAAGTGGGCCCTATATCATTCAACGTGAAAACGTTCAACGGCGGATCGTGATCTCTGCCAATGCTTCAGGGCGCGATGTCGGCAGTACGGTAAATGATGTTAAAGCAATCATCGATCGCGAAGTCAAATTGCCCGACAATTATCACATTGAATATGGCGGGCAGTTCGAAAGCGCTAAAACAGCAACACGGTTATTGTTATTAGCTACGGTTCTGGCTGTTTTAATCATATTTCTCATCCTCTATCGGGAATTCAGGGAGATGAAGTTGGCGAGCATCGTATTGTTGAACCTGCCCCTGGCCCTTATCGGTGGCGTTTTTGCCCTTTGGTTCAACTCCGGGATACTCAGCATTCCTGCCATCATAGGATTCATAACTCTTTTCGGGATTGCTACCCGTAACGGAATATTGCTGGTATCAAGGTACAAGCATCTGATGGCCGAAGGCAACAGCGTCGTTCAGGCAGTCAAAGCCGGATCCTCCGACCGGCTGAATCCCATTCTGATGACCGCCCTCGCTTCAGGACTGGCTTTGGTACCGATGATCCTCCATGCCGACAAGCCTGGGAATGAGATTCAAAGTCCGATGGCAGTGGTTATCCTGGGTGGTCTGCTGACCTCCACCATCATGAACCTCTATATCATTCCTATCGTCTTCCATTGGATTCATAAAGAGCACCCAACTTCAAAAAATAAATATCAGGACCAGCTTCCATAAGGATAAAATCCTGGGCCAGCCAATCCACCATCGATATTGCCAGGCAACAGAGTTTACCTTTACCGGATGAAGGTTTTAAAGATTCGCTGATCCTGCAACTGAATAACCATCCTATCGGGTGTTACTATTTTGGCGCAGCCCATTCCCCCGATAACATTGTGGTACTTCCGGTACGTTACGGAGCAATACAGAATCCGGTTATTTGGTTCGCCTGTGGGCGAATGAAGCTTTTTTTCCGGCTGGTTATTTCAGTCCGCGCCGTTTCAGCAGCGGATCGACCGAAGGCTCCTGCCCTCTGAATTTCTTATACTGCACCATTCCTTCATCATTACCCGATTCAGCAAGGCAATGTTTCCGGAATTTGGCTGCCAATTCCTTATTATAAATATCTCCAGAAGATTTAAAGGCATCGAAAGCATCGGCATCCAGCACTGCAGCCCAGATGTAAACATAGTAGCCTGCTGCATACCCACCATCGAAAATATGTGCAAAATAGGTTGACCGGTATCGCGGAAGGATCTCAGGAATCAGTCCGATTTTGCTCATGGCTTCTTTTTCAAATTGATCAGGTTCGATTTTGGAAGGTTCGGCAAGGGTATGATAATCAAGATCGAGAAGAGAAGCCGCAAGGTATTCCACTGTCTCAAATCCCTGATTGAATTGCCCGCTTTTTACAATTTTCTCCACCAGTTGGTCAGGGATCGCTTCCCCTGTTTTGTAATGCTTCGCGTAGGCTTTCAACACCTGTGGGTCACCAGCCCAGTTTTCGTTGATTTGGGAAGGTAATTCGACATAATCACGGGCGACACTACCGGCAGTACGAAGGTATTTCCCTTCGGTAAAGAGCCCGTGTAAAGCATGACCAAATTCATGAAACAGGGTTGTGGTCTCATCCCAGCTCAACAAAGAAGGCATGTCGGCAGTAGGTTTGGTGAAATTACAAACGAGAGAAACCACCGGTACCACCCGTTTTCCATCTTCCCATCCTGCTGACCTGAAATCTGTACACCATGCACCGCCCCGTTTTCCGGCACGGGGGAAATAATCAAGGTAGAGAATACCGGTCAGATTGCCGTTAGCTTCTTTGACCTCATAAGTTTCCACCTCCGGATGGTAAACCGGAAGATCAGTCCTTTTGGTGAAAGTAATCCCATATAGTTTATTGGCTACCATAAACATGCCATCTCTGACATTTGAAAGGCTGAAGTAGGGTTTGAGCTCCTTTTCATCCAGATCAAATTTTTCTTTTCTCACCATTTCCGAATAATACCACCAGTCCCATGGTTGCAATTTGAATTTTCCTCCTTCACGGTCGATGATCTTTTGCATGTCGGCAACCTCATTTTTGGACACCGGGAGCGCTGAATTCCAGAGTTTCATCAGGAAAGTCTCGACGTTTTCAGGGGTTTTGGCCATGTTTTCGTCAATGATATAGGCTGCATAGCTGTTAAAACCCAGCAAGCGGGCTTTTTCTATCCGAAGCTCCACAGTACGGGCGAGGGTGGCTTTGTTGTCATTTTTGTTGCCATTGTCGCCCCGCATGAAATAGCCCCTGTAAATTTTTTCGCGTAAATCCCTGTTTTTAGCATATTGAAGGAAAGGGATCATGCTGGGTTTGGCTAAGGTAAAGACCCATTTTCCGGCCATGTTTTTTTCTTTGGCAGCCTCTGCGGCGCCATCGATCACTGGTTGAGGAAGTCCTTCAAGATCTGCCTGCTTGTCGATAACCAGCATGAAATTCTCGTTGGTTTCAGCCAGAAGGTTTTCCCCGAAGGTGAGTGACAGCATGGATAACTCTTCGTTCAGTTTGCGGAGTTTTTCTTTTTGTGCAGGATCAAGGTTGGCTCCCTGCCGTTCAAAGTCGCGGTAATATTTTTCAACCACCCTGATTTGTTGATCGTCGAGGCCGGCTTTTTTTCTTTTTTCATAAACCGATTTGATCCTGGTAAAGAGTTTTTCATTCAAAGCGATATCGTCGCTGTGTTTTGACATGATCGGGCTCAGTTCACGGGCGATGGCCTGCATCCGCGGGTCGGTATTGGCTTCATTCAGGTTGTAGAACACCTTTGAAACATCGGTAAGCAGTTTTCCGGAACGGTCGAAGGCCAACACCGTGTTGTCGAAATCGGGAGGGTTTTGATTGTTGATAATGGCTTCGATTTCAGCATCATGTTGCTTTATGGCTTGCGTGAAGGCCGGCATATAGTCAGCCGTATCGATTTTGTCAAACGGAGGTACCTGGAAAGGAGTTTGCCAGGCCTCGAAGAAGGGGTTGCTCTCTTTTTTCATGGTGGTGCAGGAAAAAGCCAAAGTCATGCAAATGGCTCCGGACAGGATCAGCAGTTTACGCATTGTTATAAATGTTTAATGAACAGAACGATTGGATTATACGGCAAAATTATCAGGATTTGGTGAATTGATCACCATGGTTCAAAAAATAATGGTAAGAAAAATTTTGGGGAACCTGTTATGCACCTTATTCATGGGGCCAGGATTTCAGTGATCCACAACGTTCCTTTCCTTCGGTATCTCAGGCGATCGTGGAGGCGAAAAGGATCACTCTGCCAGAATTCCACGGTTTCTGGTCGAAGGACGTATCCTCCCCAGTTTAGAGGGCATACCGGTGCTTTTCCCCTGAGGTCGAGGACAAAACCATCGTGCATGCCTGTTAAAAAAGTGCGATCGGGGATCACGGCGCTTTGTGGGGAGATCGAAGCGTTGATCCTGCTTTCCAATGGGCGGGAGTTGAAGTAGGACACAGATTCTTTCCGGCTGAGGCGCTTCACTTTCCCCTCTACTCTGATCTGCCGTTCCATAGGACGCCACAAAAAAGTGAGGGCTGCCTGCGGATTTTCCGCTAATTGGAGGCCTTTCCGGCTCTGGTAATTGGTGAAGAATTGGAAACCGCGCTTATCCATTCCTTTGAGAAGGACGACCCGTGCCGTTACATGGCCCGACAAATCCGTGGTCGAAAGTACCATGGCTTCAGGTTCCGGCACGTCTGCTTCATGAGCTTCTTTCATCCAAAGATTAAAATGAATTAAAGGATCAGTATAGAATTTCATATTTTACCTTTTACATAAAATTAATATTTTATAACTTTACAAAAATTTAAAAATTATCCTGATGTCAAATAAAGTCACCAAAGCGGAATTAGCCAGTTTCAAGGAGAACAAAGACACCTTCAAAGAATTCTCCAACGGTGAGATTACCATTTTCTGGCAACCTGAAAAGTGCATTCATTCAGCCAATTGCCTGATTGGTCTCCCCACGGTTTTCAACGCTAAGAAAAAACCCTGGATCAATATTCATGCGGCATCCAGCAAGGAGATCATGAAAATCATTGACACCTGTCCCTCCCGGTCATTGACTTACCTGAAAAGCACCAAGCTGGTCACCTCCAAACCCAGGAAGGTGGCAAAGAAGACGCCCAAATTCGCACGTATCCAGATCCTGAAAGGAGGTCCGGCATTGGTGACCGGGAATTTCATTATCAGGGATCACAAAAAGAAGAAGATCAAACTCACGAATGAACTGGTAGCCCTTTGCCGTTGTGGCGGATCCTCAAAAAAACCCTTCTGCGATGGGACGCACCAGGTGATCTGCTTCAAAGAATAACCGGTTTCGCTTGTTAAACCATCAAACCTTTTCCTATGATCATTGGTATTTTAAAAGAAGGGGACGTCGAAAGACGGGTTGCCCTTCTGCCTGATGCTGTCATGACCCTGACACGGTTAAACATCACGGTAAAGGTGGAAACCCAGGCGGGTGAAGCCGCTTTTGCCTCCGATGAAGCATATCAATCTGCAGGGGCACTAATTGTCTTAAAACCTGAACTTTTATCGACAGCCGACCTCGTAGTTTGCGTCAATCCACCTGATGAGGCTACCATGGCGCAGCTTAAAGAAAACACGGTCCTGTTGGCCGTATTTAATCCTTTTTTCAATTTGGATCTGGTTCGAAAAGTGGCCAAGGCAAAGATCACCAGTTTCAGTCTCGACATGATTCCCCGCACCAGTCGCGCGCAATCGATGGATATCCTCTCTTCCATGGCCACTGTTTCGGGATATAAAGCAGTGTTGGCTGCTGCAACAGCTTTGCCCAAATTTTTTCCCATGATGATGACTGCTGCCGGTACCATCGCTCCTGCCAAAGTACTGATCCTGGGGGCCGGTGTTGCAGGATTACAGGCCATTGCCACATCCCGCAAACTGGGTGCCGTGGTGGAGGTCTTCGATGTGAGAGCCGCCGTAAAAGAGGAAGTGACAGGACTGGGTGCAAAGTTTGTAGAAGTAGAAGGCGCACTGGATGACCGCTCGGCAGGTGGTTATGCCGTTGAACAAACCGAAGAATTTAAAAAGAAACAGGCCCTGGCTGTTCATGACCATGCCGTGAAATCAGATGTGGTGATCTGTACAGCGCAAATCCCAGGGAAAAAGGCTCCCCTGCTCTTGCACAGGGAGACCGTGGAAAAGATGAAACCTGGTTCCGTGATCGTTGACCTGGCGGCTTCCACCGGGGGCAATTGTGAATTGACGCGCGACAATACCACCATCAACCACAACGGGGTTACCATCATCGGGAACTCCGCATTCCCTGTTGAGATGCCGGCAGACGCCAGCAAAATGTTCGGAAAAAATACCCTCAATTTTCTGAAATTGATGATCACTCCTCAGGGAGAATTAAATCTTAATTGGGATGACGACCTGGTGAAAGGGACTTGTCTGACCCATCAGGGAGAAGTGGTCCACGAGAAAATCAAACCGCTCATTAATCTGTAAATCCGACGTACAATGGATGATGTACTAAAGTTTTTCATTGAATACCGCGAGGCAGTGTTCATTATCATTCTCTCCATTTTTTTAGGGATCGAAGTGATCTCCCATGTCCCTTCGGTGCTCCACACGCCTTTGATGTCAGGAGCCAATGCCATCCACGGGGTAGTGATCATTGGCGCGATCATCGTCATGGGCCACGCCGGTAACGTGCTGTCGATGATCCTGGGTTTTATCGCGGTGGTCCTTGGAACCTTGAATGTAGTGGGCGGATTTGTGGTCACCGACCGGATGCTGGAGATGTTCAAGAAAAAGAAAAACAAAAAATAACCAGGCGTTATGGATACGATTCAAAACCTGATCAAAGATATCATCTACTCTCCCGGCATTTCAATCCTCGAAATGTCGTACCTTATCGCCTCCATACTGTTTATCCTCGGGTTGAAAAAGTTAAGTCATCCCGATACAGCCCGCAATGGGAACCTCTGGGCTGCAGCAGGAATGACCCTGGCTATTTTGTTTACCATTCTTTTTCACCGTACCCGAACTGCTGACGGAAGCTATGAAGGCATTCACAACATCGGGTGGATCATTGCCGCTTTGATTATCGGAAGCGTAATCGGTTGGGTAGCTGCCCGGAAAGTAAAAATGACAGCCATGCCCCAGATGGTTTCTCTTTTCAACGGGATGGGAGGCGCCTGTGCCGCGTTGATCTCCCTCATGGAGTTTCCCGGCATGCAATCGCGGTTGGCAGGTATGCAGGCAACATCCATGCTGAACGGGGAAGCGCTGGCTATTTTGCTGGGATTGATGATCGGGGGTGTCTCCTTCGCTGGAAGCATGATCGCTTTCGGAAAATTGGATGAAAGGATTGGTGATGTGAAAAGTCCGGTATTGCGGTACATCAACCTTTCTTTCCTTTTCCTGCTTGTGGCTTTCGTGGTTTTCATCATGGCAGCCCGTCCTGTTGAAGGCGAAACCTGGATGATCTATACTCTTGCGGGTTTGGCGTTGATCTATGGCGTGACCTTTGTAATGCCGATCGGAGGAGCGGACATGCCGGTTGTGATCTCCTTGTTGAACAGTTTCACCGGGGTGGCTGCAGCGATGGGCGGCTTTTTGTACAACAATCAGGCCATGCTGACCGGCGGTATCCTTGTCGGATCTTCGGGAACCATCCTGACCATCCTGATGTGCAAAGCCATGAACCGTTCATTGCTGAATGT
>CALMDO010000309.1 GCA_937862805.1 uncultured Bacteroidota bacterium
AAGGGGCGGCCAAACGGTTGGAGGTGCTGGCTTCCAACGGTCAGACAACAGTCTTCCGTGATTTTGCCCATGCCCCGTCAAAAACAGCAGCCACCCTGAATGCAGTCAGGGAACAGTATAGAAACAGCAAGGTGATAGCCTGCCTGGAGCTCCATACTTACAGCAGTCTGAGCCGTGAATTTTTGACCCACTACCGCGGGACGCTTGATGCGGCCGACGTGGCGCTGGTCTATTTCAATCCGCATGCCCTGATGTTGAAACGTTTGCCCGATCTCACACCGGAAGCGGTGAAAGAGGGTTTCGGCAGTGAGAAAATTGAAGTTTATAACGACTCAGGTCTTCTCAGGAAGCGTTTACTCCGGGAAGGGAGCCACAACAGTGTTTTCCTGATGATGAGTTCGGGTGATTACGACGGGTTGGATCTTCCAAAGCTGAGTGAGCAGCTCCTGGCATCATCCGTTCATTGAGATGAGGAACTCCTCATTGGTACTTGTAAATTTCATCTTTTCCTTAAGAAATTCCATCGCTTCCAATGGGTTCATATCCGCGAGATGGTTACGGAGGATCCAGATACGCTGGAGCACATCTTTATCAAGCAATAAATCCTCACGACGTGTGCTGGAGGAGACGATATCGATGGCAGGATAGATCCTTTTGTTGGAGAGTTTGCGATCGAGTTGAAGTTCCATGTTGCCGGTACCTTTAAACTCTTCGAAGATCACTTCATCCATTTTTGACCCGGTTTCAATCAGGGCCGTCGCGATGATGGTCAGTGAACCGCCGTTCTCAATTTGCCGGGCTGCCCCGAAAAACCTTTTCGGTTTCTGAAGTGCATTGGCTTCGACACCACCTGAAAGCACTTTTCCGGAAGCCGGCGCAACCGTGTTGTAAGCCCGTGCGAGGCGTGTGATGGAGTCAAGCAGGATCACCACATCGTGGCCACACTCTACCAAACGTTTGGCTTTTTCGAGGATGATGTTGGAAATTCTGGCGTGCCTTTCAGCCGGTTCATCAAAGGTGGAAGAGATCACTTCGGCGTGGACGCTGCGTTGCATGTCGGTGACCTCTTCAGGCCGTTCATCGATGAGCAGGATGATCATGTAGACATCGGGATGGTTGGCAGCAATGGCATTGGCTATTTCCTTCAGCAACACGGTTTTACCTGTTTTGGGTTGTGCCACGATCAATCCACGTTGACCAAAGCCGATGGGGGCGAACATATCGATAATCCGGGTTGACATGCTCTCGTTTTTATGGCCGGTCAACCGGAATTTTTTCATGGGGAAGAGGGGTGTGAGAAAGTCGAAAGGTATCCGGTCGCGTACCTCTTCCGATTTGCGGCCATTGATCAGTTCTACTTTGACCAGTGGAAAATATTTTTCACCCTCTTTGGGAGGCCGGATCGTTCCCCTGACCGTATCTCCCGTTTTCAGTCCGAATAACTTGATTTGCGATTGGGAGACATAGATATCATCGGGAGAGTTCAGGTAGTTGTAATCTGAAGAGCGGAGGAAACCATAGCCATCCGACATGATTTCGAGGACGCCCTCGCTGGTGATGATCCCTTCAAATTCGAAGGTTGATTCTTCCCGGTGCCGTTCCTGGTTTTTCCGTTGAAAATCCTTGTGCCGGCGTTCATCTGAAACCATCGGAGGGGCTGTTTCAACGGGTGTTTCAACCACCGGTGGTTCCGGTTCGGTCAATTCAGGACTGATCAGAGGTTTTGGTTGTTCTTCGAGGAGTTCGGGAAGGACAAAAGGTTTTTCCTGCGGCTCTTCATATTCGAAGGGTTCTTCAGGAATGTCATTTAATTCAGGCATGGTCATTTTGACCAGCGGTTCAAAGACGGGTTTTTCGTTGGAACGGTGGAAAGGTTTGTTACCCCGGGGACCCCGCTGGTTTCTGGGAAGGCGTTGGTCGTACTTTTTCCTTTCGTCCTGCGGTTTCACCAAAGGTTTTGCATCCGGCACTATGGCGTCACCTGCCGGGTTTTCCTGTGATTTCACCGGTTCCTGAGCCGGTGTCAGTGGAAGTTCAGGAAGAGGTCTGCCTGCGTCGATGGATCCGCTGGAACTGGCCACCGGGCCGCGGAGTTTGGGCCGGTTGTCGTTTTCTTTCCGGGGACGGCCGCGAAAGGATTTGTTCTTCTCCTTCTTCTCCTGGCTAAGTACCTCAGGGGTAGGATTCAGGGCCTGATGATCCAGGATTTTGTAAATCAACTCCTGCT
>CALMDO010000310.1 GCA_937862805.1 uncultured Bacteroidota bacterium
TCTTTCAACACGGTTCCTTTCATCCCGTACATATTCCCGAAAAAGGTCAGGTTTTCCAGGGCTGTAAGGGTAGGGTACAGGGCCAGATCCTGTGGAACAACGCCGATAACATGTTTGATTTTATCCAGATCATGACGAATGTCCATACCGTCGATCAGCACCGAACCCCGGGTAGGGGGAAAGAGACCGCAAAGGATCGAAATGGTGGTGGTTTTTCCTGCTCCATTGGGTCCAAGTAAACCAAAGATCTCTCCCGGGAAAATATCGAGTGACAAAGCCTTGATGGCGGGCTCGTCATTGCCTTTGTAATATTTTGTTAACTCCCTGATCTCTATAATTGGAACAACAGTCATTTAAAGTTTTATTTTAGCTATCTTTTGGTACACTTTCTCTTCCATATCAGCGATTTCAAGCAGTTGTTCGCCCAGCATTCCATAGTCTTCTTCAGGTTTGGAGCGGTTACGGCAGTTCCGGGCGCCAACATAAGTAAAAGCCCTCCATTGGTTCGCGGTTTTTCCCATCAAATCGGAGGCTTCCAGTAGCTCGTCATTGTGCAGGAAAGTTCCGGATTCCTTGAGAAAAGCTCCGTAGATAAAGCGGAATCCGGCGCCACCGGTACCAAAGTCCTCATTCATCCTGAGGATTTGTCCCAGGTAGAAAGAGGCTTTTTCATTTCCATGTTTTTTTGGCCATTTTTTCAGGTCGCGGGCCATAAAACGCAAACCTTTCACACCGACCAAAGGGAAAGGAATACCAGTCATTTCGTAAACAGTTTTTTTAATTCCTTTACGGATGGCTGATTTCAGGTCAAGCGTCTGTGGGATGCTGTTGATCCAGTACATTTTGCCATTGGGTGCAAATGGACCTTTGGCATAGCGAACCCGTTTCAGGTCTTCATAAGAGAGGTGTTGCGGGGTCTCCATGACCGTGTCGCTGATCAGGTAGTTGTCCCCCTCTTTTCCGAAGCATACGATGTTATGCATGTTGTAGTGCATCCTGTATTCCGGAGGGAAAAAAGTGAGGTTAAAACAACCGACCTGCATCCCTGTCGGGATACCTTTCTCCAGATTACGATCGAGCGCCAGCATGGCAGCATCGGGGTCTTTGAATTTTTTAATCACGGTGGCGTCGACACCCAGATAACCGGCTGACCTTTTAAAAACAACGTTAGGCAGGTTCCGGAAAGAGATCATGGGAGCATATTGCACTTTAAGAAATGGTATATAGCTGAAATAAAGTCCGTTACCAATACCAAAAGCCATGGGTTCGGATAGTTCATGACCATAAAAACCAAAAAGATTGGATGTAGCGCCACTTTCACAATGACCTGCCTGATGATGGGTAAAATTGAGGACGGTATTTACGGAATTCATTGAGTTGGATTTAGATTATTCGACCTTTTTCAACTGATCCAGCGAGATGTTGAAGGTAGCGGTATATTTGAGCAATGTTTTTTCCCTCAATCGGTTAAAGATAAAAGGTTTGAAATGACGTTTGACCCTCCACAGGGAGATGCCTGAAAGCATGGAGAGAGAGAGCGGATCCAACAGGTTTTTTTCCATGTAATAAACCACAGGGCTCACCTTTCCTGCCAGGACCTGGTCTTTTGCCAGTTGTATTCTTTCATGAAAATGATCCCATGCCTGTTGAAGGATCACCCGGTCGGTTTCTCCGTGAAAACCGACTGTTTTTTCGAAATTTCCGTCCTTATCGTACGAATAAATCAGTTCGCGCGATTGGCCATGGCGGGGATCTTTGTAAACCGGGTTGGAATTGTCACACATGACTATGAGATTTGAGTTGGTCTGTGTAAGTGTGCGAAAATAGAAATTTTATTTGATTTTGGCTAATTTCCTGAAAATCTTCTCTTCCCGGTCGGCACAGTCAAGTAACATATCGGCTAAAAAGTCGTACGACTGGTCTGCTTTCCCTCTTTTTTTACAGTTTCTTGATCCGTAATAGGAAAACTCACGCCATTTGTTGGCGGTTTCGCCCATCTCGATCGCCATTTCCCTGAGCCATTCCTGTTTCAGGATTCCGCCTGCCTCTTCCAGGAATGCTCCGTAAATGAAACGGAAACCGGCTCCTGCGGTGCCGACCTCTTCCAACATGCGTAACACCTGGCCCAAATAATAGGCAGCTTTTTCCGGGCCCAGTTTGCGTTCCCATTTTCGCATTCTCCGTGATAAAAACCGTATCCCTTTGGTACCGATCAGCGGGAAAGGGACGCCGGTCATGTTGTTGGCAGTTTTCCGAATGCCACTGATGATGGCCGGTTTCAGATCGATATCCTTCGGAACATAGGTTGGATAATACATCCTGCCCATCGGTGCGAAGACGCCTTTGGCGTACCTTACCCGCAGGAGGTCATCATAAGTTATCGTCACCAACCGGTCCATCAGGGTATCACTGACAAAATAGAT
>CALMDO010000311.1 GCA_937862805.1 uncultured Bacteroidota bacterium
CTTTTCGCAGTAAAAAAGATGAAAAAACAATGAAAAACTTATCTTAGCGTAAAAAAAAGTATGATTGATATCGATACCCTGTTCAAGGTGACCTATGGTATGTTCATAGTCTGTTCGGGCAGCAAGGCCAAAGGCAATGGATTCATTTCCAATACTGTTTTCCAGGTAACAGCCGACCCTCCCCGGTTTGCAGCCAGTTGCCATAAAAACAATTACACGGCCGGATTCATAGCGGAGACGGGGGTATTTTCGGTTTCTGTCCTCCACAAAGAGGCCGCTACCGAATTGTTCAGCCGCTTTGGATACAAAAGCGGACGGGAACTGGATAAAATGGAGGGAATGCAGGTGACTTACGGTGAAACGGGAGTTCCGATCGTTTTAGATGATACGGTGGCATTCCTGGAGTGCAAAGTGGTGCAGACCATCGACATGGGAACCCATTTTCTCTTTATCGGCGATTTGTTGAACACCGGGATCGTTGACAACCGGCACGATCCGATGACCTATCACTATTATCGCAGTGTAAAAAAAGCTGCTTCCCCGAAAAACGCCCCCACTTATATCGATCCCGCAAAAGTGGCCGCTGCTCAGAAAACCGGCCCCAAAAAGTACCGTTGTACCGTTTGTGGCTATTTGTACGACGAATCGATCGAAAAGGTGAAATTCGATGACCTCCCCGACGACTGGGTTTGCCCTTTGTGTGGGGAAGCAAAGTCAGGTTTCGTTATGGATTGAGGGCCCTTTCTGCCAAAGTGCAAACTCAATAGCACCAGTTTCCGGGCGTAATTGGTCCGGGCGATTACAGAACACCCCTATAACCGGACTATAACTTCAGGTATCGGGTTCCCAGTGAATCGTAGAGTTCAAACAGCGGGGTTGTGTTGTTTTCCCGGTCGAACAACCCGCTCCAGCCATGTAATGGTTCCCAGATGCAAGCACCTTTGCCAAGATTGTCGGGCAGATTGAAGACAATGTCGTGAACCTGTTTTTTAAAGTCGGAGTATTCTACTACATTGATCGGTTTGTGGTAGCGCTTGCACAGGTCGGTAAGGTTCGATTTCAGGTCGTCGAGGGTACCATGCCAGCGGGGATAGTAGGAAATGCCAATGATATCGAATTTTACTCCTCTGGCAATCATATTGTCCAACCAAAAAACTGCTTCCTGGTTTTGCCCTCCTAATGCAAGATGCATCATGACCGGAATCCGGGGATCGACTGCGGTCACTCCTTCGACTCCCGATTTGAGTAAAGCTGCCAGGTTGTCGGGATTGGAAATGTGTCCGTCGGGCCACAGGATTCCGTGGTTGATTTCGTTGCCTGTCTGCACCATATCAGGAGGAGTTCCTTGCAATTTCAGCGCTGAAAGTACCCGGACAGTATATTGTTTTACACTGTCCTGAAGTGTTTTAAAATCAAGACTACTCCATGATTGGGGTTTGAATTGCTGTTGCGGATCAGCCCAGTAATCACTGTAATGGAAATCGAGCAGCAATTTCATCCCGGATTCTTTGACCCTTTTTGCCATGGCCAGCGTATGGTTCAGGTCGCAATAACCTTCTTTGGGCGCGTACCCCTTTTCCTTTTCAGGGTTGACGAAAATCCGAAGCCGGATATAATTAAATCCATGCTCCTTCATTAACCCGATGGCATCGATCTCCTGCCTGTTTTCCTTGAATTTCGTTCCCCTGGCTTCAATCTGGGGCAGGAATGAAATATCTGCACCGATCATCCGGTCGATGGGTTTGACGGTTGCCGGGAGTTGGTCAGATCGAGGTTTCATCATGGTAAATCCGGCCGGCAGGGTATGTATTTCGTGACTACCCGGCCAGAGTTTTCCCGATTTCACTTCGACCTTAACTTTATCCGGCTTTTTTCCTGCGACAAAGATCAGGTTGCAGATCCCTTTTTCAAGTTTGCAGGGAGTATAGACCCGTCCGCCGGTATCCTGCTTCATGACCGGCGTCGTTCCATCGGAATTTATAACGGTTCCGTCGCCGGCAATAAATACCCTCAACGAATCGGAAGCGCTTGTTATTTCGCGGCTGAGGCTGTCGATTACCGCGATCCTCAGACGGGTTTGATCGGTACCATTTGCAATCAATGTGGTACTGTAAGCTGTCAGCATTACTGAAAACGCTTTACCGGTTTCAACCTGGCTGATGGCAGCAAATTCCGACTGGCCAGAAACCGGTGGTTTGCAACCTCCCAGGAGAAGAATTCCGGAACACAAGAGGGCGCTTTGAATTTTCATAAGATCGGTGGTTTATGATTTTTTTGATAAAAGTACATCAACTTTTCCTTTTTGTAATGGTCAGTCCTTTCAACTTTACCAATGCTTCATAATCCTTGCACCATTCCCCGGTATCTCCGAAAGGGCCTTCATAAACTTTGCCGTAAAATTTTCAGATCAGTGTGGTATTACCGGCGCCGGGAATCTCTTTATCAACTGCAAAGTACAGGTCCATGTTCCACCGCGAGATGTGATCTGAAAGGGATCGGTTGTTTGTCCATTCGAACATTTTGTCGTCCCAGGAGGCAGGATCAAACGGAGGACAACATACAGGATCTTTTTCTGTTAACTCCTAACCTGGTCAAATGCACGTAGTATATCACTCATAGGTCAGCCCCGGTTTTTCCATCATCTTGCCAGAGGTCTTGGTAATCTCATTAAAGTGCCATTGGCCGTTGATTTTAATCTTCTTCAAATCGGTGAGCAACTGAATGTAATCATTCACCGAATACTTTTTCAATAACCCTTTTGCCTTCAGCTCAGAATATAACTGCTGGTACCACTGCAAGGTAATACGGTTGATAAACATCCATCCTTGCAAGATTTGCTCGTTTTGGAGGTATTATTTACCACGGATACAGCGAAGCTTGGTTCCTGGTTTTCTGTGGACCAGTGCCCAGGCCGGATGTTTTGTCGTTTCCATATCATACGTGCTCACGTAGTATAACGAGGCAAACAAAACCCTTATGAAATCAAGTTCTTTCAACTAATTTTATCAACTGATCCGTGTTAATAACCAGGTTAGGGATTAAACCTATGTCTTCATCCTTTCCGGTTTACCCGGTTTTCCAATGTCTTCATTCATATACCCACTATGCTTTTTTGACGGATCATAGTCTGCACCCATTTTATCTAGCAACGGTTCGACAGAAACCTGATGAAGTTGCATTCCTAAATCCCAGGGATCCATTCCCAAAACCAGACCAGCCATCTCTTCATAAGTGAGAACAGGGATTCCATATCCATCATTTCCATAAGTTTTACCCGTCATTTCTGCAATTACATATTGCCAACGATCCAAAAAATACGTGCATCCAGGACAATTTGCAACGATAAAATCGGGTTTAAAAGGCTCCATTGATTCAAATTTTATTTTTGAATTGGATAGAGAATAACCGCGATTTTCTTTAATAATGTAATTTCTGAAGCCAAATCCACAGCAATGACGTCGTTCGGGGTAATCAATAATTGTTCCTCCCCAGTCTTCTACCATGCCGGCAAGAACATATGGATATTCCGCTCCTCCAATACCTTTTTTGGGAAACATCTTTGCATAATGACATCCGATATGCTCTACAACCTTTAATGGTTCTCCCGTATTTCTGTTGGTCAGTGCGTATTTGGATTGTTTTGCAATCTCATTCCTGTATTTATAAATGATGTCACTGGTATGTGCAATATTATCCGGTAAGGAAAATTCCCTGCCGGTTGCTTGTTTCAGTTGCTGGCGGGATTGATCCAATGCATCAGGAAAGTTTTTCCAGGTTTCGATCACTTCAGAATAAACACCAAAGGAAGTAACACAAGAAGGAACAAAATTTTTATACCCTGCCTGGTTCATCAGGGAGAATTGGCGTGCGACAACAGCTCTCGTAGTTTCAAAAGGGATCAATGCTGAATGATAGGCGATACCGGTGCATGTGGTTTGATGGGAATCGTCGAACAAATCTTTATTAAGATAATCTCTTAATATTTTGATAAATGCGATTTCAGAACCGGGGAAAAAATTTTGACGGATACAACTCCGTGCAAAATAATAATGATCATCAGCAATATCTTTTTGATATTCATTCCAAAGCCATTGTTTTCCTTCTATATTCATCCATATCAAATTTTGGGAATGGTTTCACCATTACAATATTTTTCGATATCCTGAAAACGTTTGTTTGCCCCGGTAACTTCAAAAATCTGTTGTAGCTCCTTCAAATCCTCGTCGCTTATTTTCCGAAGGGTTCCGTTCCCATCACCCTTGTAATTTGCGCCAAGCCTATTTAAAATACTTCCGGCATTATCTCTGTACCATTGCCATACAGGACCTTGTTCCGGATGTCCTTCCAGGTCGATTTCATCCAGGAAAACACAATATCCATATTTGATCAGGGTCTCACCGACTATTCGCTTTACTTCAAGCTGTTGCCTACCCTTCTCCGACTTTGTAAAACATCCGAGATCCTGTGATAAATTACGTAAGGATTGGACGATGTAACCCGGTGTATTATTACGGGGGCAACGGGTTTTACAGCTCAGGCATTCTCCGCAGCACCAAATGGTATCTGATTCAAGCAATGCCAGAATAGCATCTTCATCGCCGCGTTGAACAGTATCCACAATAATCCTGGGATCGTAATTATAAAACCTGGCAGCAGGGCAGATCGCTGTACAAGTGCCACAGTTGATACAAGCATTTAATCCTTCTTGAAATCTGACATCTTTCTTTAATAATTCAACCAAGCTCATGATCGGCTATTTCTATCCGTGTCGTGAAAAAACCAAATTTAACGATTACTCATGATGGCTGCAAGCTTTCTTATCACTGATCAATTTATCCGCTAAAAACAGCTCAACAGCTTTCCGGGTTTCAATCTGAGTGGTGTTATAGATCCTTTTACCGGCATTGGTAAGGTCGTCCACTAACCTGCGTCCCATACCTCCTGCAATCACTACTTCACAATCATTAAGAGCATCCAAAATTCTATTGTGAGAATGTTCGGCATGTTCCTCGTGCTCAGCACCATGATGCTGATGTTCATGATGTTGTCCTAATGCATGCCCGGTAAAGTTGTTGAGTCGATACTCCTGATTGACAATTTGACCGTCAGCAACCTCAAAAATGGTAAATCCCAAAGTTCTTCCAAAATGTTGACATAAATAGGTTCCTTCGTCACTGGGAATCGCGATTTTCATTTTTTGATCCTTTCTTTTTAAGATATAATTGATGATGATAACTGTTTCCCCTGATCATTTTTTTCCCACAATTGGGACAAACATTTTCTCTGTATGGCACACCCGGCTGATGAGGGATCTTTGTATTGCAATGGAGGCAAAAACAAAATCCGCCTCCATCATTCTTTCACGGCTTTGAGAGTACATATCTTCAGAAAAAACTTCTACTTTAATAAATATTTTCACATTTCCGGTCTTAACGATTTTACCGACAATTTCAAGAATAGTATTTGGTAAAATAGGTTTTAAAAAGCGGATATTCCCAACCTTAACCGTGATCATACGCTGACGGGTATACCGGGTTGCAGTTATAAAGGCCACCTCATCCAGCCATTGCATGGCCTCTCCCCCGAAAAATGTCCCGTTCGAATTAAGGTGTTTGGGGAATACTACCTTGAATTGCTGCGTTTTAAAGAGATTATCCGGAATATTACTTTTATTTGTCAAAGCTTTGATAATATTTGCTTTCTCTTAATAATGCGAATGATATCTCCAACTGTTTTACTGCAATCGGAAAGCAAGGTCATCTTAATATCATGATTCACGATTTCCCGTTGAACTCTTGTGCCGAAGTTCGCCGAGACAATATGCTTAACGTCTTTCGCAATCAAATACTCCAGTATTGCCTCGCCGGCGCACTCTCTTTTTTCCTTATCACAGTTTTCGAAAACTTCGATCGTACCTGTTTCATCATCATAAATATGGAAGTAACAACACCTTCCAAAGTGACAAGCCACGGGAGAGGTCAGGTCTTTATCCTGCCCGGAAATAGCTGTTTTCATAATAAGATGAGTTTTTATAGATTATTTTCACCGTATTGTAATCTTCTTTCTTTGCCCTTCCCCCCGCCAGATTTCCGTTTTAATCCCATTCCTTGTCCTAATTGAAATTCCTGAGAATCACTTGTCGTTTCAGCAGGTTTCCTGCAACGGCCTAAGCCTCTTCCGGTGCGGGAACCTTTCCCCTCAGGACCGGTGTGGTTCATTTGTGGCATAATCTTTTATTTTTTTTCCAAATGTACGAAATATTTTATTATTATGAACAAATGTTCATTACTTTTGTAAAACAATTCAATATGTCTTTTTAATAAGGGAGGTTATTATGCCAGGATTTGATCAAACAGGCCCTTTTGGAAAAGGTTCCATAACAGGCCATAGAATGGGTCGTTGTACGAATATCGATGTTAAGCTGAATGAGCAAAACACTCCACCTTCTGCAAACCAAAACGAACAGCAACCTGAAAACTTTCGTGGGAGAGGATTTGGCAGGGGAAGAGGATGGGGCGGTGGCCGTGGGATGGGGCGGCAAAACCGTTTCAGAGGAGGATTTTGAAAATTAACGAGAGATTTTCAGACCTTCCGCTTACATCAATGATATTATTTTATCCCGTTTGACCAATCATCTGGAATTATATTTCATCCAAGATGTTGATCGATAAATATTGTAATTACAGTAATCATGGAAAAAATAAAAATTGGTATTATCATATGCGACCGTTACCGGAATTGTGCAGGAGGTAAATGTTTCAGATCAGTTCAGAATCGGGAAGGGGCATTCTCCAATAACCAATGAAGAAACGCGACTAAACTATGATTAATAAAAACAAACAAACATGAGCGAACTATTTGAAAAGATCCCCATGGAAGGGGTTAAAAACATTATTGTCATTGCTTCCGGAAAAGGTGGCGTGGGAAAATCAACAGTTGCTGCCAACCTTGCAATTGCTCTTGCCCGAAACGGTTTGAAAACAGCATTGGTTGATGCTGATATTTATGGTCCTTCTGTTCCTAAAATGTTCGGACTGGAAAACGAAAGGCCTGATATAACAGCCATAGGTGATAAAGAGATGATGTTCCCTCTCGAGAAATATGGTGTTAAAATAATGTCGATAGGGTTCTTTGTCGCCCCAAGCCAATCTTTAATTTGGCGTGGGCCGATGGCATCCAATGCCATGACACAATTATTTGAAAACACACAATGGGGAGAGATTGATTATATGGTAGTAGATTTCCCTCCCGGCACAGGAGATATTCAGCTCACTACCGTTCAGAAATTGAACCTGACCGGGGCTATTATTGTCACCACTCCGCAGGAAATCGCCCTTAATGATGTTCGTAAAGCTGCTTCCATGTTCACAAATTCCGATATTAATGTTCCAATCATAGGTGTCATTGAAAATATGTCATGGTTTACTCCTGCAAAACACGCTGATGAAAAGTATTTCGTTTTTGGAAAAGGAGGAGGCCAAAAAATTGCATCTGAATATAATTCGCAACTGCTTGGGCAAATACCCCTTGTTATTGAAGTCGGCGAAGCCGCGGAACATGGCAAGAGTATTTTCAGTCAAAACAATAAAGAAGTTATATCTGTATTTGAAAATATTGCCAATAAATTAATTGATTAATTTTTGATAAATCGATAAGAAAAGATGTACAATTAGCTGACCGGGTATCGGTAAAATATGAGAGGGTTTGTACAAGTTTATACCGGAAATGGGAAGGGAAAAACAACGGCAGCCTTTGGATTGGCATTGCGATCCGTTGGAGCTGGTAATAAGGTTTTTATTGCACAATTTATAAAAGGGATGCCCTATTCAGAAATAGAATCAGTCAATAAATTCCTTCCAGGCATTACCATCAAACAATATGGGCTGGATTGCTTTATTGTAAATCAACCAACGGAAAAAGATATTAATGCTGCGCGTTATGGATTGTCAGAAGTATCAAAGATTATAAGTTCAGGGGATTATGAACTGGTCATTTTAGATGAAGCCTGTATTGCTGTCCACTACAATTTATTTTCAGTCAATGACTTGATCAGTGCGCTGACCTCCAGGCCTGCCGGCACAGAAATTGTCGTCACCGGCCGGTATGCTTCTCCGGAACTTATGGAAATAGCAGATCTGGTCACAGAGATGAAAGAAATTAAACATTACTATAATCAGGGAGTTCAAGCAAGAAAGGGAATTGAATTTTAAAACCATATTGATTCAAGATGGCAGGTTTTGGTTCCACTTTATTAAATCTAAGTATTGAAACGGTCAAGATAATGCTCCTTGTTTTCCTGATGATGGTAATTGTGGATTTGTTAAATATCTGGACCAAAGGAAAACTCAGCCGGTTTCTTAGGAACGGGCCAAAAATCAAACAGTATATAACGGCATCATCCCTGGGTGCACTTCCGGGCTGTTATGGTGCATTTACAAACGTCTCCTTGTATGTTCATGGATTAATTAGTTTGGGTGCACTGACCGGTGCCATGGCCGCAGCTTCCGGGGATGAGGCATTTGTGATGCTCGCATTATTTCCAAAAACAGCAATTGTACTGATAATCATTCTGTTTATTTTAGGCATCCTTGTTGGCTGGATTGTCGATGAGGTTATTGTCAAAGTAAAATTCAAAACTTGCATTGACTGCAAAGAACAACAGATTCACTCTCATAAAAGAGGATTTTTGCATTACCTAAAGGAACATATCTGGAAACATATTCTGCGGAAACATCTTTGGAAAACAGGCTTGTGGACCTTCGGAGCCTTGCTTTTTGTTGAGTTCGGTGTTCAATATTTGCATCTGAATTCTTTTTCTACCCAATATCCGTTACTTTTACTCCTGTTTGCCGCACTTTTAGGACTAATCCCGGAATCGGGACCACACATGATATTTATCAGTCTTTTTGCCAATGGTATAATCCCTTTTTCAGTTTTATTTACCAGTGCATTTGTTCAGGATGGACATGGGATGTTGCCAATGCTGGCCTATTCGGTAAAGGATTCAGTTCTAATAAAAGCGATGAATTTAGGTATTGGGACCTCTTTGGGATTGATCCTTTTTTTTATGGGTTTTTAATCTGTTTTTAGCGAATTTCAGCGGTATCTCAAACCACTCCAAACCGGAACTCCAATTTGGTTCCGAAGTTCCGGTATCTCGTTCCAACTTAACTTCAGCGGCGATAATTACAGGTTTATCTCAGAAAGTGATTCGTGAGCCATTGATATCAATCTTATCCTTAGATCAATTTTTATAACCTGGTTATTCCGGTTACAGATTTGTAAGCGCTTCACATCCTCAGTGTATATTGCAACGATAATGGCAGTGAATAGAAAAGTGTTGATCCAGCTGTTTTTATGATTTTGACTTACACGAAAGATAAACAATTTGAACTATATGAACATTTGTTCATTATCTTTGTGGTTTATTAATCATAATGTACTACTTAAACAATTACTTCTATGAACTTTAAAGACACAGGCTTTTCCACAAAACTAATCCATGCCGGAGAAATCGAAGACCAATTCGGAAGCGCTACAGTACCTATTTACCAGACTTCAACATTTCGCTTTGAAAGTGCGCAAAACGGAGCCGATTGCTTTTCGGGTGCAAGCGATGGCTATATTTATACAAGGATAGCAAATCCGACCATCCGGGCATTGGAACAAAATATAGCCACACTTGAAAATGGGTTCGATGGCATTGCCACCAGTTCAGGGATGGCAGCCATTACCAGTGTATACATGGCATTGTTAAATGCCGGGGATCATATCATCAGTACGGCGGCTGTTTATGGGCCTGCACGGGGTGTCCTTGAACAGGACTTCGCCCGTTTTCAGGTTGAAGCCTCGTTCGTCAATACTGCGAAACTTGAGGAAATCAAAAAGGCAATCCGGCCGAATAGCAAGGTGCTTTACATTGAAACACCGGCAAATCCCACGATGGATATCACCGACCTTGACGCATGCGCCGAAATTGCAAAGGAACATGGTTTGATTTTGGTGGTGGATAATACTTTTTGCACACCCTACCTGCAAAAACCACTGGATCTTGGGGCAGATGTGGTGCTTCATTCCGTAACAAAATTTATCAATGGCCACGCCGATATTGTCGGTGGAGTTATCGTTACCAAGGAAGCTGCTTTGTACAAGAAAATCCGACATTCCATGGTGTATATGGGATGCAACATGGATCCGCACCAGGCTTATATGGTACATAGAGGTGTGAAAACCTTGTCAGTCCGAATCGATCGCAACCAGGAGAATGCCATGAAAGTGGCTCATTTCCTTGAAGAACATCCGAAAGTCGCCTGGATAAAGTATCCCGGATTGACCTCTCATCCACAATTTGAATTAGCCAAACGGCAGATGTCTGGCCCCGGGTCTATGATAAGTTTTGGTTTGAAGGGTGGCCTTGAAGCAGGCAGAAATCTTATGGATAATGTACATTTGGCGGTTCTTGCAGTTTCATTGGGAGGTGTAGAAACACTGATCCAGCACCCGGCCTCTATGACCCATGCGGGCGTTTCAGTTGAAGATAAGAAAAAAGCGGGAATTACAGACGACCTTGTCCGGTTTTCAGTAGGGATTGAAAATGCCGAAGATATTATCAATGATTTGAGACGGGCGTTAGAAAAAGTATAACAACATAGATTCATCAAATTTGAAAAAAAGTACTACCACTTAAAATTTAAGACAATGGAAACAAATCAAAATCAAACAGTAATCTCCATGCCACGCATAGGGGATAAGGCTCCGGCTTTTAAAGCAGTGACGACACAGGGTGACATCAATTTCCCGGGCGATTATACAGGTAAATGGGTAATTCTCTTTAGCCACCCTGCTGATTTTACCCCGGTCTGCACCTCCGAATTTATGACCTTTGCCAAAATGGAAAAGGAATTTGAACAGGCTAATTGCAAACTCGTGGGACTTTCGGTTGACGGGTTATTCAGTCATATTGCATGGTTGCGAACAATCAAAGAAAAGATTGAATATAAGGGGATGAAGGACATGGAAGTGAAATTTCCTTTGATTGAGGATATTACCATGGAAGTAGCGAAAACTTATGGAATGTTACAACCTGGCGAAAGCTCCACAAAAGCAGTCAGAGCAGTATTCTTCATCGATCCAAAAGGAATAATCAGGGCCATAATCTATTATCCGTTGAGCCTGGGCCGTAATTTTGATGAGCTTTACAGAGTCATTATCGCTCTTCAAACTGCCGATGCTTTTTCGATTGCAACACCCGCTGACTGGCAACCCGGTGATGATGTCATTGTTCCGACGGCAGGTTCTTGTGGAGTAGCCAAAGAAAGGATGGAATCGAAAACAGAAGATGTCAAATGTTATGACTGGTTTTTCTGCACCAAGAAATTGGACAAGGGTAAGGTACTAAGCACGATCCTGAAAAAATAAGAAGATGTACGACTTTTTTTCTGGAAAATCATCAAGCCACGTTTAACTCTTTGGCCCTCTGGGGAGTTTTCTCCCACTCCCTCAGGGGGCCATTTCCAGATAGATTCTTCCACTGACCCAGTCCTCATCCCATGCTTTTGCAGTGACCCCGTATAATCTGATACAACTTTCGGAAGTAGGGAAGATCTGCACTACCCGTCCCCTTCGTTTGAACTCCTGATTTGTTCTTTCAACCATGTTGTGCAAATTGTTTGCACAAAAAAAAGGGTTTCAGAGATAAACATTCTGAAACCCTTGCTTTTCCTGGTCTCCCCGGCAGGGCTCGAACCTGCGGCCCATTGATTAAGAGTCAATTGCTCTACCAGCTGAGCTACGGAGAGTTTGAGGGCTGCAAAGATACTACTTTTTCCCTTTTTGTTTTTCAACCCCTCCGGAAAATTTTGATAACTTTGAAACAGAAAAACCATCGGGGGTTTGTGGACTACCTGTCACAAGAAAGGCCTGCAGCGGTTTTTACGAGATGACAATGGAAGAAAAAAACAAATCGGCGTTGTATGTCATGGAAGGGGTAGAACAACCGGCTCCGGTCAACCCGGACTTGCACAACCGGATCAAAAACAACCGGAAAAAACACCTTCCTGCCGAAACCTATATCGAAGGCATTTTCAACGGGAACCGCACCCTCCTCAGCCAGGCCATCACCCTGGTGGAGAGCTCCTTACCGGCCGACCAGCACAAAGCCCAACAGATCATCGCGGCCTGCCTGAAACAACGTCCGAATACACAAACGGATACCGAGAACAGGCAACAGGCTCCCTTCTCCAGCATACGGGTCGGAATTACCGGGGTTCCGGGCGTGGGAAAAAGCACTTTTATCGAAGCCCTGGGCACCTGCCTCACTGCGAGGGGCCACCATCTGGCCGTACTGGCCATTGATCCGAGCAGCAGTCGCTCCAAAGGCAGCATCCTGGGCGACAAAACCCGGATGGAATCTTTGTCGGTTGATCCCAAAGCCTTTATACGCCCCTCCCCTTCCGCCGGTTCGCTGGGCGGCGTGGCACGCAAAACACGCGAAACCATCATCCTTTGTGAAGCTGCGGGATTTGATGTGATCTTCGTGGAAACCGTCGGTGTGGGTCAATCGGAAACCGCCGTCCATGGGATGGTCGATTTCTTCCTGCTCCTGATGTTAGCCGGTGCCGGGGACGAACTGCAGGGAATCAAACGGGGAATCATCGAAATGGCCGACGCGATCTTTATCAACAAGGCCGATGGCGATAACCTCCCCAAGGCAATGGCTGCCAGGGTCGAATATGCCAATGCATTGCATCTCTTTCCGCCTCCCGCCGGCGGTTGGAAACCAGTGGTCGATACCTGCTCAGCGCGCACCGGCTCAGGGATTGATACGGTGTGGGAAACCATCCTCTCCCATCATGAAACCACCACCCGTTCGGGCGCTTTCACCGAACGCCGCCGGGGTCAAAACCTGCAGATCTTCTTCGAAAGCCTTGAAGAAGGACTGAAACAATCCTTCTTCTCGCGCAAATCGCTGGCCCATTCACTTGAAAAAATGGAAGGGGCCATCCGCGAAGGGCAAGTCAACCCTTACACAGCCGCCCAGGAGTTACTGGATCGCTATCTCCGCGAAAAATAAAGTATCAGCAGGCAGAATGGTTGTTTATTGAAGCGGCTTTCCGGTTGATAAACAGTTCAGCAGACGGGCCATCTCTTCAATGGTCACCACGTGATTGGCAGGAGTAGCCTTCAAAGCGGCGCGAGGCATGGAATCCACTTCGGCGCTTTCCGGATCCTGCACGATGACCAACCCGCCCAGTTCATGGATCTTTTTCAGTCCGC
>CALMDO010000312.1 GCA_937862805.1 uncultured Bacteroidota bacterium
GCTGCGTGGATATCGAGGCCTTTTCGGAAATCTTCAATCATTCCCTGTTCATGGCTGAGGTGTGCGATGATCCGGAGTTCGATCTGCGAATAATCGGCTGAAAGCAACAAATAATTTTTATTCCGCGGGATAAATGCTTTGCGGATGGCTCTCCCTTTTTCGGTCCGAATGGGTATGTTCTGAAGGTTAGGGTTGTTTGAGCTGAGGCGTCCGGTGGCAGCCACAGCCTGGTTATAGGAGGTATGAACGCGTCCGTCGCGGGGGTTGATCAGCGTGGGAAGGACATCCACATAAGTCGATTTCAGCTTGGTAAGTGACCGGTACTCGAGGATTTTTCGGATAATCGGGTGTTTATTTTCCATTTTAACCAGTACCTCTTCACTGGTGCTGTTTTGCCGGGTACGGGTTTGTTTCGGGTTGTCGATGATGCGAAGTTTATCGTACAGTATTTCACCCAACTGTTTCGGTGAAGCGATGTTAAAAGTGGTCCCTGCATCCTGATGGATGGCTGTTTCGAGTGTTCCGATCTCTTTTATGAGTTCCACGTTGAAGTCATTCAGGACTTCCCGATCGATTCGCACCCCTTCGGCTTCCATGGAAGCAAGTACCGGGATCAAGGGCATTTCGATGGTGTCGAACAGGTCGCGGGTACTGGCCTCTTTGAGCAAAGGTTCGAATTTTTCTTTGAGTTGGAGGGTGATGTCAGCATCTTCGGCAGCATATTCTTTGATCGATTCCAGGTCGACTGTACGCATGCTGAGTTGATGCTGTCCTTTTTTACCAATCAGTTGTTCGATGGGCACCGGCTGGTAATGGAGGTAAGTTTCGGCTAAAAAATCCATCCCGTGCCGCATGTCGGGCTGAATCAGGTAATGGGCCAGCATGGTATCGAACAGCGGTCCTTGTACCCTGATATCGTACCATTTCAGGATGGAGATGTCAAACTTAAGGTTTTGCCCTATCTTGAGGGTCGTGGGATTCTCCAGGAGGTTTTTAAATTCCCGGAGAATTTGATGGGCTGAATCGTAGTGGTCAGGAAGCGGGATATAACAGGCTTCACCGGGCTTCCAGGAGAAGGAGATGCCCACGATTTCAGAATTGCCGGGATCCAGTCCGGTGGTTTCCGTATCGAAGCAGAAAGCAGGTTGCTTTTCCAGCTCGTTGAGCAAAGATGTTCTCTTTTCGGGCGTGTCGATCAGCTGATAATGATGGGGGGTATTATGGATAGTGCGGATAATTTGTTGCTCTTCCTGGTTTTCCAAGACGTCGAATAAATCCGGTGCACGGGTTTCAGTTTCAGTATTAACGGCAGTCGGAGTTGCTTTTTCAAGGCCGGCGGTATCGATCCAGGTAGCTACCCGTTGCGAATAGGTACGGAATTCGAGCAGGTCAAAGAGTTTTTTTAGTCGGAGCTCGTCGGGTCTTTTCAGTCGAAGTTGTTCTTCATCGAAGGCTATGGGAACATCGAGGATGATGGTGGCCAGTTGTTTCGACAGGAGCGCCTGTTCTTTATTGGCGATTACTTTTTGTCGCAGGCTCTCTTTGCTGATGGTATCGGCCTGGGAAATCAGGTTCTCGACCGTATCGTACTCCGCTAATAACTTTTTCGCGATGACCTCTCCGACGCCGGGAATGCCCGGAATATTGTCGGAAGCATCGCCCCAAAGTCCCAGCAGATCGATAATCTGCTCCGGCCTTTTGATGCCAAACCGGTCACAAACCTCTTTGACGCCTAAGGTTTCAGGATCGCTGCCAAATTTTCCCGGTTTATAGATGAAAATGGAATCGCTGACCAATTGTCCGAAATCCTTGTCTGAAGTCATCATGTAAGTGGTAAAGCCCAGTTTTTCTGCTTTTTTGGCCAGGGTACCGATTACATCGTCGGCTTCATAACCATCTGAAAAGAGCACCGGGATCCTGAATCCATACAGCAGTTCCTGCACAAGGGGGATGGCGTTGATGATATCCTCCGGCGTCTCCTGTCGTTGGGCTTTATAGGCCTCATAACCGGTTTGACGAAGGGTAGGGGCCATGGTATCGAAGGCGACCCCAAGGTGTGAAGGTTGTTCTTTTTTAAGAAGATCGAGGAGAACATTGGCAAATCCGAAGATGGCCGAGGTATTCATACCTGCAGAATTCACGCGGGGATTGTTCTTAAATGCAAAATAGGCCCGGTAAATCAGGGCCATGGCGTCAAGCAAAAAGAGTTTCTTTTCATTCATAGGAACGCAAAGATAAGACTTCTCAGAACTTAACAATTCATTGTTTAAATCTTCTCCGGGAAAACACTAAAATCATTTTCACAGGCGACATTTACCAAATTGATACTCCGTACCTTGATGCCCAATCGAACGGGCTTTCCACGCTGATTGACAAGGTAAGGAAACATGCTATTTACACGCATGTCCGCCTGGAGAAAGGGGAACGTTCAGAGCAGGCCAACCTGGCCAACGAACTTCTGTAGGGGAAAGAGAAACGTTTCTCTTTCGGCTCAACTTTATTGTTCTTCGTAGATGACGGTCAGCAAGGTTTGACCCACTGCTTTCAGGGTGTGTCTGTCAATGACCTCCAAGTTATCGTGGGTCGTGTGCCAACCGGGATAAAAACCGGTAGAACTGTTCTTATCCAGATGGACTATATCGAGGGTAGGAATATTCCTGATTTGGTTGATCGGTAGGTGATCATCGGTGATATAGCCGCCCTGTTCGTAAAGAAAGAAGGCAGAATACCCGATCCGGCCTGCTGTAGCCCATACTGATTTGACGATATCACCGGCATATTGCAGGGAGAACCCTTCCATCAGGAAGGTGGCGTTGGCAGCCCCGACCATATCGAGGAGGATCCCATAACGGGCGGTATAGTTACTCCTGTGGGGATTTTCAGACCAGTAGCGGGATCCCAAACCCCATTGTTCATCCTGATTTCCGGTAACGGGCAGATCCTGTGGTGGCCCATAATCTTCCACGTCGAAGAGCATGATGTCGATGCCGATAGCAGGTGCTTTGAGCGAAAGCTGGCGGGCGGTCTCAAGTAAAACAGCCACTCCGCTGGCCCCGTCGTTGGCTGCATCGACCGGTTTTTTACGGTTCTTCGGGTCGGGGTCATGGTCAGCCCACGGCCGCGAATCCCAATGGGCACAAAGCAGAATACGATTGGGGGTTTCGGGTTTCCAACTGCCGATAAAATTCCGGAATGAAAGCAAATGACCGTTAAATGCAGTCACTTTCCCTTTCTGAACAGTCACTTCCGGAGCGTAGGAACTCAATTTCCCGTGAAGCCAGTCACCGCATTGCTCATGGCCACGGGAATCGGGAATCCGCGGCCCGAAACCAAGCTGGGTTTTTATGAATTCATACGCGGAATCTGCGTTGAATTCAGGGACTGCAACACGTGGTTTTTGTTTCGCTGCCTCCTGATTTGCGTTTTGCCTTGTACCTTGTTGATTGCAGGCGGTCATAAGGAGGAACAAAACGAGTGGAATGAAAATTTTTTTCATGGGAGCTGAATAAAGGGTTGCCCGAATTTTGAATCATAAACGATTTCACCAGGTTCTTTTCTTGTTCTTGGGGCAAATTCTCTTTGTTTATAAGGTTCCGGTAAGGATTCCGGGTCGCCGTAATAACCGATAGCGATTACCACCAATGGTTGAAACCCCTCCGGTATTTCCAGAAGGGTGATGGCTTTTTCGGGGAAAAAGCCTCCCATCTGGTGAACGTACAAGCTCTGGTTCATGGCTTCGATACTCAGATGGGCCACAGCCTGACCGGTATCATAGGCCGCCGTAAGGTTCAACGTGCCATCATTACCAAAGTGGTTTTTGCTGCATACTACCATGAGGACCGGTGCTTCTTTGGCCCAGATTTGGTTGGGGGCCATAAGGGTGTCAAAGATCAGATGCCAGCCGGGAGCGGGTTTTATTCCGATTATAAAACGCCAGGGTTGTTCATTCATGGCAGATGGGGCCCATCGCGCCGCTTCAAACAGGCTCAGCAGTGTATCGGTTCCGGGGAGGGTTTGAGCAAAAGCCCTTGGGCTCCATCTGGCTTTTGACAAAGGATTGATCGGATACCGGGTGACCGCTTCTTTTTTCATACTTTTCTTCTGAATTTCAACATGATATAAAAAGCCAGGGCAGTCAGGAAGAGAGCCCCTGCCAGGCGGGTGAACCAACGGGCAAGGTAATCCCCGTGGGCCGTATAAAAAGTGATTTTTTGATTGGCGTTCAGTGTGCCTTTGATCACGGCCGGTTGCCAGTAAGGAGTTTGGCGGATGACATCGCCTCGCTGATCAATCAGGGCGGAGATCCCGGTATTGGCACATCTTGCAATACTGCGGCGGGTCTCGATGGCCCTCAGGTGTGCAAAGGAGTAATGTTGCCGGTGCCCTGCTGTTTCTCCCCACCATCCGTCGTTGGTGATGATGATCATCAATTGGGCTCCGTTCTTTACGAATTCGGTAAAAAATTCACCAAAAATAGATTCATAACAGATCACTGGTCCGACCCTGACGGTGTTAACCGTTGTATATACTTTTCTGATTGAATCCGTTCCAAGGCTGCCTACGGTTCCGCCCAGGTCAATGGCGTATTTCTCAAACCATTTGAAGCCATGAAAAGAAGGGAGGATCTCTACTCCGGGGGTGAGTTTTGATTTGTGGTACAGTTGAATGGAATCCCTTGTGTTCAGTAAAATAGCTGCATTGTACGCGTTGTAGTAATGGTCAGAATCGGAAAAGCGTCGGGCAGTGACAGGCAGGGGTTCTCCCGGGCTGAACTGGTAAAAAGTGGATCCCCCGATCAGGATATTAATTGAGGGGTACTGCTGAAGGATAGCCTCCAACAGCCGGATACTGGAGAAACCCGACAGATCATTTTCCCACATCTGTTCCTGGATCGCTGATTCCGGGGCTATCAGAAAATTCACTGTGCTGTCGAGACCAGGCGAAGCGAGTTTTAAGATCCGTCCTACCACTTCGGAGGGAGGGAGTCCGTATTGTTCGGAATAGGGGTCCAGGTTGGGTTGGACGACCACGCAGTTGACGGGTTTTTTTTCTTCCTTGTACCCGGCATAAATTCTGAAGGAGATAAAAACCGGAAGAAGAATCCAAAGCAGCAGCAACCCCGATAAAAACCAGGGAATTTTATGGGCCCTGCGGAAATTTTTGAGTATTTCAAAAGCAAGGACATTCCCCGTAAGGATCCAGATGGAGCCTCCGAAAGTGCCGGTATATTCGTACCATTGGACCCATTTGTAAAAGGAGGAAAACCCGTTCCCCAGGTTTAACCATGGCCAGTTCAGATCCCAGTTAAGATGCAGATACTCGAAAGCAACCCAGTAACTGATCAGGGCAAGATAACCGGCCAAAGCGGTTCGGAATTTTTTTCTTGACCAGTGAAAGGCCTGAAAAACGATCGACATGAAAAGAGCGTTCAATACTATTGCGAGTAAAGCTCCAATGAGTGTTGAGTTGACGATCCACCAGGTTGTCAGCAGGTTCCAGATAAAAAAACCGGGGTAAGAATAGAGTAAAGCGCTGAATTTGATCTCTTTTTCGCGATGGTTATACAAGAATTCTTCTACCAATAACAAGGGTACCATGGCGACGAACAGAATACCGGGGAAACCCCGTTCGGGCCATCCGACTGAAAAAAGCAGGCCCGAAGCAAGGGAGAGCAGTAAAAGGTACAGTTTGTGTGGTTTCATGTGCGGATCGACAGTCGGAACAAAAGTAAACATTTTCGCGGAGAGGCAGAGAAGCAGGTCAGGGGTCCTGAGTCGTTGTCTTTTGATTACCGGGGTAGCGGTTAGTATAAATTTTTCTGACCTCCCGGTACAGGAGATCTCTCAACGCTTCGGTATTGGTCTTTCGTGCAGCAGAGATGAAGAGACAGGGATTGTTTTCCCGTGCCATCCAGGTCTTTTCAAGCGTTTTCAAAGGAATATTACCCCGCCCCGGAGGAGAGAGATCATCTTTTTCAGGCGGGTTGAACCGGTAAGCATCAATTTTATTAAAAAGGATAATCACCGGTTTATTTTGTGCGTTGATTTCCTGCAAGGTCTCCCTGACAACCTCCATCTGGGCTTCAAAACCCGGATGACTGATATCGACTACATGGATCAGGAGATCGGCTTCACGCACCTCTTCAAGCGTAGATTTGAAGGATTCGATGAGCGAGTGGGGCAGTTTTCTGAGGAAGCCGACAGTATCGGAAAGGAGAAAGGGTTGATCGCCGATCACGACCTTCCTGATCGTGGTGTCTAAGGTCGCAAAGAGCTTATTTTCAGACGGGATATCGCTTTTAGCAAGCAGGTTCATGATGGTAGATTTCCCGACGTTGGTGTACCCGACCAGGGCGACCCGAATCATTTCACGCCGGTGCTTCCGCTGCGTTGATTTTTGTTGATCGATTTCTTTGAGTTTCTTTTTTAAAAGGGATATCCTGTACCGGAGGATCCTGCGGTCAGTTTCGATCTCCTGTTCACCGGGGCCTCGCAGGCCGATGCCCCCTCTTTGTTTTTCAAGGTGGGTCCACATACGGGTCAAACGCGGAAGAAGGTACTCATTCTGAGCTAATTCTACCTGGGTTCGCGCGTAGGAAGTCTTAGCCCGACGCGCAAAAATGTCGAGGATCAGGTTATTCCGATCAATGATCCGGGTGTTCAGCGCTCCTTCAATGTTCCTTATTTGTCCCGGTGAGAGCGCATCATCGAAAACCACCATATCAACAGGATGATCTTCGATCCACGATCTGATCTCGTGTAATTTCCCACTACCCACGTATGTCCGGGGATCTGCGTAATCAAGTTTCTGAACAAACCGTTTCACAGGAATTCCACCGGCTGTTTCTACCAGGAAAGCCAATTCATCGAGGTATTCCATCGTCATGACAGGATCCTGTTCCCGGGTGGTCAGTCCGACCAGTAAAACAGTCTCACTGATGGGTGTTGTATCGATCATTCTTGAAGTTTGGCAGGTCAGAAAATAAAATTTCTTCGTAAATTTATCGTTTGTACCTTTAGGAATTGTGCCGCAAAATTAAAATTTTTGGTCATGAATGAGGATAATTCAGTTGAACAAGCTGCAGTTCTCCGGGAATTGAAGATTCCGCTTTCACTGATCCCCGGGATTCAGCCCGAAGAGTTGTACCATAAATTGGTCATGACCTCTCCTGATATCATAGCCATTACGAATCTTTCGGGAAAGCTGTTGTTTGTTTCTCCTGCCGCCCGGGAAATTTTTGGTGCCGAGACACACTCAGCGTATGGTACTTCTGTTTTTGAGTGGCTTGAAGAAAACGACAGGGAACGAGCCAGGGAAGATTTTACCCTTTTATTGCAGGAGAAACAGGTAATCGAGAACCGCTATAAACTTAAAAAGAGGGATGGTTCGACGTTTTTCAGTGAGATCCATTCCACCTTGCTCCGGGATCATGAGAACCATGTGGTCGGGATGATTTGCACACTCCGTGATATCTCACGGCACATGAAAGAGCAGGAGGAGATTCGCCAGAATGAGATCCGGTACAAACTGTTGTTTGAAACAGCGCACGATTCAGTTTTCCTTATGAAGGAAGATATTTTTGTGGATTGTAATTCCAAAGCGCTTGAAACCTTCGGATGCATGAAGGAGGAGATCATCGGGAGATCACCCCTTGATTTTTCCCCTCCACAGCAGCCTGATGGGTCCTTCTCCAAAGAGTTGGCATTCGAAAAGATCCATAATGCGCTGAAGGGGAAGAACCAGGTGTTTGAGTGGCGTCACCGGAAATTTTCCGGGGTGATGTTTGACGCGGAGGTCAGTCTGAATGCTTTTGAGATGGCGGGACAACACTATTTGCAGGCAGTGGTCCGGAACATATCAAAACGCAAAAAATCGGATGAACAGTTAAGAAAATTCAGTGAATGTTTGCTTTCGTTTACAGCCAATCCTGATCACAATATCTCCCTTCTTACAGTAATGTGCGGCGAAATTTTAGGTGCGGTTTGTTCGCTATACGCACGGGAAAAGGATGGCGCATTGCAGATATCGGGTCATTGGAGGGTTCCTGAACCCTGTGCAGGAATGATCTTTGGCCCTGAGACTACCCTTTGTGAAGCGTATCATAGAAAATCACGGGACATTCAATTGTTAAGGCATTCACGGGAAATGCCATGCATGGCTCAGGATCCGATAGCGATTGCAACGAAAACCAATACTTTAGGAGGAATCGTGGCTTTCACGGGTGATCAACCGAAAGGCATATTGGCAGCTTACTTTCATAATGATTATATACCTGATATTGCAGACCGTTATTTTATTCACCTGATCGGTTCTGCCATCGGAGTTGAGGAAGATCGCAAAGCATCGCAGGATAAGTTAACAATGTACACTGAAGAATTGGCGGCCCAGAATCTTACCAAAGACAAATTTTTTTCAATCATTGCGCATGATTTGAAAGGCCCTTTCAATGCCATCATGGGGTTTTCGGATATTCTTACCACAGAATGGAGCGATTTTACCGAGGAGGAAAGACTGAATTTTCTTAACAATATCAACACTTCGGCCAAAAACACATACAGGTTGCTCGAAAATCTCCTGGAGTGGGCCACTACACAAACAGGTGTAATCAAATTTCAGCTGGCCCGCATCGACCTCAGCCTTATTGCCAATGACATTGTGATACTGCTTCGGGAATTGGCTGATAAGAAAAGAATTAAACTATACACGGCCATCAATTTCAACACCATGGTGATGGCTGATGAAAACATGGTAAGAACCATTTTAAGGAACCTGACCCACAATGCAATAAAATTCACGCCTGAAGGCGGGCAGGTAAGGATTTTTACCCGCGACCTTCACCTCTCCCTGGAACAACCCCCGATGATTGAGGTTTGTGTGGAGGATACCGGGATAGGCATTGACCCTGAGATTATAGGAAAGCTGTTTAAAATCGATGAAAAGGTCAGGAC
>CALMDO010000313.1 GCA_937862805.1 uncultured Bacteroidota bacterium
TGATAGTCGATTACACGTTATATCTCGTCAATCACTATAAGAAATCAGGGGATATTGAATTGATGTTGAGAGATTTATCACTTTCCATTGTATTGTGCAGCCTTACCACTGCCGGAGCCTTTCTTTGTCTTGTTTTCCTTAACTCGGGAGTGCTTCATGACCTGGGATGGTTTGCGGCTATCAGTGTGTCAGGAGCCGCCTTCTTTTCACTGATCATTCTTCCCCATTTTTTGGGAAAACCCTCCCGGGAAAGGACGAAGACACGAAACCTAAACTGGATCGACCGATTGGGAAATTTCCCTTTTGAAAGAACCCGGATATTGATTCTCATTCCTGTCGTGTTCTTGGCAATCAGCTTGTTTTTTACCGGAAAAGTGGAATTCGAAACAGATATGAATGCCCTGAGTTTCACCACTCCTGAACTGAAAAAAACCGAAACCGATCTTGACCGGATTGGCAATTACAAACTCAAAAACATATTCCTGGTCACACATGCCGGATCTGCAGAAAAAGCCCTGCGGATCAGGGAAAATCTCCGTGGCAAGCTCCATGAATCACAAAGCAAAGGATTGGTGAAAGGCATATCTGACGGGGGTGTCCTGTTGCAGTCAGATTCTATCCAGTGGCTGAAAATTGCCCGGTGGAATTCCTTCTGGACGACAGAAAGAAAAACACAACTCCGCCAACGTATACACTCGGTTTCCAACCAATACGGTTTCAGGCCCGAAGCCTTTAATGTTTTTTTTGAACTGATCGAAAAACCTTACCAACCTTTGTCAGCAACCGATAAAAAGCTGACAACCAACCCATTGATAACGGATTGGATAACTTTATTACCCGGGAAAGCATTGGTCCCCGTGATCCTGAAATCGACTGAAAAAGATAAACAACAGGTTTACAATTTTTTAGGAAAAGAACCCGGAGTGGTCGTATTCGATAAACAACAATTAGCAGCCCGTTTTGTTGAGAGCGTAAAAAGCGATTTTGACCTGCTGGTAAAATTGTCGATGGGATTCGTAACCCTTTTGCTGGTTGTCAGCCTTGGCAGAATCGAACTTGGATTACTGACCGCCCTTCCCATGTTTATAAGTTGGTTCATCACTTTAGGATTCATGGGTATGACCGGGATTAGCTTCAACATTTTCAATATCATCATCTCCTCCTTCATCTTCGGCTTAGGTGTGGATTACAGCATCCTGATGCTCAGGACGCTTCAACAATCTTACGTGACGGGCAAACAGGAGCTTGCAACAACCAAAGTCTCGATACTTCTCTCCGCTTTGACCACTCTTTTCGGTGTCGGGGCGCTTTTCTTTGCCCGGCATCCTGCTTTACACTCCATCGCATTGATCTCCATGGTTGGAATGTTTGTGGTGGTCATGGTTACGTTTATCATGGTTCCACTGATTTTCAACAAGTTGATTTTTAACAGAAGCTTTAAAGGGACCTTTCCCGTGACCCTGAGGATTTTCATTAAAACGCTGGTTACCTGGGGCAACATCGTTCTCATCGCGCTGGTGATGATGATAATGGGGGGTATTATCAAATTCCTCCTGCCAGTCAGTCAGGCTCTGAAAGAAAAATATTTTCACCACCTCTTCTGCTGCCTGACGCGATGGTACATTGCTGTCACCTTCCCCCGGCATCATGTACTGATCAATGATGGAGGAGAAGATTTTACACGACCAGCCATCATCATCAGCAACCACCAGAGCCTGATCGAGACTCCGGCTTTTCTGCGGCTTCATCCGAAAATCCTGATCCTTACAAGCAATTGGGTTTACAAATCACCGGTATTCGGACCGATTGCCCGCCTTGCAGGCTTTTTCAATGTCGATCTGGGTGTTGAAAACCTTGTCGAACCGCTCCGGGCCAAAATCAGGGAGGGCTATTCGTTGCTGATCTTTCCCGAAGGGCACCGTTCTGCTGATCAACAGATTAAAAGGTTCCACCGGGGCGCCTTTTATTTGGCAGAAAAATTGCAAATTGATCTGCTGCCTGTTGTGGTTTTTGGCAG
>CALMDO010000314.1 GCA_937862805.1 uncultured Bacteroidota bacterium
GCTCACGAAGCGATCCGGCCGACTTTCGCGGGGGACAAAACCATCGAAGGCGACCGCTCCCGGAAACGCCTCTATGAACTGATCTGGAAAAGAACCATCGCCTCCCAGATGGCCGATGCCGAACTGGAAAAAACCACAGTGACCATCGGCATCAGCAACGCGGAGGAAAAATTCATTGCCAAAGGAGAGGTCATCCGTTTCGACGGTTTTCTGAAAGTTTACCTGGAATCAAAAGATGAAGAAGAGCAGAACGGCGAAGAAGGGACCCTCCCTCCACTTAACACCGGCGACCAACCCGTATTGGCCGAGATGAACGCCCAGCAGAAATTCACTCAGCAGCCTTTCCGGTACACCGAGGCAACCCTGGTTAAAAAACTGGAAGAACTGGGCATCGGACGTCCCTCCACCTACGCGCCGACCATCTCCACCATCCAGAAAAGAGAATACGTGGTGAAAGAAGACCGCCCGGGCGTTTCCCGCGACTATACCCTGATCACGCTAAAAGATGACCAGATAACCGAATCGATAAAATCGGAAAATACCGGCTACGAAAAAGCCAAGCTTTTTCCTACCGATGTCGGTGTACTGGTCAACAATTTCCTGATGCGCCATTTTACCAATATCCTCGACTATAATTTTACTGCCAATGTTGAGGAAGATTTCGACGATATCGCCGAAGGCAAAAAGGTATGGAATGAGATGATCCGTCAATTCTACGGACCCTTCCACGAACAGATCGAAAAAACCCTCGAAACATCCGGTAAAGTGAGCGGTGAAAAATCCCTTGGAAAAGAACCGAAATCGGGAAACAATGTGTACGTGAAAATCGGTCGTTATGGCCCGATGGTGCAGATAGGAGATACCGACAGCGATACAAAACCCCGCTTTGCCTCCCTGAAAAAGGGACAAAGCATTGAAACCATCTCCCTGCAGGAAGCCCTCGACCTTTTCAAACTGCCAAGAACCCTCGGCTCCACCGGTGAGGGGGAAGAAGTAGTTGTTTCCACGGGCAGGTTCGGTCCCTATATCCGCTATCAATCGGCTTTTTATTCTTTGCCCAAAACCGATGATCCGCTTGAAGTCACGCTTGCCCGTGCTCTGGAAATTATTCACGAGAAACAACAACTCGACAACCAGAAAACACTGCACGAATTCAAAGAGGGTACCACTATCATCCGGGTACTCAACGGACGTTACGGCGCTTACATAAGCTGTAACAAGGAAAATTACAAGATCCCCAAAGGAAAGGATGCCAAAACCCTTACCCTGAAGGATTGCCAGGAGATCATAGCCAACACCGAACCATCCAAGTCCAAATCGAAAAAGAAAAAGTGATGTCCCATGGATATTTCTGCTTTTTTTGACCCCGTCGATCTGAATGAATTCCCTGCCACCAGCGAATCATCAGTTCCTTCCCGCCTCGGAAACATTATCAACATCAATGCCGGCGGTGCGGATTTCCCCGACTATCTTCAGACAGATATTGCCCTGCTGGGCATCCGGGATGACCGAAACGCATTGAACAATGAGGGCTGCGGACTGGCTCCCAACGCGATCCGAAAATTCCTTTACCAACTTTATCCGGGGCCTTATACCCTGAGAATCATCGACTTGGGAAACCTGAAAACCGGTCACTCAGTCACCGATACCTATTTCGCCCTGAGTTCCGTGGTCGCTGAACTGATCGCCAACAATGTCTTACCCGTGATCCTGGGTGGCAGCCAGGACATGACCTTTGCCAACTATCAGGCCTACCAGAACCTTGGCCAGATCATCAACATCGTTTCCGTCGATCCACTCTTCGACCTGGGCCGTTCGGAAGAAGAACTCACCTCCCGCTCGTTCCTGAGCAGCATTATCCTGCATCAGCCCAACTACTTGTTCAACTTTGCCAACATCGGGTATCAAACCTATTTTATCGACCAGGATGCCCTCAAACTGATGAAAAACCTCTACTTCGATACCTACCGCGTGGGCATCGTCAGAGAAAACCTGGAAGAGGTCGAACCCATCGTCAGAAATGCCGACCTGCTCAGCTTCGACATCTCCGCGATCCGGAACTCCGATGCACCCGGCAACGCCAATGCCACCCCCAATGGCTTCTATGGAGAAGAGGCATGCCAGATCGTACGCTATGCGGGCCTGAGCGACAAACTTACCTCCATCGGCTTTTATGAAGTCAACCCCCGCTTCGACCCGACCGGACAAACAGCCCACCTGGTCGCCCAGATGATCTGGTACTTTATCGACGGATACTACAACAGGGCCCACGATTTTCCTTTCCGCAACGAAGAAGATTACTTGAAATACCGCGTCAACATCAGCGAGCATAAAGAAGAGATCGTCTTCTACAAAAGCAAAAAAACCGACCGTTGGTGGATGGAAATTCCCCTTCAACCTGAACAGAAGATCAAGTACCAACGCCATTATCTGGTTCCCTGTTCCTACAAGGATTATCAGATCGCCTGCGAAAACGACATCCCCGACCGCTGGTGGATGGTCTATCAGAAATTGATGTAGGCAAAATCTTCTGAAAGCGGCAGTAAAAACAGGAATCCCGGATCAGGATTTATCCAGGCGACCGGGGTTTTCAGCCAAAAAAGCTTTCCATCCCGAAAATTTCTTCCCTGATGACGGATTGGACGATGGAACAGCGCCCGACTGAAAATAATGACAAAGTGCTACCGCCACACCATCTGTGGCATCCAGGGTTTCAGGTTCCGTCGTGATCCGGAGCAACCGCGTCAGCATCTGTGCCACCTGTTCTTTGGAAGCCGATCCTTTACCGGTGATCGATTGTTTTATCTTGCGGGGTGAATACTCAAAAACGGGTAGCGAACGCGATAAAGCCGCTGCCATGGCGACTCCCTGAGCACGTCCCAGCTTCAGCATCGACTGCACATTTTTGCCAAAAAACGGCGCTTCGACAGCCAGCTCATCCGGGTGAAACTCCTCAATCAGCGCGATCAAACGGTCGAAAATAATTCTCAGACGGAGAAAATGATCCTTGTATTTGTTTAATTTTAACACGCCCATGGCAACCATCCGGTATTGAGTGCCCGTTACGGCCAGGATGCCGTAACCCATGATGTTGGTACCCGGATCAATGCCCAGGATGATGCGTTCGCCTTTCATGCCGCTGTGATGAATAACCAGTCAAAAATACGGAAAATTGCCAACCTGGTGATCCGGTTGCTGATCCTTGTCGTTACCCTGGGCTTTATTTACAAACAGGTTTTTTATAAGAACGATATCCCGGCTTTGCTGGAAAACTTCAGCGCTGAAATTGCTGAACCGGGCTTTACCCGTGGAATGGTGATCGTCCTCCTGTTGATGATCCTTAACTGGAGCATTGAAACCTGGAAATGGCGATACCTCATCAGCAAAATAGAACGGATAAGTTTTTTCAAGGCCCTCCAGGCGGTGTTGGTAGGGACGAGCATCAGCTCCTTTACCCCCAACCGGATCGGGGAATTTTTCGGCCGGGTCTTCATCCTCCGGAAATCAAGTCATATCGAGGGAATCCTGATCACTGTGCTGGGCAGTATGAGTCAGTTGCTCATCACCCTTTTAACCGGTTCTGCGGCTCTGCTGCTGCTTCTCCCGCGCTATTTCTCCGAAACTCCTTTCGGTCATGGCTATCTTTATTATTCCCTTACAGGCATCGTGATTGGCCTCGATTTACTCTTGGTGGGTATATTCTTTAACCTCTCTTTTATCTCCACCCTGAAAGAAAAGATTTTTCGGAATAAATTGAAAAGGTTCAGGAAGTTTTTCAGGGTTTTCGGCTTCTATCATCCCGGGGAAATCGGAGCCGTGATTCTCCTCAGCTTTTCCCGGTACCTGGTTTTCTCCTTTCAGTTTTATCTTTTGCTTCGATTGTTCGGAGTGATCATTCCGTTGCCCGTCTGCCTCGGTCTTATCGCCCTGATCTATTTTATCATGGCGGTGGTCCCCACCATCACCCTGGCTGAGATCGGGATTCGCGGATCGGTCGCCCTCTATGTATTTGATCTCTACTTTGCTTCTTCGGGTGGAACGGCCCCTTCCCTCCAACTTAGTATTTTTGCAGCCTCAACTTTGCTGTGGATCATCAACGTGGGATTTCCGGCGCTGACAGGGACCCTGTTCCTTTACCGCCTGCAATTCTTCCGCGATAACCGGGCAAGATCCTGAAAACATTGATCTGACAACAATCAGGTCCGGAAATGGTTTACTGCCTTATGATGGTGATAATGGTCGGTTTTTACGTACTCTTGGTTTTCACGGCTGCCTATTGCCTGTTGATGCTCCATTTTGCATGGGGACTGTACAGTTTGAGAAGCGCCGGGAAGGCAGCAGAAGCCGGGAAATCCATGGGTTTTTCTGAAAAACCTGTCAGGGTGTCGGTCATCATCCCGGTGAGAAACGAAGTGCATACCATCGATTCGTTGCTGGAACAAATGGTGGCACAGGATTATCCTCCGGAAGCAGTTGAGTTTTTGGTCAGTGATGATTTTTCGGAAGATGCTACCTGTGAACGGGTAATGCAATGGGTGCAACGAAGCTCGGAAAAGGGGATCAGGCTGGTTCGTCCCTGCGATGCAAGAGAAGAGATGCCCGGCAAGAAAGCGGCCATTGCCAGGGCAGTTGCGGAAGCCACGGGCGATTTGCTCCTCTTTACCGATGCCGATACGCACCGGGGGCCTCATTGGATTACCACCATGGCCGGCGCTTGGAAGGAAAGCAAAGGGGAGATGGTGTTAGGACCGGTCATGTTTTCGGGTGAAAAGAATCTTTTACAAAAGATACAGACCCTGGAATTCCTTGGGATTATGGGTGTTACGGCCGGAGCCGTGGCTTCAGGAAAACCCGTCATGTGTAACGGGGCGAACCTTGCCTGCACCCGCCGTGCCTTTGTAGCTACCGGAGGATATTACGGCAATGAACAGTTCCGTTCAGGCGACGACCAATTCCTGATGTTGAAGGTGAAGAACAAATATTCAGCCCGGGCCATCCATTTTTGTTACGATCCCTATGCGCTTGTAAGTACGGAACCTGTGCGGACCCTCGCGGCTTTCGCGCATCAGCGGCTTCGGTGGATCTCCAAAGGCAAGGGATACCGCGATCCTTTCACCCTTTTCACAGCCCTGGAGACTTATCTGACGCAGTTGCTGTTGCTCACTTTTTTGATTGCCGGCCTCTGGGTTCATGGGTTGCTTCCATGGTGCGGTGCCTTGTGGCTGATCAAAATTCTGGTCGATTACCTGCTTGTTGCACGGATGGCCGGGTTTTGCAAAAAAACCGGTTTAGAGCACCATTATTTTCTGGCGCAGCTTTTCCAGTTGTTTTACGTTCCGCTTTCAGGTTTATTGGTCTGGCTACTCCCTTTCAAGTGGAAAGGACGTACCGGTCGTCAATGAGGACGACGACCGGCGAAAAGCATGCGGGCTAACAGAAGTTCTTCGGGGAGGGTGACTTTGATGTTGTTTCTTTCACCCGCGAACAGGTGGATGGTCGCTCCTGCTGCTTCAGCCACGGTGGCGTCATCGGTGAATTCAGGCAAAGGATCACGGTCGTAAGCATTTTTCAGGAAAGAGGTGGCAAAGACCTGTGGTGTCTGTACCAGGTAAAATTCCTGGCGGTCGACCGGCCGGTTGGTACCTCCGGTCACCTGTCGCAGCGATTCACTCACCGGTACGACCGGCACCGCGTTGCCATGGAGCAGTGCCTCTTCGAAAGTACGTTGGATCAGTTCACGGGTCACCAGAGGACGGGCGCCGTCGTGGATTGCAACCCAGCCTTCATCCGGGAGGAGGGTGAGGCAATTTTTAACCGAGTGAAACCGCGTCTCCCCGCCATCGGTAACGCGGTGGGGCAGGTTGAAAGCATGATCACGGCAAAGTTGGTACCAAGCCTGTTTTTGATCCGGAGGAAGCGCTACGATGATCGGGAGGCCGGGGTCTGTTTGAGAAAAGACCCGGATGGTGTGCATCAGCAGCGGTTCTTCGTCCAATAGTAAAAATTGTTTTGGGATGCCGGAGTTCATCCGGTGACCTTTTCCCCCGGCAACGATGATGACCGATCTCTTCAAAGGGTGGATGTTACAGGATCAGCATGGGATAGCCATAGGTGAAGAATTTGTATTTCTTCTCGATGGCTTCTTCGTAAGCTTTCATCAGCAGGTCATACCCGGTAAAGGCGGCCGCGATCATCATCATGGGTGATTGGGGCAGTTGAAAATTGGTGACCAGGGCATTGGCAATGCTGAAATCGTAAGGAGGGAAGATGAATTTGTTGGTCCATCCCCGGTAGGGTTTCAGGTTTCCGGCGATGGTTACCGACGATTCGATGGCTTTCATGGAGGTGGTTCCCACCGCGACGACCTTTTTTTTCGCAGCCATGGCGCGGTTCACTATTTCGGCTGTTTCGGGTTCGATGATGACCTCTTCGGAATCCATTTTGTGCTTGGTCAGGTCTTCCACGTCGATGGTACGGAAATTCCCGAGGCCGACGTGGAGGGTTACTTCTGCAAAGGAGATACCCTGCAGTTCCATCCGTTTCATGATTTCTCGACTGAAGTGGAGCCCTGCGCTGGGGGCGGCAACCGCTCCTTCATGTTTGGCGAAGATGGTTTGGTACCGTTCCTCGTCTTCATGGGTGGCAGCCCGGTTATGGATTTTCGGAAGAGGGGTTTCGCCCAGCCGTTGGATGGTCTTTTTGAACTCTTCATAAGGGCCGTCGAAGAGGAAGCGGATTGTTCTGCCGCGGGAGGTGGTGTTGTCGATAACCTCTGCAACCAGGGCCTCATCCTCGCCGAAATAAAGTTTATTTCCTATGCGGATTTTTCGTGCGGGGTCGACCAGGACATCCCACAGGCGTGATTCGCGGTTGAGTTCACGCAGCAGGAAAACCTCGATTTTGGCTCCTGTTTTTTCTTTTTCCCCGTAAAGTCGCGCGGGGAAAACTTTGGTATTATTGATGATAAAGACATCTCCGTCGCCGAAGTAAGTCAGGATGTCTTTAAAATGGCCATGCTCGATGGTTTGGGTTTTGCGGTCAACGATCATCATGGGGACGTCGTCGCGCTGTTTTGAAGGGTGATTGGCTATCAGATCCGGGGGAAGGTGGAAGCGAAATTGAGATAATTTCATGGTTTACGGCCTGTTAAAAAGGGCCGGCAAAGGTAATCGTTTTTTCGGCAAAAGTCAAGTGTTATTATTCGGTAAAGAGGTCTGTGATGTCTTCTCCTTGTTCTGGTTTGAGCCGCCAGACCTGAAATCCCATTTTTTTTGCGGTTTCAGTGTTGGGTGTTGAATCGTCGATAAAAAGGGTTTCTTCGGAGTCAATTCCGCTGTCGTGAAGCACGAAATCGAAAATCTCTTTTCCTGGTTTTTGGAGATGGATTTTGAAAGAGAAATAGGTTTTTTCGACCAGTTCCTCAAAGTTGTTGTAGCCGGTTTGGATCGTGAAATTTTGCAGGTAGTGATGGTAGTGGATTTCATTGGAATTGCTCAGGATAAAAGTGCGGTATTGAGGCCGCAGTTTTTCGAGGAGCCGGACGCGAGGAAGAGGGATGTCAAGCAGCATGGCGTTCCATGCTTCGTCGATTTGAGTGTCGGTAACCGGTTGGTCGAATAATTTTTTAAGGATATCCCTGAATTCCGCGGAAGAGATGTTTCCCCGTTCGTAGCTGCGGAAGATATCTTCTTGTTCCGATACCGAGTAAGCGGTGTTGAAATGGTGCATTCCCATTTCTTTGAACCGGTCGTAAGTCCGTTGCATGTTCAGGTCGCAGATCACCCCTCCGAAATCGAAGACGATGTTTTTGATGGGTGCTGCGGGGACCGGTCCGGGGATCAGGATGTTCATGGCAGAGGTATGGAGAAACGAAAACCCTTGCAAAAGTCGGAATAATTCACTACTTTTGCACCCTTATTTTAAAGAAAAACAGCCGGTAGAGCATTGACTTTCGGGTTGATGGATTTCGAAGGTTGTTTCAGGGCCCATAGCTCAGACGGTTAGAGCAGCTGACTCATAATCAGCTGGCCACAGGTTCAAGTCCTGTTGGGCCCACCTCAAAATCAGCCACCTGTGCGGTTTTCCGTGGGTGACTTTTTCTTTCAATCCCTTCCCCGTCGCAGTGTTCCTGTGAACAATATACCGGTTGTTAATAATTTCGGTTTCCTGTTTTGTTTTTGTTAAACTTATTGGAAAATCAATTATCTTTGAATTATGTTTATAAAAGAAGAAATATCGGACAAGGAAAAGGATTTTCAATCGTTATGTAAGGCACATATTATCAAATATATATATGCATTTGGTTCAGCTTTCACAACGAGATTCGATAAAGATCACAGCGACATAGATTTGCTCGTAGATATTGACACCCCCGATCCTGTTAAAAGGGGTGAGACGCTTGTCTCATTATGGGATTCTTTTGAATTGTTCTTTCAAAGAAAAGTTGATTTGCTAACGGAATCATCGATTCATAATTCAAATTTAAGACGTAGCATTGATTCGACAAAGATTTTAATTTATGACGGAATAAGGCAAAAAGTACTTGTCTGATATTTTTTGGTCAATAGAACTCATTGAGCAGTTTTCCACATCGACAGCAAGTTTTCAGGAATATTTATTGGATCTCAAAACTCAAAGTACTATTGAACGACAACTGAGTATCATTGGTGAGGCGGTTAATAAATTTGAGAAATTGCAACCTGAATCAACACGGAAGAATACCAGAAAAATTGTCGGATTTCGCAACCGTTTAATACACACATATGATGCTGCCGATCCATCAATGATTTGGGCAATTCTGGTTAAACCGGTAAGAATTCCGGTGAAGAAATAGTTATCGTTCTTTGAAATTCTGAAGTAGAAACAGGCAGGAATGATCATTTTTGGACAGATATGCTTAAGCGAAACGGGTTACTATTCAGGTAATGGCAATGAGAGCATCTTTTCCTGAAGTTCATCATATCATTTTCTGAACCCCGGAATTTCTTGGCGGGCCTGTTCTACAACAGTTTAGTGCAAAAGATCTGTTTTCTTGCCAACGCTCACTGTCGCAGGGCTTCGCCCCGCCCAGATTGTTGCTATTGAAAACCTTGAAAAGTCTTTAAAAAACAATCGACCAAAGGCCTTAATCCAAATGGTTACGGGTGCCGTGAAAACATTTCCCGCAGCTACATTTATTTATCGTTTGCTTATATTCTCTGATGCAAAACGAATTTTGTTTTTGGTTGATACCAAAAATCCTGGAGAACAAACCGAACAGGAATTTATGACCTTTATGCCGACCGATGATAATCGAAAGTTTACAGAATTTTGCAATGTTCAGCGATTGTCATACCCCCGGAGTTTATTCATCAATCTTTATTAGCTGCATAATGGGCGGTTACATGTACATACTTGAATGCTCCAACGGGCAATATTACACCGGAAGTACTAAGAATTTGGAAATGCGGCTTGCACAACATCAGGCCGGAGAAGGTGCTAATTTCACAAAAAAGCACCTGCCGGTAAAGCTTGTTTATTATGAGGAGTTTCAAAGAATAGACGAGGCCTTTTTCCGCGAAAAACAGGTCCAGGGCTGGAGTCGTAAAAACAAGGAGGCATTAATTGAGAAACGTCCGGAGGATTTGCCGCTGCTTTCTAAAAATTATACACAATACCCGAGAGAAACGGTGGTTTCGACAAGCTCAACCACCGTATTGGTGACTGGGATCCAAACGGTGCCTGAGCTTGTCGAAGGCACCGATAACAACAAAGAAACTGCTAAATGAAACGTCCACCTGAAATTCAAATTAACCAATTTCAATTATCCCGATTGCTCGATGAGGAACAAATGGGATTTTACAAAGAAGTGCTTGCCAAAAATGTTTTCTGTAGCCATTGCGGGGGTGTTGCATCTAAAGGCATTGTAGTTCAGGAATTGTTTCTGACTGACCTTAACGATATTATGGTGCGTGGCACTTGTAAGATATGCAACGGAAAGGTTGCCCGTATTTTGGAATTTGGCGAAGACAAAACATTTTATGAGGAAGCAATGAAATTCCGTACGGACATTTCAAATCAGAATAAAAATCAGGATAATCAATTCATCAAATAAATCATAGTTCAGACAATGTTCCCTATACCTTTGTACCCCTAAAAAACTCATACTATGTTCGATATCAGAAAAATTCAGGAAGAAATCATCTACAATGCGGTAAAAGCTGAAAGCAATGACGAAACCGCTCAAAAAATTGTCAGAGACGATCAGGCAGACAATCCGACATGGGTGAAAAATACCATGAAAAGGCTGGAACATCATTTCGATGAGGAAATGGTGAAAAAGATAAGAAGGAATTGTCAATGTGGTTATGCCATGGATGAGAAATACGCCCTGCTGAAAGAGCTTTTGGCATCCTCGGCAAATCCGGAAGAATTTACGAACAATGAAAAAGCAAAATCTGCGGGTCTTTCCTGGAGTGATAACCAGCTTTTTTTGCAATTTCTCTTTTGCCCCTGCCCCATGGTTGCCGAAGTTGATCGGTTAGAAAGCAAAACATGGTGTCAATGTACAACAGGATATAGCAAAGTGCTTTTCGAAAAAGCATTCGGTTGCGAAGTGGAGGTCGAGCTTCTGAAAAGTATAAAAATGGGAGATGAGACTTGTTTGATGAGCATTACACCCTTGGAAACAATTCATTTTGGGTAAAAGACCTGCAAGACGCCCATGTCCCTTCATCCGGCCGGGAAACAAAACAGGGGATGAACACCAACAAATGGTTGACCGCTGAACTTCATTAATAAACACAAATATGAGATTGATTTTTATGATTCTGGCCTTGGTACTCTTTTCCGGGTACAGCCACATTGGAAAAACCATTGAGATACCTGAAGCCGATTGGAACCAGGCAAAAAGCGCTTTGAATGAGTTGAATGAAACTTTGAACAAAGAAAATGGACGATTATGGAACCATTCACTCAAAGGTCCGTTAATGTTAGTGGACAGGGGAACACGAACGATCATTGCCAATGAAAGCGACAACTCCGGGGAGTTGATTCAAAGAGAAACTTTATTTATCGGGACACTCCCGGAAAATATCAATATTGCCAATACTGCATTTGACTGGAATGGGAAAAGATGGACCATGGTTGCTTTACCCCTTCCCGACATAAAGGAAGAGCGGTTGAATTTGCTGATTCATGAATCCTTTCACCGAATTCAGCCGACCTTGGGGTTTGACTCCCTCCATGAAATTCAATGTGTTCATCTGGATTCTAAAAACGGGCGAATATACCTGGAATTAGAACTTGAGGCGTTAAAAAAGGCATTGAACTCCAATGAACCTGAAGTACACATAAAAAATGCGTTGCTTTTCAGGCAATACCGTCATCAAAATTTCCCGGAAGCAAAAAATGCAGAAAACTCCCTGGAGTTAAATGAGGGATTGGCTGAATATACCGGTTCAATTTTAAGTCAAAGGAACGACCCTGATCTGATCAAACACTACATTACGGATATTGACCGCTTCTATTCGCTGCCTTCCTATGTCCGTTCATTCGCTTATTTTACCATTCCTGTTTATGGCTATTTCATGCAAAAAAAAGAGCCTCTCTGGAATCAACAAATAACAAAAAGAACCAACCTGTCAGACTTTATTTCTCATTTCTATGGTGTAGAATATCAACAAATAACAAAGGAGGATGTTTTAAAAACCGGTGAACAATACGGAATCGGTTCAACCGTTGAAAAAGAAACACGCCGTGAAGCAGCCAAGGAAGCAGTGAAAAGTAAGTATAAAAAGATATTTCTGAGCGACAGTGTCGTTGAGATAGGCCTTGAAAACATGAACATTGGTTTCAGTCCTTCTAATATCATGCCATTGGACTCTTGCGGAACGGTATATCCCAACATCCGGATTACTGATAACTGGGGAATTTTAGAGGTCGATAGCTGTGGCGCTTTAATGAGTCCCGTGTGGAATAAAGTCACGCTTTCCTGTCCTCAAATAACAACCGACACATTGATTTCAGGCAGAGGGTGGCGATTACAGCTGAACAATCCCTGGATACTTATTAAAAACGGGAACAGGTACACGGTGATAAAAAAATTATGAAAGACCAAATCCGTCAACACATCCATGATCCTGAAGCGCTGGAGTCTTTGTACAGAAGGGATAAAGCAGCGTTCGCGCGTGATTTCCCCGAGGCTTCCCGCGAAATCGACACCGAGCTGGTAAAATTCTGGCGGATTCGTCTAAAAAACGGAGAAGTTCTTCATCAGCCGCCCGGATTGAAAAAAGGATTGACAGAAGTAGCGATCATCTCGGTTATTCTTGCGTTCCTTGTCAAGCTCCCGGTGGAGTTGTTGGATCTCAGCCCGGAAGAGTATTTTGCACGCAACCTTCCGGTTATCCTTTTGGCAGGTTTAACGGCCTGGTTTGTCCTCAAAAATCAAATTACCGGCTGGAAACAGATCCTTACACTGGCGCTTCCCGTCGTGGCACTTGTCGTTTACCTTAACCTGCTTCCAGCTGTCGATGCCGACACCACCGTTTTGGCCAAGATCCATGCCCCACTCTTCATGGCCTTTATTTTTGCCCTGGCTTATATCTCTTTTGAGTTCAGGAACACCAAAAAAGTTTCCGGTTTTCTTCGCTATTGCGGTGAACTGATTACCATGAGCGGGTTGTTAGCCATCGCCGGTGCGATCCTGTCGGCCGTCACCATCGGCTTGTTTGAAATTATCGGGATGAAAATCGGGGAGGTTTACATGCAAAATGTCGGAGTTGTCGGGGCTGCAGTAATCCCGGTGATCGCTGCCTGGCTGATTGATCTGTACCCCGGAATTACAGAAAAGGTAGTTCCGGTCATCGCCCGGATTTTCACACCACTGGTTCTCCTTGCGGCCATCATCTACCTTGCGGCCATCTCCTTTTCCGGGATCAGCCTCTCGGCAAACCGGGATTTCTTGTTGGTTTTCAATCTACTGCTGATTGGCGTGATGGCCATTGTGGTCTTTTCGTTGTCGGAACCGGATGTTTCACAAGTCCGTAAACTGAATGTTATCCTTTTGTTCCTGCTTACCGTGGTTACCCTTTTGATCGACCTCTTTGCCCTTGCTGCCATTATTACAAGGTT
>CALMDO010000315.1 GCA_937862805.1 uncultured Bacteroidota bacterium
TAGTGTGTAAATAACCTGTCAGTGATAATTCGCAGTCCTGCTCAAGTTCGAAGTTCTCTACACAGGCGTGGTGTTCATTATATCAGAATGGATCATATACCGACAAAGGCCGATCTGAATATCATTAAACGATTGTGGAAATTTATACGAGAAAAAATCTTATACGGGAAATATTGCGAACGCCAGAATTATTGGGCAGGGTGTTTACCTGTATAGACGGTTAAATTATCGTAACCCTATTTGAAAACCAATAATCAAAAGAATATGAAACAATTACGCTCGTTGACATTCTTGGCTTTGTCACTGTTATGTTGGTCATATCAGGGCGCTGCCCAGGTTGCCATCAATATTGATGGCAGTACTTCTGATGCATCGGCCATGCTCGATGTTAAATCCTCAAACAAGGGATTTCTTCCGCCCCGGGTTGCGCTTACTGCCGTGAATGTAACTGCCCCTGTTGCAAATCCGGCAGTGGGTTTGCTGGTTTATAACACTGCAACGGCCGGAACAGCCCCGAACAATGTTTACCCGGGCAACTATTACTGGAATGGAGTTCGCTGGATTCCTCTGACTGCCCCAAATGGAACCAATGCAGGCGACATGCTTTACTGGAACGGTGTTCAGTGGACTGGAGTTCCGGTAGGTTCCAATGGCCAGACGCTGACGCTGAGTGGTTCAGTGCCGACATGGGCCGCCCGGATTGCCAACGCCCCGACTGTAGCCACAAGTTCTGTTTCCAATATTTCGTCGATATCGGCTACATGCGGAGGAAATGTAAACGACGGAGGCGCCCTGGTTACGGCCAGGGGCGTTTGCTGGAGTCTCTTGGCTAATCCTACCACCACCGATCCGAAAACCACCGATGGTTCAGGTGCAGGATCTTTTATCAGTAATATCACCGGATTAACGCCCGATATTTTGTATCATGTAAGGGCATACGCGACGAACAGTGTGGGGACAAACTACGGGAATGATGTTGCGTTTACCACCATCAATATCAATACCACAGGCGCTTCCAATATCACACTGACGACTGCAACCAGCGGCGGAACCATCTCCGGTGACGGCGGCAATCCCATCACGGCCCGGGGCGTCTGCTGGAGCGCTTCTCCCGGCCCCACCACGATAAATAGCAAAACCACCGATGGAAGCGGGATCGGGACTTTTACCAGTAACCTTACCGGACTTACCGGTAACACAACCTATTATGTACGGGCTTACGCGACCAACAGTTTGGGCACTATGTACGGGAATGAAATCAATTTTATAACGAACCCGACAGCGCCTGTTGTCAATACAACCGACAGCTCCAATGTAACGCAGACCACGGCAATGACCGGCGGCGAAGTGATGAGCGAATGCGGCGCTCCGGTAACCATGAGGGGGGTATGCTGGAACACTTCATCGAACCCGACCATTGCGAATAATAAAACGATCAACGGCTCCGGGATCGGGGCTTTTGCAAGTCTGATGACCGCGCTTACGCCAAACACCACCTATTATGTCAGGGCTTATGCCACAAATAGCGTGGGAACCAGTTATGGTAACAACATTATCGTGAAAACGAAAGGAACGCTTCCTGTTGTGACAACCGATGAGGTTACGAGCATCAACCCGACCACAGCCCTGGTTTTTGGTACTGTTACTTCGGGCGGTAATCCGACGGCGACCGAACGGGGATTTTGCTGGCGTACCTCACCCAATCCCACGGTTAATCATTCCAAACTGGCCTGTGGCAGCGGAGCGGGCGCATTCAACGGCGCCCTCGATAAACTGGCCCCCAATACAACCTACCATGTAAGGGCCTATGCCACCAACTCAGCAGGAACAACCTATGGTGCAGACCTTACTTTTACAACCACCAATGCTTATTATGAAGGCTTTGAAACAGGTTTTCCGACCACCTGGTCAGGTATAGGATGGGGGGTGACGACAGATGGACTGCCATTCGAATTGTACCACTGCTTGATCTCAAATCAAAAAGATGATTCAGTGCAATTAACTCGTAGCGTAACAACATCACCATTTGGATCTGTTTCATTTTACAGTAAAGAGGAATATAACGTTCATACATCGTTTTATATAGATGATGTACTGAAAGGAACAGTTAATGATAATGATTGGACTTTACATAGCTTTACTGTGCCTCCCGGAACACACACTTATAAATGGAAAAGATTAACCGAAAATTGGATTGATAGAGCTTTCATTGATTATATCATAATCAGTCCGTGATTAATGGATCATTTCCGCGCATGATTGTCTCAACAAAAAATAGCGACAACCGGATGAAAGAGAAGTGCCAATCTTACCCTGTCGCCTTGTCGTCAAAACAGTTATAACCTTCACCTTTCCAATATGAAAACACAAACCTTCAACCACCGACCCGTCCGGGAAATGACCCTGTTGGTTTGTCTGACTGTCTGTCTTGCGACGGCAACACTCACCGAAGTTCAATCGCAAACCATCACCCTGACCCACATGCCTGAATGGGGATCGGATGACTTCCTTCAGGGAAGGGTAACAGGCGTTGATCCTGCCAATTACAGGGTACTGGTTTATTTGTATTTTGAGGGTTCCTGGTACGTGAAACCATATAACGCAGCTCCCCTGACCCTTATCATGCCCGACAGTAACTGGTCTTGTGATGTGAAAACCGGGGGATGCGATGCCTATGCCGCACGATACGCGGCATTTCTTATACCGGCTGATTTTGTTCCACCTGGTGTAAAATTCGTTCAATCTTTGCCTAATAGCCTTTACCAGCATCCCTATGTCTATCGATGCCGGATTCCCGGATCAAGGACGCTCGATTTTGCGGGATTTCGATGGAAAGTGAAAGGACTTTCGGGCAATTGCAAGTCGGGTCCCTCCAAATCATACAACAATCTTAATGCCTGGACCGACGCTGACACGGCCGTGTTTGTTGATGAAAAAGGCTACCTCCATTTGCGCATAGTTTACGATACACAGGCCAGGGAATGGAAATGTACCGAAGTGATCGCAGATACTTCCCTGGGTTATGGAACCTATACCTTCACCGTTAAAAGCCGGCTCGACTTATTGGATAAAAACGTGGTCTTTTCCCCCTTTATTTACGACGAATATGGCGATACCAACCATTATCGTGAGATTGATATCGAGGCTTCACGATGGGAAGTGGCGACTGACCCCGATTTTCAATATGTCATCCAACCGTGGGATGCACCAGGAAACCGCCATCGCTTCAACACGACCCACGATACCGGCACCGTTCATCAATTTCTTTGGAAACAGGATTCAGTATTCTTTGCAAGCAAAAAAAGAGATGGCAGTCTGATCCACTCCTGGAATTTTGGCGGCCCCTTTGTTCAGACTCCTTATAAGGAAAATGTGAGAATCAACCTGTGGCTCTTTTCATCCGATAACATCCCGGCCGACACCACCCAACCCATTGAAATCATTGTCGAGGATTTCGATTTTAAAAGCGTATTGCCTCCGCCCGGCGATGTGTCGGCCACCAAAGGCGATCCACAGGACCATATCACCATCACCTGGTCTCCCGTGCCCCGATCGGGATATTACAGGGTCTATAAAGGGTTTATCAATCAACCAGCCGCAGCAACTCCCCTTACCGACCATTGGATTACCGAAACGATTTGGGATGATTTTACCGTAAACCCGGGAAGGCAATATTTTTATTGGGTCCGTGCTGCCGACAACCTTCAGGGATCGAACAGTTCGGGCTACAGTTCCGGTTTTAGTGAAGTTGACACCGGATGGCTTTCCCGCTCACGAGATTTACAAGACCTGACCATCGCCCCCGGGCAGGACACCTGTTTCGACGCCGCACAAAACATTACAACAGCAGGCAACGGAACATTATTTATTGTCATGGAAGGGGGAGATGTCACCTTGTCGGCCGGGCAACAAATCAACTTGTTACCGGGAACCAGGGCATTTTCGGGTAGTCATCTCACCGCCCTGATAGGCGGCGATGTTTTCTGCGGGAGTAGTGAAAAATATGCCATGGTGTCATCCATGGCTGATCAGCAAGAAACAACAATGACCATGGAAAAGAAACGCATTACAGTCTTTCCGAATCCTACCAACGGTACCGTAACCGTCATGGATCACGGTGACAGTAAGAACAACCCTGTTGTATTTGAACTCTATAATTCGTTGGGACAGGTGGTTTTCAGGGAAAACAGACAAAATCTATTGAACTACAAATTCTCTCTGGCAGGATACCCATCCGGTATTTATATCCTTATCATTTGTTCTACAGATGTCATTGAGACAATCAAAATCATCAAACAATAAAGTCCTGTTACAACAACATTGTGATCGAAATACCGATGGCAATGTTTGATATATCCCTCCCTTCCCCCTGATTTTATTGATATCCCTGAGACAAGGCGGGATAAGGTTTTTTTTATCGTGAATTTTTTTTGGTTTATCTGATTATTCTCTAACTTTACCCTGTGTTATGAAAAGGCCCGACAGCCTCTGCTTAACCAAAAAAACCGGCGATGCCTCCTGGCGACTATTTTCTTTCGCACCTCTCTCTTATCGGGAAAATTATTCACAATTTTCTGAGGTCGAAAGGTGTGTTCTATCCCGATCATGAGAAAGACATCGCGCAGCAAATCAACGAACTCCTTCTGGTAAGAGAAAAAAATATCCTGGCAAAATACAAGGGAAAGGCAAAGTTCAGCACCTTCCTCGCAGTGGTTGTCTCACACCTCTGCAGCGAAGTGTGGACTGCAGACTACCGGCATAGCCTGCGATTTATCCCCTTTTCCATCTTCCTGAAATCCAAAGTCATCAACGATCCTGCCTCCTGCCTGCCTGAAAGTCTTTCCGATCCTTCCTGCCATTTTGTGATAAGGGATGCCATCGGGGAGTTGGAAATGATCCTGCGAACCTATCCACGGGATCGCAAACGAATTGAATTTTGTTTTAAAGCCGTCTTTCATCTCCCCCTGACCCTGGAAGAACTCTCTCAGGCACCTGTCCCTGCAAACCTCCGGCCGGAAATAGAAAAACATTTGGCAGCACTCAATGACCATCATGAAAAAATGACAAAAACGGTTGTTTATCAACATCTTAACGCCATATTCCGACTTGCCCGGCAAACTTCAACCACCGACGACGCGATCCGTAAGTGGATCGATCATCATTTACTACAAATAATCGACCTGCTTAACGGAGATCCCCCCAGGCATGCTTTTGACCGTAAAACTTTTCAATATCTTTATGAATATTTTTGCATAAACCAACATCAGAACATCCAAAACGGATCGGACAATTCATCTAATAATAAAATACCATCAATGCATGAAATCCCCACCCGGTTGGTTTAACCCTGACGGACACCTGAACGAGGAGGCCTGCGCCCTTTGGGTCGATGCCCTCTCTGAAAACAACATGGGTGCGCTTCCTGAACCGGTGGCCCGTCATGGCGAAGAATGCCTGGCATGCAAAAAGAAAATTCTCACGGTACAAAGGCTGCTCAACGACCAGGATGAATTGGCCGGATCGTCAACATGGTCCTTGCAATCGAATATTCAAACAGTTTTCAGGAGAAACGCACTGCTTGCCGCTGCCCTCGTGGTGATCCTTCTGGGAGTAGGGATCTCGGTTTTATTCATTGGTAAACAGAAACATAAAAGCAGTGAATTCCTCTTTTCGGAATACTTCATACCCTATCCCGATATCCTCACGCTTAAAAGCGGCCAAGTGGCGCACTGCCGTGATTCGTTATTCCAGGCGGGGCTCATGGCCTATTCAGCGGCCAACTATGATTCGGCCATCTCCATTTTCATGAAACTGAATGCCTTGAATCCCAAAGATGACACCCTTGGTTTTTACTTCGCCAACTCCCTGCTTGCATCCGGAGAAGACCCCGGCAAGGCCATTCATTTACTGGAAAGTGTTGTCGGGGGCAATGGCCCCTTTGCCAGACCCGCCGAATGGTACCTTGCTCTGGCCTGGATCCGGATGAACAAATACACGGAGGCTGCTAAGATCCTGAAAAAGATCGCTGACGAACCGAACCTTTTCCAGGAAAAAGCCGCTGAATTGCTGAAGGCCATCGACTGAAACACCTTGAGAACCTGTCAATATACCATCATTTGGGGATTGTTGATGATCCTGCCGGTTTTCAGGACGATGGGTGAGGTGCCCGCTTGGAAAGACCCGGTGGATAAAATCCACCATGAAACGATCACGGAAGCCGACCGCTTGTTCTCGGATTTACAATTTGTACCGGCCCTCAGAATTTACACAGTCTTACTCCGCCGATACCCCGTGCATGATTCGGTTTGGTTCAGGATGGTCAATAACGTGGTGGAGTGTTATTACTGGCAACATGAATGTGATACGGCTGAAACCATCATTCGCGAAAATATTCCGTTGGCTGTCAAAGCGTTAGGCCCTGACCATCCACAAGTGGGAAATCTTTACCTGAATCTCGCCATTACCGGATTTATAACTTCAAACTCTTCCATAACCGAGGAGTATTTTCAAAAAGCCCTCCGCATGTCGGTGGCCCGTTTTGGCCTTGTCCATCCCAACACGGCCCGTATCTATGAATGGCTGGGCGCCTACCATGAAAGTTTCAAGGACAAAGATAATTGTTATTATTACCTGCACACTGCACGCGCGATCAGGGAAAAAACAGGAGGTCCCGACAACCCGGAGATGGGAAATGTTTACAGGTACCTTGCCTTGTATCATAAACGTTTTTCACGCCATGATTCCTCTATGTTTTATTTAAAAAAGGCGCTCACAGCTTTCGATACCAAATACGGAAAAAATAACTTTCAGTCAGTCAAGTGCCTGAATAACCTGTGCAACATCCTGGAAGAGGCGGGTAAATTCCAGACAGCCGCGACGCTGTACAAGGAGATTTTCGAACGGATCGCGAAAACCCGCAGCGAAATCCGCATGACAACCGTGATGTCATGGTTCAACTATGCTGATTTCTTTGCCCGCCAGGGTGATTATATCCGCGCACTTCAAACCTTTCAAAGAACCTATTTCTACCTCTTTCCGGGATTTAATAAGTGCTCCTACCTCGATAACCCGTTGGATATCGACAATGCGCAAAATAATTACCTGCGATTGGTCTATGAATATAAATCCGGCTACCTGATAAAAGCCATTGAAAAACATCCTGCCCTCCGTCCAATCTTGCTGAAAACCGTTTTGCAATGCGACAGCCTGTCAGCCGCTTTTTCTTTCCGTCAAAGGCTTTGCATCGCCAACATGGACAACCGTATTGCTTTTGAACAGGCCCGCGCCAATCTTTACTTCAGCTATGCAAAACATGCGCTGGAAATGTATGCAATTGATCCCAACTCAAAATACCTCTCCGCCGCCATCAGCTACCTCGAAAAATACCGGAATACACAACGGATCTTTCGGACACAGCTGACAGGGGAGGAGAGCCTGGATTCAGACCTTGGAGATCTTCCATCGGATTTAGTCCGGCTACAGAAGGAAATCAATGAGTTGAACAGTCAGTTGGTGTCTGTGGTTTCGAAAGAACAAAAAAAGAGGTTGGAAAACGCGCTGATCGATAAAAAAATAGCGCTCGACCAGAGTTTTTACTGGTTTTCTCAAAAGAACCGGGGAAACTGGCAGAATATTAATGATATTCAATTTGATGCACAAAAGGTTCAGGAACGCCTTCGCCGGGATGAAGCCATTTTTTATCTTTCTGAATATTTTCCCGATTATTATTATACGCCTGACGAATTTTCTTTGTTGATGATCACCCGTGATCAAGTCCGGTGGACGACCCTCAAAGGAGAGGAACTCTATCCCGGTCTGACCCGGTTCATCGATTTGCTGAAGAGCCCGGCTACGCCGGAAAAGAGGATCGATTCCCTGGGTTTTGCACTGTACCGGAAGCTGTTCACGCCTTTTACCGATATGTTGGAAGGGAAACGGTCGCTGATCATCGTTCCCTCTCCCGATACCTGGCTGATCCCTTTCGAAGCTTTGGCCATCAGCAACACCGAAAAGGATCCGCAGCACCGCTACCTGCTCTCAAAACTGGTAACACAGAAAGTTTTCTCCCTTACAGCCTGGCTTGACCAGGAAAAACGACCTGTCAAAGAACCGGTGTTGCTTGCAATGGCTCCGAAGTTCAATAAGAATCTGAAGACAAGACTGGCCAAGGTCACACGGCGCGACACCGCCATGATCGATCTGCCCGGGGCACGGTACGAATGTCAACAGATCAGCAGGATCTTTCCTTCCACCCTTGTCGATGGTTATGGCGCCACAAAAAACCAATTTAAACAATTAGCGCCCCGGTATGATATTATCCATTTATCGACCCATGGGATCGGAGGAGAGGGGAATCAGCAATTCATGTCCTTGGCATTTAACAATTTATCCAACGGTTCTTCTTTCGATGGGAACCTCAATCTTTATGAAATCCTTAACCTTCAGTTAAAATCACAACTGGTGGTGCTGAGCGCCTGTAAATCGGCTGTTGGCGCCAAAAATAAAAGCGAAGGGAATCTCAACCTGGCATGGGCTTTCAGAAATGCCGGTACCCGTTCGGTTGTCGTGAGTATCTGGGATGCCAATGATTATACCTCAAGCCGCATCATGCCTCAGTTTTATCGCTATTTGTCGGATGGCCATTCAAAACCCGACGCGCTCCGGGAAGCCAAACGCGATTATCTCCGCCAGGCCGACAAACTCATGAGCCATCCCTATTACTGGGCCGGGTTTGATTTCATGGGCGACGGATCGCCACTGGTCGTTTCACCGCTCGATAATCCCTGGGTCAAGTTTGCCGCAGGTCCGGGAACCTTTCTTTTATTGATGGGGTTATTGATGTATAAGCGATTGAAGAGATCCGGCAGGACCCGGTGACTTTCGCCCCTGTCGTAATCCTGAAAACAATTCTTTTTATGTTACTTTTGTGTCATCGGAAAAATCCTGATGATCCTCTACATTGCGCTTACCGGATTGGTTCTTTCCTCCATTCTTTTGTATTTCAATGCAAGAACGTACCGATCAGCGCTTTATCTTGGCTTGTTCTTTTTCCTGATCAGCCTCTATACAGTCATCTTTGAGACGATATTTTATTCCCGGTCGGTAAAACTGATCAGCATCGTTTACCTGAATTTCAGCTTCTCGACCTATCTGATCGGGCCGGCACTCTACTTTTATATCAGGAGCCTGCTAAGAGATAACCCGGCCCTCCGCTGGTGGGATCTTCTGCATCTGATTCCCGCTCTGGTTTTCCTGATTGCGACAATCCCTTATGCGCTGGAACCCTCAGCCTACAAATTGGAAATAGCCCGCCAGATTGAAAACAATATTGGTTTTATCGGACAGATAAAACCTACGCTGCTGTATCGCATTTTCCCCGCAGAGATTATCTATCTCAGCCGGCCGTTTCATTTACTGATATACCTTTTTTGGTCCACCGGGATACTCATCAGGTATCTGCTCCGCAAGCAGGAGTCGCTGGTTTTGCGTCATCAGCGCTACATGACCAAGTGGCTAACCCTTTTACTTTCATTCACCCTGATCATGGCAACGGCCCATCTGTTACAAATACACGAAGCCTTTCTTTTCAGGAGCCGTGAAATGTTCTATACAGTGAACATTTTATCGGTCATTGCAGTAGCCGGCTTAACCGGTCTCATCCTGTCGCCGTTCTTTTTTCCGGCTATTCTCTACGGGCTCCCCAGGGTACCGATGCCGGCAACGCACTCTGCGAAGAACAATATCCATTTACCGAATGCTGAACACGACCGGAAACCGGACACAGTTACCCAACCCGACAGCACTCATCCTTCTATAATGCACACACCCGCTTCTCCCCCCGATGAACCACCGGGGAGCAGACAAACCCAATCTGTTTGCGGTTTTGAATCAACCTACCTGATAATGATCGGGGAAAAGGTGGAGGCATGTATGCGTGAACAATCACCTTACCTCCATCCGGGATGTAATCTTGCTTTTCTTTCACGGCTCATCAACATCCCGGCTCACCACCTGGCCTATTTCTTCAGAGAAACACAACGACAGCCTTTCAACGATTACCGCAACGAATGGAGGATCAGACATGCTAAAAAGATGATCCTCGAAGGAAAAGCAAAAGAGATGACTATGGAAGCCATTGGCTTTTCATCGGGCTTCTCAAGCAGGATAACTTTTAACAATGCCTTTAAAAAATCTGAAGGATTCCCTCCCGGTTGCTACGCCGGGAAGGTTGCCTCCCACGCCGGTCACGATACCGGACTTGTTTAATTTTTCAAAATTGAAACAAGCTTTTTTCCAACTTTTCTATCTTTCCGAATAGTTTTTACACTTTTGCGCCTTTTCGTGGAAGTATAAAATGCAATAAACTTTTCACCATGAACCGTATTTTTACTATTTTACTGACAGTCATTACCCTGGTTTCGTTCCAGGGGCGGGGACAGGAGACCTCCGCACCCGGGAAGGGTATCCGTTTCCATACGGGGATCTCCTATTCTTTCTTTCAAACCGGGTACAAAGTCACAGCGCTCTCCGCCCACTCCGTATGGCAGGGAATGGATCTGGGAACCACCTCCCTTGATG
>CALMDO010000316.1 GCA_937862805.1 uncultured Bacteroidota bacterium
GAAGGTTTGAACCGTCTGGATTTAGCTTTTCGGAGGGGGTTCATAAATTAATCCGGAAAAGAGGAAAAGGTAACAGGGATTTTTAAAAAAATTCGAGTTCTGCCTTCTGACCAACAGTCAGTTTTACCTTGCGGCCAAGAATCAGCGCCAGGTTGTTGTCAAGATGTCCGGCCGGAAATCCATAACAAACAGGGTAACGGTAATCTTTCACTACAGAAGCGATGATCGCTTCGGCAGTTTGGCCAAATGGGATTGTGTTATCATTCATCCGTGCCATACTTCCGATGATGAGGCCCTTGAGCCGGTCTAGTTTCCCTGCTCTTTTCAGATGGATCATCATCCGGTCGATATGGTAGAGGTATTCATCCACATCTTCGATAAAAAGTATCTTTCCGGCTGTATCGACCTCGGAAGCGGTTCCGGTAAGGCTGTACAGGATGGACAGATTGCCCCCGCACAGGATTCCTTCCGCTTTTCCTTCACGGGATGGGGGCTGTGTCGTGAAAGAATAGGTTATCCGGTAACCGAAAAGGGCGTTCAGCATCGTTTCAACGGATGTACGGTTGGCATCGGCAGCCATGTTCACCGGCATGGTCGCATGAAGGGTCTCCACCCCGGCTAAACGGTGAAGATGTGAATGAAACAGGGTTACATCGCTGTATCCCACGATCCACTTGGGGTAGTCCATGAAACGACTGAAATCCAATTGATCGATGATGCGAACGGAGCCATACCCTCCCCTGGAACAAATGATGGCCCGAATGGCCGGATCATCGAGCATCTGTTGGAAATCATGCAGCCTTTGCCCGTCTGTGCCTGCAAACTGATGGTGACGGCTGAAGACATGGTTCCCTAAGACCACTTCCAGACCATAGCGCTGAAAGAGTTTGATGGCTGGATGGACTTCATCGAAACTGATACTCCGTGCCGGGGAAACAATTCCGATCTTGTCGCCTTTCTTCAGATAAGGGGGCCGGATCATCATTCAAAAATACTCATTTCCGCTTATTTAGTATCTTTGCGGCAATTTTTCCGACGATTTCAGAATTTTTTATTATGAGCGATCCGACCCGTTTCAAACGTTTTACCGTTACCTCCGCCCTGCCCTATGCCAACGGCCCGATCCATATCGGTCACCTGGCCGGAGTATATGTCCCCGCTGATATCTATGTCAGGTTTCTCCGGATGAACGAAGCCGATGTCATCTTCATCGGTGGTTCCGACGAACACGGGGTCCCGATCACCATCAAAGCGTTGCACCAGGGAGTTACCCCTCAGGACATTGTTGATCAATACCATACGATCATAAAAAAATCATTCGAGGAGTTCGGGATCTCTTTCGATATCTACTCCCGCACCTCGAATCGCGTTCACCACGAAACAGCTTCCGCTTTTTTCCGCAAACTTTTCGATGCCGGCCAGTTCATAGAAAAAGTTTCCCAACAATATTACGACGAATCAACCGACCATTTTCTGGCTGACCGCTACATTATGGGTACCTGCCCGCATTGTGGTTACGACAAAGCCTATGGCGATCAATGTGAAAAATGCGGCACTTCTCTGAATGCCACTGATCTGATCCAGCCCCGGTCGATGCTCAGCGGCAACCAACCCGTTCTGAGAGATACGCGGCACTGGTTCCTTCCTCTTGATCAGTACGAACCCTGGCTCCGGGAATGGATCCTGGAAGGTCATAAAGACGACTGGAAATCCAATGTTTACGGACAATGCAAATCGTGGATCGACCAGGGATTGCAACCCAGGGCGGTGACACGCGATCTGGACTGGGGCGTGAAAGTCCCGGTGGAAGGCGCTGAAGGAAAAGTGCTGTACGTATGGTTCGATGCTCCCATCGGCTACATCTCTGCAACCCGTGAACTGACGCCTGATTGGGAAAAATACTGGAAGGACCCGGAAACCAAACTGGTTCATTTCATCGGTAAAGACAACATCGTCTTCCATTGCATTATCTTCCCGTCGATGCTTCGGGCTGAAGGATCCTATATTCTCCCCGACAATGTTCCGGCCAATGAGTTCCTTAACCTCGAAGGCGAAAAAATATCTACCAGCCGTAACTGGGCCGTTTGGTTGCATGAATACCTGGCCGACTTTCCCGGAAAACAGGATGTGCTCCGGTACGTGCTGACTTCAGCTGCCCCAGAGACCAAAGACAACGATTTTACCTGGAAAGATTTTCAGGCACGGAACAACAGTGAACTGGTGGCCATCCTGGGGAATTTCATCAACCGTACGGTGGTATTGACCCACAAATACTTTCAAGGCCGGGTTCCTGAAGCCGGTGAGTTCAACCACAGCGACCATGCCGCCCTGGAAGAGATGGGCCGCTTTCCTGAAAAGATCGCCAACAGCCTGAACAACTACCGGTTCCGCGAAGGATTGGCCGAAATGATGAACCTGGCCCGTTTGGGAAACAAATACCTTACCGACAACGAGCCATGGAAACAATTTGCCACCAATCCTGAAAGGGTTGGCACTGTTCTGAACCTCTCCCTTCAAATCTGTGCCCAGCTCAGCATTGTGGGTGAACCTTTCCTCCCTTTCTCAATGGACAAAGTCAGGCAGATCCTGAACTTTCCACGTTCAACCTGGAAAGATGCCGCTCTGCTGAATTGGCTTCAACCCGGGCACCAGCTCAATCCGCCGGAACTTCTTTTTGAAAAGATAGAAGACAGCGCCATTGATTACCAGGTCAATAAACTGTTGGCCACCAAAGCAGCGAATGAAGCCGCACAACAAAAAAAACCTGTCAAACCGGGCAAAACAGCGGTACAATACGAGGACTTTTCAAAAATGGATATCCGTGCCGGAGTGATCCTGGAAGCGGAAAAGGTTCCCAAGACTGACAAGTTGTTGAAGCTGAAGATCGATACCGGTCTCGACCAGCGGACAGTGGTTTCGGGAATTGCAGGTTTTTTCAATCCTGCAGAGATCATCGGCCGGCGGGTTTGTATCCTGGTGAACCTGGAACCAAGAAAGTTAAAAGGAATCGAATCGCAGGGAATGATCCTGATGGCCGAAAACCCCGACGGGTCTCTCTGTTTCGTGACCCCTGACAAAGAGGCGGTCAATGGCGCAGATATAAAATAATTTCCTTACTTTTGCATATTGAAAAAGGATAAATAATCAAGAAAAAGGCCCTGTAGTTCAATGGATAGAACGGAAGTTTCCTAAACTTTAAATCCAGGTTCGATTCCTGGTGGGGCTAC
>CALMDO010000317.1 GCA_937862805.1 uncultured Bacteroidota bacterium
GCTATGACCAAAATGATAAAATTAAATTGAACGCTATTAAATACATCAACATATATCCCTAAAGTAAAACTTAAATAGTAAATAACTTTATACTCAAAAATTATGAAAAAGAAATTTACCTTATTGATGCTTCTGCTACTGGTTTTCGGATCAGTATCGATGGGCCAGGCCACAGCATCGCTGGATCCGGCCACTACGGTAAGTCCCGGAGAAGATTTCAGTATGCCGCTGATGGTGACAGGCTTCAACAGCGTGGGCGCCATAACTTTCTTCATCGGACTGGATCCGGGCATTCTGAATTTTACCAGTATAACCCCTGCAGTTAGTCCGAACAATTTCATGGCTAACATGAGTGGGAATAACCTGGTGATAACCTGGACAGCTAACCCGGGAAGTTATCCTACGTTCAACGGTAAATTATTGGACATCAATTTTCATTATAACGGACCCGGAACGAGCTCCCTGACGTTTTTAGCTGACTGCGAAGTCGTGAATGGCGCCCTGGTTCCTTTGTCGGTGGTTTATACCAACGGTGCAGTAACCCAGGATCTCGATCCTGCCTTACCTACTGCCACGCTGACCGGGCAACAGACTTTGACGGGCCAACCCACCACGGTTGAATTGAAGTATGAAAATTTTGCCGCCAATGCCGCTGCTATTACGCAATTCATCTCCTATGATCCCGGCAAACTCAGTTTTATCTCTGCTACCGGAACAGGAACCCTTGACGGGGTTATAGCCAATCCCTCTGACGGTATGGTCAACCTCGTTTGGACTCATCCCGGTGGAGTTGATATCAACTGGAGTGCGGGAACTCCCGACAATAAGATCATTCTTACTTTCCTCTATACAGGAAATACATCCAGTGACCTTTATTTCAAGCCCGGGTGTGTGATTACCGGCGCCGACGGAGAGACCAATCTGTTGTTGAGCTATCACAATGGGACAGTCGAACCCCTTGAACCGGCACAATCCTTTGTGGCACTGGGGCCGATTACCGATCCGGTGGTACAGGGAATGGATTTTGATCTGCCCCTGATGTTCACGGGTTTTGACCTTTTGACCAATAAAGCGCAGGCGATTACCCTTAATATCAATTTTGATGCTGATAAATTGTCGTATGTAGGAAGCTCCTCCAATCCTCACGGTGCTACCGTAAACACTACCGGTTCGGGCCTTGGGATTGTATGGACCTCGACAACCCCTGTTAATATTGACGGAGAATTTCTCTCGCTGCGTTTTAAATACAACGGCCCCGGTGAGACCCCGGTTGGGTTCGGGGCGGGTTGCTCCTTTGCAACGGCCGATGAGAATGAGATTCAGGTCGAATATACCGGTGTGAATGTGCAACCCGATCCGGTTAACGGCCACCATGCTTATATCGGAACCCCGGTCGGTCCGGTTGCCGGCACAGTCCCCGTACCGGTCTATTTTACCGATATGCCTGCCAATGTGGGCAGTATCACCCTCAAGCTGGATTATGACGAAACAAAGCTGACTTTCGTCAATGTAACCGACTTCCCTGGTACCGGATCTGCCAATTATAATGTCAGTGGAGGATTCATCCATATTGTCTGGACCAGTCCTACTCCCTGGGCAGATATCAACACAGTGCCTTTCTGCAATCTGAATTTCCATGTAGGAGTAAACGGATCAGCTCCCGTTACTTTTGAACCCGGCTGTGAGATTTCTGACAACGTGATGCCCGACCCGGCCATCATCCCGATGAACTGGCATGACGGCGGTGTCAATATGGGATTTAAAGTGAGTGGGATTATCACCTATAACAATTTGGCAAGCACTCCTCTGGCAGGTTTGACGGTCTATCTGAAAGATGGTGCGGAACCTTATCCTCTGGTTACTCCCGCTCCTAACGTTATCCTCACGACAACCACCGACCCGCTGGGTTATTTTGAATTTTTCATCCCCAGTGGTACCTATTGGTTATATGCTTCTTCGACACAAACCTATGATCCTTCATGGATCTGGATCAACACCGGTGACGTCATTCAATTGCAGAAGTACATCGCGGGATTGCCTAACGTAATTGGTCCGAATACCCCGCCGCCACCGCCCTGGTCCTTGCGCCAGAAAGCCGGCAACGTTTTCATGAATTCCCTGATCAACGGAGGAGATGTTATTGTTCTTCAGAAACGGATCGCCGGTTTACCGAACCCCAACTATACCGCACCCGACTGGTTATTTGAAAATCCATCAGTGGTTGTAAGCAATGCTCCCGTAGTACAAGATTTTAAGGGAATTTGCTCAGGCGACGTCAATGGGTCCTATCCCAATCCCTAACCATTCGCTATGCCTTTCAACCATGACGATCTCGTGAAATAATTCAATAAATTAGGTATAATTATATAAAACATGAAAAAAATAACACTACTACTCAACAGGTTTGTCCTGGTCTTTCTTTTGGGTTTAGCAAGCATGACAGCAATGGCACAACTCTCCGGGCCCAAAGCGGATGCAATCGTTACCTTGCAGCCCGATTTGACCGGATTATGCCACGGGGCCACGGTACATGTTCCGATTTATATCACCGCGAACAATGTGCTTGGTATGGATTTTTACATTGAATTCGACCATACGGTGCTGACCCGCGCAGAAGACTCAGTGGCAAATGTTTACCCCGGTTTCAACGTGGTTTACAACTATGTTTATCATCCGTTGTATCCCAATGTCTTATACCTGGGGTTGAACAATCCCTCCTTTATAGGTACTAATTTTACAGGTCAGAAACTAATCGACCTGGTCTTTATTTACAATGGAGAGGGCAGTGCTACAAGCACTCCTATCCACCTCAGAACGGCGGGAGATGTCATTCCTCCTCCAACCTGTGTGCTTTTCGATGCTGACGGAGGTGTAATCCCCGCACAATATATCAGCAATACGGTCAGTGGTTTTCCACTGCCGACAGCAACCCTTAGCGGAGGAGGCACCATTTGTGCCGGAGCATCGGTTGACCTGAATGTAGCATTCACCGGCACTGCTCCCTGGACGATCACCTACACGGATGGAACTACTCCTGTTACGGTAAGCGGAATTACTGCCAATCCTTACACACTGACCGTAACTCCTGAAGCAACAGCAACCTATACCATTTCCAATGTTACTGACGGAAACCTTTGTTCCAACGTGGGTACCGGTTCTGCTGCCATCCTTGTTAACCCGTTACCAACCGCTACGATCAGCGGCGGTACAGCCATCTGTCCCGGTGGAAGCGCAACAATCAGTGTTGATCTTACGGGAACTGCTCCCTGGAATTTTACCTATTTTGACGGAACAGCCTATACCCCTGTTACAGGCGTAATGACGACCCCTTATACCTTCCTGGTTGCTCCAACCGCCACCACTACCTATACCATTACAGAGGTGACAGATGCCAATCTTTGTATGAATACAGGAACAGGAAGCGCTGAAATCATTGTAAATGCCTTGCCGACTGCAGAAATTTCAGGAACCACGGGAATCTGTCCCGGCGGAAGCGCAACCCTGAGTATCGCCTTGACAGGAGCACAGCCCTGGGACTTCACCTACACCGACGGCACCACCCCGGTAACCATCACCGGCAACATTCTCAACCCTTATACATTCGACGTTAATCCGATTGTCAATACCACCTATAACGTACTTACTGTCACCGATGGTAATTTATGTACCAATACCGGTACGGGCAGTGCAACCGTATCCATCAATGCAGTACCCACAGCTACCATTGCCGGATCACAAACCATTTGCTACGGTGAAGAGGCTACCCTGAGCGTAGTGCTTACCGGTACAGCTCCCTGGGGCTTTACTTATACAGACGGTACTACAGAAGTATCAATAACCGGCGTCAACGATCCTTTGTACACCTTCAACGTTGCTCCGACAACAACCTCTACCTTCACGATTACACAGGTAGTTGATGGTAATCTTTGTACCAACACGGGAACGGGCGATGCCTTTGTATGGGTTAACCCTCTGCCGGTGGTTGCATTTGAAGGCACCTACGGCCCTTATAACCTGACCGATCCGGCTGTCACACTTGTTGCTACGCCTGCCGGCGGAACTTTCTCCGGCAGTGGTGTTTCAGGTGACCAATTCACTCCTGCTGTTGCCGGAGGCGGATGGCATGTGATCACTTATACTTATACTGACGGGAATGGTTGTACCAATTCAACCAATATTTCCATAACGGTTTATGCCGGCACAGTGACACTTCAACCCGATCTCACAGGTCTTTGCGGAGGTGAAACGATCCTTGTACCGATCTATCTTACCGGTAACAACATTGCCGGAATGGATTTTTATATTGAATATGATCATTCCGTTTTAAGCATGGGCACTCCTCCGGGTTGGACAAACCTCTACCCGGGTTTCAGCGCCACTTATAACTACGTGTACAATCCGGCTTATCCCAATCTCAGTTTTCTGAGTTTAAATAATCCGAGTATGATCGGGGTTGATTTTACAGGCCAGAAAATCATCGACCTGGTGTTTACATACAATGGAGGAACGACGCCGATTCACCTGCGGACCCTGCCTGATGTAACGCCTCCTCCCCTCTGTGCTTTGTACGACGACAACGGATCTGAACTGGCACCGACCTCCTACATCGATAACATGGTTGATGGCTCTCCTGCCCTGATGGTTGGAGATATTGCCGATAATCAAACTATTTGTGCCGGCGAGATTCCCGCACTCCTTACGAGTACCGGTCCGCTCAACGGTACCGATCCGACCTATCAATGGCAAGTTTCAGGAGACGGCATCAATTTCACAAACATTGACGGTGCAATTGGAACCGATTATCAACCGGCTGCCCTGAATATCACAACATTTTATCGTCAGCTTCAGGATGCTGACGCTACCTGTGGTGGTCCGTTACCCACGAACAGTATCACCATCGTTGTAAATCCTCTGCCCATGGGAACGATCAGCGGCTCACAGACAATCTGTGCCGGCAGCAGCGCTACCCTTACCGTCGATCTGACCGGAACGGCTCCCTGGGAAATTACTTACACCGACGGTACAACCCCTGTGGTAGTTCCCGGCATTCTGGATACACCCTATCTTTTTGATGTCACCCCCGGAATGACGACAAATTACACCCTCCTTAATGTAACCGATGTCAATTTGTGTTCCACTACGGGTACCGGCAATGCACTGGTAGAGGTTACCCCTCTGCCGATGGCTACCATCAGCGGCTCACAAACCATCTGTAATGGTAGTGAAGCCACCCTTGCTGTGGATTTCTCCGGAACCTCGCCATGGGAAATTACCATTACCGATGGAACAACACCAATCGTTGTACCCGGCATCACGGAAAATCCTTACATGTTTGAGGTGAATCCTGTAGAAACCACCACCTATTCTATCCTTAATGTTACTGATGCCACCCTTTGTTCCAATACCGGAACCGGGGAAGCGCTGGTCGAAGTGTTCCCTCTGCCGATGGCTACCATCAGCGGCTCACAGACGATCTGTGCCGGCAGCAGCGCAACCCTCGCGGTAGATCTGACAGGAACTGCTCCATGGGAAATCACCTATACCGACGGAACAACCCCGGTGGTTGTCCCCGGCATTCTGGATACCCCCTATCTTTTTGATGTTGCCCCGGGAATAACCACCACCTATACCCTGGTCAATGTAACAGATGGTAACCTCTGTTCCAATGTTGGTACCGGAGAAGCACTGGT
>CALMDO010000318.1 GCA_937862805.1 uncultured Bacteroidota bacterium
CGGAAAATACCATCGAAATGATCGGCTTTACCGAAAAACTTGGTTCTACCGGTATCGAAGTGGATGTACGGCTAAGCAGCGATGGGATCCCCTTTATCTATCATGATCCGGATATCAACATCCGGTTGACACAGAAAGGTCCATTGGCGGGTCCCATCGAAAATTACACCTGGGAACAATTATCTGCTTTTGTCCGGCTGATCCACGGCGAAAAAATTCCGACCCTTGAGGCAGCACTTAATTACGTGGTTGACAGCACTTTATTGCGTTTTGTTTACCTCGATATGAAAGCCAATAGGGATGCCATGGCCATGGTGATCCCTATCCAACAACGCATTCTTCAAAGGGCACACGACAAAGGACGGGACTTGCGTGTGTTTGTGGGCATTCCCGGTACAGAAGTGCTGGAAGACCTGATGACCTACCCCGATTACCAGCTCATCCCATCGCTTTGCGAACTCTCAGTCGATGATGTAAGAGCAGTCAATGCTCAGGTTTGGGCTCCCCGGTGGACTCTCGGTACCCAAAACGACCTGGTCAGACAGATGCACGATGAGAACCGGCTTGCAGTCAGCTGGACCATCGATGCCGCTCCCTGGATCCGCGACTTTATCAATGAAGGCTCTTTTGACGGCCTCTTGACCAACTTCCCATACGTGGTCGCTTATTATCATTATACAAAGGAATGACCATGATAAAACATATCGTACCACTACTACTGCTTCTTTTCCTGCTGAATAATCCACTTCCGGCTCAGAAAAGCGACACTACCCGCCGATCCCTGAACCATTATTCCCTGGCCATAGGTTTCGGGTGGGCTCACTACATCAACTCCCTGGAAATAGGCAAAGCCGAAGCCACCATCGACCATCCCGGAATATCCCTGAAATTTTACTGGGAACCGGAACATCGGCTCAGTCTGGGCCTTGAAAGCGGCTATTACCGGATATTTGGCATGACCAGGGAAATCGACAATGAGCAAAGTGGCAAGGTGACCCTCTCGGCAATTCCCCTGCTGCTGAATGTCAGGATGCGCATCGTTGACCATTTTTACCTGAGCGCCGGAGCCGGACTGGCGTTGATGTTGAACCGCGTCAGCGGAATTAACCAAACTATTAACAGCACCATCCTTTCTCTCTCTAATTACCAATTTTCAGCTTCTTACCTCTATCCTCTAAACCGCTACTGGATCATCGGGGGAGAGTTCAAATTCCTGAACTTTGGAAAAACCGACGATTGGATCTATTCTTTGCAGGCATGTTGTGCCATCAGGTTATAAAAAATTATTTTTGTAGAATAAAATACGACTATGAAAACAAAGCTGACACTTTTAATTTTATTCGCAGGATTGCTCTTTTCCTCCTGTTCCAAGTACCCTCCCTCATCGATCCGTCTGACGGAAGACCTGGTGATCTACACCAAATACGATACTTCTACCTCCTTCTCAAAGTTTCACACTTTCTACATCTCCGACACCATTAAATGGATCGATTCGCACGACAGTGGGTACTATACCGATTCAAAAGCACAAGCAGTGCTTAACCAGATCACCCAGAACATGACCAAACGAGGTTATCAGAGAGTGGCTGCGAATAATAACCCTGATCTTGCTTTCATGGTCGTTGCAGTTAAAAATGTCAACGCCACGGTATATTATCCTGGCTGGTATTGGGGCTACCCGGGCTATTACCCGCCTTGGTACTGGGGAGGTTCAGGCTATTATTATCCCTACTACCCGGCCTATATCACCACCTATACCACGGGTACCCTGATGATCGATATGGCTGATCTGACCCTGCTTACGGTCGACAGCAAAATCTGGATCCGATGGAATGTATATATCCGTGCCCTGATGACCGGTGACCATACCATAAGCCAGATTCAACAATGTATCGACCAGGCTTTTAACCAAACTAAAGGTTTCTCTGCGAACTGACAATCCACCGGGTATATGAAATATCTGATGCTACCAGATCCATGCAAAAAGGGAATGATAATAGTGGATATTTCGGATGACCAAAAAATATAAAATAATTACCACATGAAAAAGATATTTGTATTGATGGCATTTGTGATTCTTACTACAGGATCCATCCAGGCGCAACAAAAAACTTCTGTTGGTTTCGCTCCTGGCAGTTACTACACCTTTTCGTGGAATACTACTTTCACACTGGGAGATTTTAACGATTGGGTATCCAACGCAAGCCCCGCGGGATTTGATATTGGCGGAAGGTACCTTCTCGACAAGGGGCTGACCGTTGGTTTTAACCTCGGGTGGCAAAGGGTCAGCCAGAACTATGGCTACCAAACCTACTATGATCCTGATGGATCGGCCATAACAGCCGACAATTACCGCTTCACCTGGATGGTACCTTTCCAGGGGGTCATCGCTTATCATTTTCTTCCCGATAAATTGGTTTCACCTTACCTGGGACTCGGTGTTGGCGGTGATTACATGGAGCATCACCTCCTGGTCCAGGAAATTGATGCCTATACCACCCGTTGGGATTTTTCACTTACCCCGGAAGTGGGCGCACTGATCAAATTCGGAAATTTTTCCAACTGGGGAGCCTTGGTGGCTTTCAATTACAAGTGGACTACCAATAAAATTGAACTCTATAAAGGCGACACCTCCAAAGACCTCTCGATGCTCAACCTGAAGGTAGGCATCTGTCTGATCGTGAGATAATAACTGTCACCCTTCTTTCAGGGTGTGAATTTTCACAAAATTGGTTCCACCTTCCCGGTGCGCGGGAATTCCTCCCATGATGATGATCTCTTCACCCGGAAGGGCCAGTTTTTTATCCAATACTATGTTTTCGCACAGGGTCGTCATCTCCTCAAAGGTATCGGGGTGATCGTGAATGAGCATGGGATGAATTCCCCACAAGAGGTTTAGACCGTGGTACACTTTCGGATGAGTGGTCAGCGCGAAGACCATCGAATTGGGCCGGTTCGCTGCCACACTTTGGGCGCTCCGGCCGCTGGAAGTCAGGACAACGATACACCGTGGATGAACCACATCCTCCATGAGATCGGTGGCTTGACTGAGTGCCATGACTTTTGAGGGGATTGTCACGGGATAGGTTTTAAACTTGATTTTTGCTTCCACGTCGGTGGCGATCCGGGCCATCATCTCCACCGACTTCACCGGGAAAGCGCCCATCGCCGTTTCACCGGATAGCATAATGGCATCGGTGCCATCGATAATGGCATTGGCTACATCGCTGGCTTCAGCACGGGTAGGCCGGGGTTCATGGATCATGCTTTCCAGCATCTGGGTCGCCGTGATGACCGGCTTACCCTTTCGGTTACACAGCTCGATGATCTGCTTCTGGAGCATGGGAACCCGTTCGGGAAACAGTTCCACACCCAGATCACCCCGTGCAACCATGATTCCCGTCGCTTCATCCACGATCTCTTCGAGGTGATCGATGGCCTGAGGCTTTTCAATTTTAGCAATAACCGGTTTGTTAAACCCTTTTTCAATGATTAGTTGCTTGAGCACCCTGACATCTTCTGCCGATCGCACAAAACTCAGCGAAACCCAGTCGATCCCCTGCTCCAGCCCGAAATAGAGGTCGGCCATGTCTTTTTCGGTCAGCGACGGCAGTTGAAGGTTCAGGGTAGGGAAGTTGACCCCTTTACGACTTGAAAGACAACCTCCTTCTACGACACGGCATACCACACTGTTCCTTTCGATGGCTGTGACTTCCAGTTCGAAAAGCCCGTCGGCCAAAAGAACCTGCATGCCAGGCAGGGCCTCTTCAGCAACATAAGGATAATCAATCGGGATAACCCCCGCCTGACCACTGTACTCTTTTTCAGGAACCAGTATGACTTGCCCTCCTTCCTCCATGACCAGGGAACCACCAGGTAATTCTCCCACCCTGATTTTAGGACCTTGGAGATCCTGAAGAATGGTGACCGGCTTATCCAGTTGTTCTGATATTTCACGCAAGTGCTGAATCACCTGCGCATGGTCTTCATATTTACCATGGCTGAAATTAAGGCGCGCTACGTCCATTCCGGCCAGGATCATTTTCCGGATCATTTCCGGAGAGCTGCTGGCCGGCCCGATGGTAGCTACAATTTTAGTGCGACGAAACGGTTGCATAAGATGCTGTCTGAATGTTATAGGATGGGGTTTCTGTAGTTTTGTGGATTATAATTCGATGCTGTCTCCATAGTTGGGTAACCAGGGAACAATTCCGTAATCGTACTCCAATACTTTAGCAAGCGGGATCCTGGCACGATCTTCACCGTGGGTCAGGATAACCCGTGGCCTGCAGGGTGCCAGGTGGTTAAACCACCGGAGCAGATCGGATTGACCGGCGTGGGCGCTGAACCCGCCCAGCTTATGGATCTTCGCCCTTACGGCAATCCTTTCACCAAAAATTCTGACATGGGAGGCCCCATCAACCAATTGCCTCCCAAGGGTACCTTCAGCCTGATAACCGACAATCAATACTGCTGTAGCAGGATTCCACAAATTGTGACGTAAATGGTGCTGAATGCGCCCTGCACTGCACATCCCCGAACCGGCGATGATCATACAGGGACCGGTCAGATCGTTGAGCTTTCTCGACGCTTCCGGAGTAGCTACGGGATGGATGAAGTTTTCATACCGGAGCAACTCCCCATTCTTGGCAAAATCCTGCATCTCTTCATCAAACAACTCAGGATGACGCATGTAAATATGGGTGGCTTCAATGGCCATCGGACTGTCAAGGTACACCGGAAAAGCAGGGATCTCACCACTGGCAAAGGCATTTTCAAGGTAATACAGCAGGTCTTGTGTTCTGCCAATTGCAAAAGAAGGAACCAGGATCTTTCCGCCTGACCTGATACTCTCCCGAATGATTTCACTGGTCTCTTCCAAGGTTTCTTTTAAAGGTTTGTGGTCACGGTCGCCATAAGTTGACTCCATGATCACCACATCGGCCTCGGTAAATGATCCGGCATCCCTTACAATGGGCATGCCGTAAGGGCCCAGATCTCCTGAGAACAAGACGGAACGGATCCTGTCACCCTCTCGTGCCTTCACCAAGAGGCTTCCCGATCCGAGGATGTGCCCTGCCTCATTGACCTGCACCATGATTCCAGGTGCGACACGGACCTCGGTCTGGTAGGGAAGTGGTTCCATTAAACCGATGGCCCCTTCCATATCCAACTGATTGTAAGGTGGTTCTTCCTTTATCTTCCCGTTTCTGACCAATCGACGGTTCAACTTTTCATAATCGGAAGTCATGATCTTAAAGGCGTCTCTTAAAACCAGTGATGCGATTTCGATCGTGGCCGGGGTTGCATAAACAGGGCCGCGGTAGCCGGCTTTGACAACCAACGGCAACCGGCCGCAATGATCCAGGTGGGCATGGGTCAACAGAATCGCGTCGAGTTTGTCGTAGTCGACCGGAGGAGGTTTCCGGTTTTTTTTCTCGGCATTTGGATTTCCCTGGAAAATACCGCAATCGATCAAAACAGAAGCGGACTTTGTCATGAGATGGTATGCGGTGCCGGTCACATCACCGGCAGCTCCGTAAAGGGTCAGTTTCATGGGTGGTTATTAAAGTCATTCATTTTTCTACTTCGGTTTCGGTTTTAGGTAAAAGAGGAAAGGTCAACCTGACAGTTGCCCCACGAGGAATATGGTTAAATGCTTCAATCTGACCCAGGTGGGCATCCATGATCAGTTTGGAAAGAGCCAATGCCAATCCCACATTTTCATCGACATGCTGAGAGCCGGGGGAGAAGAATTTAAACAGGTTGTTCATAGCAAGCTCCGAAAACCCCTGCCCTTCGTCCATCACCTCCAGCACCTTTCCATTTGCAGCACTGCTCATCCGGAGAAGGATGTTACTGCCTTCAGGGGCATGGTCCACCGCGTTTTCGAGCAGACTTGAAAAGCAGTGCCGGAGCAGCTTTAGGTTTCCGTCAATGAAAGCCCCGGGTTGGTCGGAAACGATCCGGATGGTCAGCTTCTTCCTGTCGATGGCGGCCCTGTTCATTTCGATGGCTTGATCCGACAACCCCTTAAAAGGCACAGGCTCTTTCTCTATCGGGTGATCCCTGGTGAGCAATTCGGTGATCTGCAAAACCACCATAAGAAATCGTTCCAACCGCCTCGATGATTTACCAACCATATCCAACATTTCACTGATTTTGGCAGGAAGTTGTTCTTCCCGGAGGATCTGCAGGTAACCGTCCAAAGCCGTCAGAGGAGTCCGGATCTCGTGGTTGATCATCCGAAGAAATTCGGTTTTGGCTTCATCAAGGGTGAGGAGTTCCCGGTTGGCCTTTTCCAATGTCGAATAAGCCTCATTCAGTTCCCTGGTCCGCTCTTCAACTTTCTGCTCTAACCAAAGGTTAATCTCCTTCTGCTGATCTCTCAGCTGTTTCAATTCCAAGTGATTTTTTATCCTTGTCAGGAGTTCCTCCCCGTTGAAAGGTTTGGTAAGATAATCGACTCCCCCGGCAGCAAATCCTTTTTTCAGACTGTCAAGATCATTTTTAGCTGTCAGAAAAATGACTGGGACATCGTGATTGAGTGGCGTTTCAAGGACATGAGCGCAGGTTTCGTAACCATCCAAATCAGGCATCATAACATCCATCAGCACCAGGTCGTAGGCTTGTTCAGTGGCGAACCGGATGGCATCTCTCCCATGAAATACATAATCGATCTGGTATTGTTTTGCAGCTAACAGTGCAGCTATAACCCTGAGATTCTTGGGATTGTCGTCTACTGCAAGTATTTTAGGTAACGCGTCATCCATGGCTCATGTTTTTCACAGGTAAAGGTAAGATACATTCGTTTCAGTTAATCCGACAAATACAAATTTATCCCCCTCACTTACTTATTTGTGCTTGAAACCAGAGAGCAGCGCTACTAATTTTATACAAGAATAACACCTTTCTACAATGAAGTTTCCATCGTTTGATTATGCTTCAGTCATCTTTGTTCGGAAAGAATCCGATTTCAATTCCTTCAAAGAGCTCATCCTGGAGTTTGCCATCAGCATTGAATTCGACCTGGCTTATCAAGGATTTCTTTGCGAGATGAGCACCCTGACCGAGCAATACAGTTCTCCGTCAGGGGCTGCATTTTTATTGAACCTCCACGGGATCCCTGTGGGTTGTATCGGAATTCGCAGGAAAACAGCTCAGGTTGCAGAAATCAGGCGATTTTACATCAGGCCGGGGATTGTTGGTCTGAAATACAAAAAAATGTTAATGGAAGTGGCTATTGACTGGGCCCGTCAGGCCGGCCTTGTCATAGTTAGGTTGAACCCCGCAGATTCCATGGGCGCTGCACCCAAAATATGCATCGACAATGGTTTCCATGAAAACAATTCCCAACGAAACGGGATACCCGGAGGGGCAAAGATGCTTGAACTGTGGTTGGAGAAAAATCCTGAATATCAGATTCGCAGTGCCGTTAATCCTGCAGCGGTGTCGCTTTAATAACCTGCAAAAATTGATGCAAGTAGTTGATTATCAGAGTGGGATGTAACAGATTCGAACTGATGACCTCTTGCCTGTCAAGCAAGCGCTCTAAACCAACTGAGCTAACATCCCGAAAGAGGGCGCAAAGATAAAACTTTTTTTATTGAGCCCTTCTGTTTTTTTACCTTTCCTCCTCTTCGCTGTAAACACCAACGATTTCGCCGTAATAAACCATGTGATAATCTTTTTTGGGATAACACTGACGATCGATCTCCTCCTCCAGGGTAGACGGATCGAGGCGGTGTTTATGGATAATCCGGCATTCATAATGGATCAGGGATTCACCGATCCAAGGCGTCTCGATCCTGATCCCTTTTTCCATCGTGAAGCCGCAGTGTGCAATCTTGTCCACATCCCGGCCCGATTTTACCCCACAGAAAGCAACCTGTTTTTTATAATCAGGTGGCATGATACAAACCGAAAATGTTCGGGAGGCCTCCATCTTTTCAAAAGTATAGCGGGTAGGCCGGACCATCACAGTGAAAATGGACCGGTGCCAGATCGTCCCGATCGTACTCCAGCCAATGGTCATCAGGTTCGGTGGATCACCCGCTACCAGCAGGATCCCTTTCCCGTTCAGTTCATCAATTGTTTTGTGGAACTTATCGAATATTCCTCTTTCCTTGCGCATAATTTTCTATTTTTGAAGCAAAGATCAAAACAAATCGAATATGCGACATTCTTTTTCAGCTAATTTATTGCTATTCCTGCTTATCATGACCTCCTTTTCGGGCTTTTCCCAGGCTACGAAAAAAGAGATCACCCTTGATGAAATCTTTAAAAACCGGAGGTTTTCTTCTCGCGGGGCACCCGCTATCCGGTCAATGAAAGACGGTAACCACTATTGCCAGTTGAAAAAGGACAGTCTCAATGTTTATGAGTATGCAACCGGCAATCTGACGACCACCATTCTCACTTCTTCCGACCTGGTACCCGAAGGAGCAAAGGATCCTCTTTCGATGGGCGACTTTGAGTTCAGTGAAGCAGAGGATAAGATCCTCTTTGCTACAGATGAAGAACCCATATACCGACGTTCCTCCAAAGCCAACTATTATATTTTCGACATTCCTTCACGTCGATTGTTCCCCTTATCGAAAAATGGCAAACAACGGCTGGCCAACTTCTCTCCCGACGGGTCGAAAGTTGCTTTTGTACGTGATAACAACCTCTATATCACCTTTATTCCCGAAAACCCGACTTCCGACCAATCATTGGAAGAAATTCAGGTGACGGTCGACGGACGGCCCAATGAAATCATCAATGGCGCCACCGACTGGGTTTATGAAGAGGAATTTGAGTTTTCAAAGGCTTTCTGCTGGTCGCCCGACGGAAATGCCCTGGCCTTTTATCGTTTTGATGAAACCAAAGTCAAAGAATACCAACTTACCTATTATGGCGAGCTCTATCCGGAGCAATACAAATATAAATATCCCAAAGCCGGGGAAGACAATTCCTTGATCTCCATCTTCATTTATGATCTCCCTTCGAAAAAAACCACGCTGATCGATACCGGCTCCGAGACCGATATCTATATTCCCAGGATCAAATGGACCCGCGATCCGCGGCTTCTCGCCCTGTACCGTATGAACCGCCACCAGAACAAACTGGAATTGCTGCTGGCGGATGTGAAAACGGGAGAAACGCACGAAATTTATTCTGAAGAGAACAAGTATTACATCGAGATCAATGACCACTGGCATTTCCTTGCCGACAATACCCATTTCATTCTGACCAGCGAAAAAGATGGTTACCGCCACCTGTACCTATATGACCTTTCGGGGAAGCTGGTCAGGCAGCTCACTTCCGGCAATTATGAGGTGACCGGCCTGCTGGGTGTTGATGAGAACCGCGGTCTGGTTTATTACCAATCGGCCGAGCGATCGCCGATGGATCGCGATATCTGCGTAGTCTCTTTGGATGGAAAGACCCGGAAAACACTGAGTGCCCGTCGGGGTGCCAATGAAGCCGATTTCAGCGCCAATTTCGAATGGTACCTTGGCCGCTGGTCTGACATCAACACCCCGCCCTATATTGCCATTTATGACCGGACTGGGAAGGAGGTGAGGGTTTTGCAGGACAATGCCCGGCTGATCACCACGCTGAAGGAGTATAACTATGGAAAAACTGAATTTTTTTCAGTCCCGACTGATGAGGGTATCTGGTTAAACGGTTGGATGCTCAAACCACCCGATTTTGATTCGACACGGAAATATCCCGTACTTTTCACCATTTACGGAGGTCCGGGTGTTCAGACTGTCATGAACAGCTGGGGAACCGTTTCGGCCTGGAACCAGCTGTGGGCGCAACACGGGATTGTCGTGGTATCGGTCGACAACCGGGGTACCGGGGGGAGAGGAGAGTTATTCAAAAAGTGTACTTACCTGCAGCTTGGAAAATATGAAACGCTGGACCAGGTGGCCGCAGCCAGATACTTAGGCAAACTGGCATGGGTGGATACGACTCGCATTGGGATGTGGGGCTGGAGTTTTGGCGGTTACCTGACTCTTTCGTGCCTGACGCGTGGGGCGGATCAATTCAGCTTCGGTATTGCTGTAGCGCCGGTCACCAACTGGAAGTATTACGACAACATATACACCGAACGGTACATGCGCACCCCGCGCGAGAACGATGAAGGGTATGAAACCAATTCCCCGATCAACCATGCTGCCGGACTGAAAGGCAAATTGTTGATGATTCATGGGATGGCTGATGACAATGTTCATCCCCAGAACTCTTATGACATGGTTACCGCCCTGGTTGCAGCCGGAAAATCGTTTGAATCGCAGTTTTATCCCAACAGCAATCATGGCATCTATTCAGGTAAAAACACCACTGTTCACCTTTATAACCTGATGACTGACTTCATTCTGAAGAACCTTTAGAAACAGTTGACCGGTTCATTTCCGGATTGCCGGGTCAGCGCCTGGGATAACCATGCATCAGATAAATTTGGAAAATAGTCAGAATGTTTTTACTTTTGCATCCCCAAAATCAGAAGTATAAACCTTAACAAGAAAGCGAGAGACCATAATGATTATCGTACCTGTTAAAGAAGGCGAAAGCATTGACAGAGCGTTGAAGAAACTGAAACGTAAATTTGAAAAAACCGGCGTTGTTAAAGAACTCCGTGAACGTCAGAAATTTACAAAGCCTTCAGTGAAGCATCGTGATGCGGTAAACCGGGCGATCTATATCCAGCAGATCCAGGATCAGCAAGCTGCCATGTAAGTGCAATTTTTGCACTCAGAAATTTTGTTTTAGCGATAAATATTTGTATATTTATCGCCTATTGTTCGCTGACAGAGTTTCTTTTACTATTTGTTTTACCGGTGAAGGATCGCTTTTTTGCTTACATACAGTACGAAAAACGGTATTCTCCCCACACCGTTACCGCTTACCGGAATGATCTCGAACAGTTTTATGCCTATTTGCAGGCTGTTTATCAGGTTGCAGAGGTGAAGGAAGCGGATGCTTCGATGATCCGTTCATGGATTGTCAGTCTGATTGAAGAGAACATTTCCCCCCGTAGTATTAATCGAAAACTTTCTGCTCTCAAATCGTTTTATAAATTCCTGATCCGCGAGGGCGAGGTGATGATGAATCCCATGTCAAAGATCCGTTCGCCCAAGAATCCCGGGAGGTTGCCGGTTTATCTTGACGAAGAGAAGATGAAGCGGCTCCTGGATGAGACGGAATGGAGGGAAGGGTTTCAGGGGATGCGTGACCAGCTTATCCTCGAACTTTTGTATGCAACCGGGATGCGTTTATCGGAATTGGTTCATTTGAACGAGTCAGCCGTTGATTTTCATTCAGACACCATTAAAGTGCTGGGAAAACGTAATAAAGAGCGTTTGATTCCGTTCAGTAACAGAATGAAGTTGATGTTGAACGCGTACATCCGGGAAAAGCATCGGTTGTTCGGCAAATCTGACTTTTTGTTGGTTACCGATAAGGGGGCAAAGGTTTACCCCAAGATGGTTTACCTGACGGTGCGCCACTATTTATCACTGGTTACTACTGTGGACAAGAAGAGCCCTCATGTTTTACGGCATACGTTTGCTACCCACATGTTGAACAACGGGGCCGGGCTCAACGCGGTGAAGGAGTTGCTGGGTCATGCTAACCTTTCTGCTACTCAGGTTTATACTCATAATACCATTGAAAAATTGAAGCGAATTTACAAACAAGCCCATCCAAAGGCGTAAAAAAGGAGGTCTGAATGAATGTTAAAATCAACACTGTTCACTTCAAGGCTGACAGGAAACTGGAGGCTTTTATTAACGAAAGACTGGAAAAACTGCAAATGTTTTTTGACGGAGTAATCGGCAGTGAGGTCGTTTTAAAGCTGGAGAATGCCGAGAACGGTGAAAACAAGATCGCTGAAGTCAGGTTGCTTATAAGGGGTAATGACCTTTTTGCCAAGAAAGAGGCGGTCACTTTTGAGGCAGCCATCGATTTGGCGACCGATGCGTTACGCAAACAATTGGTTAAACACAAGGAAAAAGTTCGCGGCAATTGACCGCGGAAAGGAATAAGAAATGGCAGAAGGCAACCTCCAAGGTTGCCTTCTGCCATTTCCAAAATCCGCATCCTGCAAAGGTTTCGGAATTCGGTACGGAGTTTGTTAAAATTTTTTTTTCATTTGAGTGGCTTAATTTAAAAAAAATCTTGTTTCATATTCTTTTTGTTTATAATTTTGCAGTCCTTTTCTGAAAAAGAAAACGATCGCCGATGTAGCTCAGCTGGTAGAGCAGCTGATTTGTAATCAGCTGGTCGGCGGTTCGAATCCGTCCATCGGCTCAGCACATCAACAGTCTTAGGCTGAGATTCTTGTACAGGTTCTTTGAAAAGTTGTAAAGCATTATCGGGGAGATACCAGAGCGGTCAAATGGGGCAGACTGTAAATCTGTTGGCGCAGCCTTCGGAGGTTCGAATCCTTCTCTCCCCACAAAACGACTGGCGAAGTAGTGAAAACAGATGTTTTATTTTCAATATTTTGCTGTCAGTTTGCGGAAGTAGCTCATTTGGTAGAGCGGAAGCCTTCCAAGCTTCAGGTGGCGGGTTCGAGCCCCGTCTTCCGCTCAGGTTCATCATCATGAGCGATTGTATCAACGCCTTTGTAGCTCAGGGGTAGAGCACTTCCTTGGTAAGGAAGGGGTCATCAGTTCAATTCTGATCAAAGGCTCAACTTTTTGAAAAGCCACACCAACCTGTGGTTATTATACATGTAAACGACTCATCAATAATGTAATTAAACTTTAATAAAATGGCTAAAGAAAAATTCACCCGCACCAAGCCGCACGTCAATGTTGGTACCATCGGCCACATCGACCACGGCAAGACCACGCTGACGGCCGCCATCACCATGGTATTGGCCGATAAAGGTTTATCCGAGTTCAGATCGTTTGATTCGATCGACAATGCACCGGAAGAAAAAGCCCGTGGAATCACGATCAACACTGCTCACATTGAATACCAGACAGCTACCCGTCACTATGCACACGTTGACTGTCCCGGTCACGCCGACTA
>CALMDO010000319.1 GCA_937862805.1 uncultured Bacteroidota bacterium
GTACAGCAACGGGTGGTGTTTTGACGACAAAGTCAAAAGATTTATCGCGGTACACTGTGATGATGACCGGGATGAGTTTTCCTGCTTTGTCTTGTGTACGGGCGTTGAATTGCTTGCAAAACTCCATGATATTGACACCTTTTGCTCCCAATGCAGGGCCTACGGGTGGTGAAGGATTGGCTGCTCCGCCTTTGATCTGTAATTTGATGATCCCACTAACTTCTTTTGCCATAATGGTACTTCTTATTTGTATTCCGACGCGGTAAGGTGTCGGATGGTGTTACTACTCTTTCTGAACCTGCATGAAACTGAGTTCAAGCGGGGTTTTCCGGCCAAAAATTTTGACCATCACTTTAAGTTTTTTCTTTTCCTCGTTGATTTCTTCAATCACACCGCTGAAGCTGTTGAAGGGGCCGTCGATGACTGTTACGGTTTCGCCGACGATGAACGGGATGTTGACTTCTTCTCCCTGTTCTGAAAGTTCGTCGAATTTCCCCAAAATCCTTTTCACTTCGGATGGGCGGAGCGGGTGTGCTTCTCCTTTTGCTCCCAAAAAACCGAGCACCCCTGGTATATTCCGGATGATATGGGGTACTTCACCAACGAGGGCGGCTTCGATCAGTACATATCCCGGAAAATAATTTCTTTCCTTGCTGACTTTTTTCCCATTCCGGATCAGGTAGATCTTTTCCGTGGGGATCAGCACCTGTGTGATATATTCCTGGAGATTCTGGTTGACAATTTCGCTTTCGAGATATTGCTTTACCTTCTTCTCATTTCCTGAGATAGCCCGCACCACGTACCATTTTTTGGTTTCTTCGCTCATGCTGGAATGAGATTGATTCTTGATTGAACCGGAGAGAGGTCCGGTAAATAATGTCCTTTAGCGTTTAAAAAAGCTTGTAGTATTGAAGGAGGATGTTGCGAAACACCTCGTCCATTGCAAAAACAACGATGGCGATGATGAGTGATGCAACAGAAACGACGATGGCGCTACCTTGCAGTTCTGCCCAGGTAGGCCAGGATACTTTATGCATCAGTTCATCGTAACTTTCCTTGATGTAGTTGACGACCTTGTTTTTTGCCATTGTTCCAGAATTTTGCACGGGTGGTAGGAATCGAACCCACAGCCTACGGTTTTGGAGACCGCCACTCTACCAGTTGAGCTACACCCGTGTGTAATTAAACTTTAAAAAACCGAAGCAGCTAACAAGCTGCTTCGGGATGATGGGTTTTAGTCAAGGATTTCGGTAACCTGTCCGGCGCCCACGGTGCGGCCACCTTCCCGGATTGCAAACCGGAGTCCTTTGTTCATAGCGATTTCAGCGATCAGGTCCACAGTGATGGTGATGTTGTCGCCCGGCATACACATTTCAACTCCTTCCGGCAGGTGGATCTCACCGGTAACGTCGGTAGTACGGAAGTAGAACTGCGGACGGTATTTGTTGTGGAACGGGGTATGGCGGCCACCTTCCTGAGTTTTCAAAACGTAGATCTCAGCTTTGAATTTTTTGTGCGGGGTGATGGAGCCTGGTTTGGCAACGACCATACCGCGGCGGATTTCATCTTTATCGATACCGCGGAGCAGCAGTCCGGCGTTATCTCCGGCTTCACCACGATCCAGGATTTTACGGAACATTTCAACTCCGGTGACGACTGATTTCAGCTTTTCAGCGCCCATTCCAATGATTTCAACGGGATCGCCCGTGTTGATGACACCGGTTTCAATTCTTCCGGTAGCAACGGTTCCACGTCCGGTAATGGAGAAAACATCTTCCACCGGCATAAGGAAAGGCTTGTCAACGTCACGTACAGGCAGGGGAATCCAGTTGTCAACAGCATCCATCAGTTCCATAATTTTTTCAACCCATTTGGGTTCTTTGTTCAATCCGCCCAGAGCAGAACCCTGGATAACGGGGGTAGCAGCGCCGTCGAAACCGTAGAAGGTAAGCAGGTCGCGAATTTCCATTTCCACGATTTCAAGTAGTTCGGGGTCATCCACCGAGTCGCATTTGTTCATGAAGACAACGAGCTTGGGAACACCTACCTGACGTGCGAGGAGGATGTGCTCGCGGGTCTGGGGCATTGGGCCGTCGGTTGCAGCAACTACGATGATCGCGCCATCCATCTGGGCAGCGCCGGTAACCATGTTCTTGATGTAGTCGGCGTGACCGGGACAGTCAACGTGTGCATAGTGACGGGTAGCTGTCTGGT
>CALMDO010000320.1 GCA_937862805.1 uncultured Bacteroidota bacterium
AGGTCAGGACGACCCATAACATGAACTGGGTCAGGCCGACAAGTCCTACGCCGATGATCTTGCCCATCATAAGCTGAAAAGGCCTTACCGATGAGACGATCACCTCCACGATCCGGCTTGTTTTTTCTTCGATGACGCCTCTCATGACCTGTGATCCGAACATAAAGATAAAAAGATAGATGAGGATGCCGGCGAACATGCCGAGGGCCATGTTGATCTCCGTATAACTCTTGGATTCGGTGCCGTCTTCTCCGATTTTGAGGGTGTTGATGTCGATGGTTGTCTGAATCGATTTCAGGATCTCTGATACGTCCACCGGTTGACCTTTTCCTGATTGAATATCATGGAGTTTGGCCTGTAATTTCAGCTCCTCTACCTGGCGGCTCATCACGTTTTTAACGTACGATTGCAGGTTTATGTTGACCGTATTCTGAGCGTAAATAATGGCGTTGGAAGGGAGGGTGACCTGTGTGGCAGGGATGTAGATCAAGGCATAATCACCGCTTTTTACCAAACCTTTTTTTGCCGATTGGATGTCGCTCACCAATTCATGGAAACGAAAGTTGTCGGAGTCTTTGAAATGGGCTGTAAAGAGGCCCGTTTCATCCAGTATCGAGACGGTTTTTACTTCGTTGGCGCGGGTTGCAAGGTACAAGGGGATCACCACGGCAGCAGCCATCAAAATCGGACCCAGGATCGTCATGACGATAAATGAGCGCTTTTTAACACGGGTGAGGTACTCCCGCCGGATGATCAGCAATATTTTTTTCATCAGTTCATCGGGGTATATTCGGGTTGACCGGTGGTGACAGCCTGTATAAAGATATCGTTCATGGCAGGGATCACTTCACGAAGGGAATCGACTGTGGCATTATCCATGAAAGGTTTCAGCAAATCATTGGGTGTTGATTCTTTGGGCAGGGTAACTGTCAGATAGTGGTGGTCGGGGTCCTGTGACTGGTCTGTGATCCTGAAAGCAGGCGGGATTACCGTGTTTATATCCACTTTCAGTCCGTGGTAACCGATGGTGTAAGTATTGTTTTTATAATTCCGTTTGATCTCCCTTACCGGGCCGTCGAGGATCACTTTGGAATGGTTGATCAGGGCGATGTGGTCGCAAAGTTCTTCGACCGAAGCCATATTATGGGTTGAAAGGATGATGGTTGCGCCTTTTTCTTGCTGAGCCAGGATCTCTTCTTTAAGCAGGTTGGCATTGATAGGATCGAAACCACTGAAAGGTTCATCAAAGATCAGCAGTTTCGGCTCATGGATAATGGTGACAATGAACTGTACTTTCTGTTGCATACCCTTGGAAAGTTCTTCCACCTTTCGGTTCCACCAGCCGATGATCTCAAATTTCACAAACAGTGATTTCAGTCTTTTCCGGGCTTCCTGTCGGCTTAGTCCTTTCAAACGGGCCAGGTACATGGCTTGTTCTCCAACGGTCATCTTTTTATACAATCCCCTTTCTTCGGGAAGATACCCGATGGAGGCGGTATCTTCAGGCTTCAGTTGTCTCCCGTTGAGGAGTAAAGTTCCCGAATCGGGGGCTATGATCTGGTTGATGATGCGGATCAGGGTCGTTTTACCTGCTCCGTTTGGACCCAGCAAGCCGAAAATGGATTGTTCAGGGACATGGATGGATACCTGGTCAAGGGCTTTGTGGTGTGCAAAGTTTTTGGTGATTTCCAGGGCGGAAAAGAGCTCCATGATGGGATTATTGATCGAAATAGTCTTTCATTTTTGAAAAGAAGTTCTTCCCCTGGGAGTCGGGGGAAGGTTTGAAATTGGGTGCTTTACCAAGCTTCTCGAGGATTGCTTTTTCTTCTTTCGAGAGGTTTTTCGGAGTCCAGATATGCAGGGTGATCAGTAAGTCTCCTTTTCCCTCATAGCCGTTGATTGATGGCAATCCTTTACCCCTCAGCCTGATCACTTTTCCGCTTTGCGTTCCCTGTTCGATCTTTATTTTCACTTTCCCGTCGATAACAGGGACTTCGGCGGTTGCTCCCAAAGAGGCATCGGTAAAGGTGATGAAATGGCTGTAAAGTAAGTTATTCCCTTCGCGTTCAAAGAGTTCGTGCCGGATCTCATCAATTTGTATCAGAAGGTCGCCGGGTACGCCACCACGGGCAGCCGCGTTGCCTTTGCCTGACATCGAGAGTTGCATTCCTTCGGCGACTCCTGCCGGAATTTTAATGGCAATCACCTCTTCTCCTTTGATGATGCCGTTGCCGGCGCAATCGGGGCATTTATCGGTGATGATTTTTCCTTCACCACCGCAGTGGGGACAGGTCGAAGTGGTTTGCATTTGCCCTAAGAATGTTGAGGTGACACGGGTCACGTGGCCTGAACCTTTACAGGTAGAGCAGGTAGAATAAGCGCTGCCACCTTTTGCTCCGCTTCCCTGGCAGGTGTGGCAGGTGATGTATTTGTTGACTTTTATCTTTTTCTCAACGCCGTGTGCCACTTCTTCCAGGGTCAGCTTGACCTTTACGCGGAGATTGGAACCGCGGTTAACGGTACGGCCTCGTCGCCCTCCGCCACCTCCGAAGAACGAACTGAAAGGATCCCCTCCTCCGCCGAAGATATCTCCGAAGTGTTGGAAGATATCCTCCATGGTCATGCCTCCTCCGAATCCTGAAAAACCTCCCCCGTTGCCAAGCCCGGCGTGTCCAAATTGGTCGTAACGCTGTCTTTTGTTCGGATCACTGAGGATTTCGTATGCTTCAGCGGCTTCCTTGAACTTTTCTTCCGCTTCTTTATTACCGGGATTTTTATCGGGATGGAAGCGCAACGCTTGTTTTCGGTAGGCCTTTTTTAATTCTTCAGGGGAAGCATCTTTGCTGACTTCCAGAATTTCGTAGTAATCTCGTTTTGACATTTATCTTTTCGTCTCAGTGTTACTTCCCTCAATTTCCTACTACCACTTTGGCATAACGAATCACCTTTCCATGGAGCAGGTAGCCCTTTTGTATTTCATCGATGATTTTGCCTTGCTGTTCAGGCGAGGGAGCAGGTATATTGGTGATTGCTTCATGAAAATCAGTATCGAACGTCTCCCCGATGGTACGCAATTGTTCCAGCCCCTGTTGATTCAGGATGGAAAGAAATTTTCCAAAAATCAGCACAATGCCATCTTTAAAAGCTTTGTCAGCTTCATTTGAAGCATCAAAAGCCTTGATGGCTCTTTCAAAATCGTCGAGGACGGGAAGGAGTTTTTCAATGATTTCCGAGGCGGCAAATTTAGTGATCTCTATTTTTTCTTTGATCGTGCGTTTTCGATAATTGTCAAATTCTGAATAAAGCCTCAGGTATTTATCCTTTAATTCAATGACTTGGCTTTCAAGATCAGGTTCCCCGGTTCCGTTGTTTTGGGATTCTTCTGCGGTCGCCTCGGTTGCAGAGGCAGCTAAATCTCCATCAAGGCCTGTCCCGGTGGGCTCAGTTTTGGAAGTGTCACCGGATTTTGTCTCTTTTTCTTCTGGTTTCGTTTTTCGGTTCATAGGGCGTATTTAGTCGGGAAATGTCGGCCAGTTATTTACAAAAAACCTGCCAGAGGGCAGATCAGGACAAATTGTCAGCCTGTGATCCGTTCGATCGAGGCGCCGAGTTGACGGAGGCGGTCGTCGATGTTCTGGTATCCCCTGTCAATCTGTTCGATGTTGTCGATAATGCTGGTCCCTTCTGCAGAGAGGGCGGCGATCAGTAAGGCGACACCGGCCCGGATATCGGGAGAGGACATCCGGATTCCCCTGAGGGGATATTGATGGTCGAGGCCGATGACGGTGGCGCGGTGGGGATCACAAAGGATGATCCTGGCACCCATATCGATCAGTTTATCAACGAAGAAGAGGCGGCTTTCAAACATCTTTTGATGGATCAGTACGCTCCCTTTGGCTTGTATGGCAGTCACCAGTACGATGCTGATCAGGTCGGGAGTAAAGCCCGGCCACGGGGCGTCGGCAATGGTCATGATCGAACCGTCCATGAAGGTTTCGACTTCATAATTTTCATGGGTCGGAATCAGCAGGTCATCACCCTCTTTTTCGATTTG
>CALMDO010000321.1 GCA_937862805.1 uncultured Bacteroidota bacterium
GCGGCAGGTTTCGACGGTGAAGTTTGTGAAGGAATAGGAGGAGGTTATTAAGGACTTCTAAATCAACTGTATGAAAAAGTTTTATTACTTCGACCTGCAGGAGAACGCAATACGCCGGATTAGTAGCTATCGGCGTTCAAGGTGATCCCTGAAAGGATCTTGCTTGAAGGTCATGCTGTTTTTCGGTAACGGTTTACTGCCAGGGTGGTGGTACCAATAGCAAAGAGGACCAGTGCCATGAATTCGGTACGGATGTCATACAACGTCGATCCTTTCAGCATGATCATGCGGTTGATCCGCATGATGTAAACCACGGGGTTCAGCAGGTCGATTTTCTGTGCCCACCCGGGCATGCTTTCATACGGTGTGAAGATACCGCTCATAAGGATGAAGATGATCATGAAGAAGAAACCTGTGAACATGAATTGCTGCTGGGTGGCTGAAAAGGTGGAAATGAGCAACGCCAACCCCAGCACCGCGATCAGAAAGATGGTTGAGCAAAGAAACAACAGCCAGATGCTTCCCACAAAAGGAATATTAAACACCAGTCTTCCGATCGCGATTCCCAGCGCGAGATCAATCAAACCAATGATCAGAAAAGGGACGATCTTCGAGAGAATGAACTGGTATTTCTTGACAGGGGTCACGTTCATTTGTTCGATGGTCCCGATCTCCTTCTCTTTCACCAGGTTCAGGCCGGCAAGGATAAACCCGATGGCCAGCACCAACACTCCCAGGATACCCGGCTGCATGTAGAAGTTATAGTTGAGCATTTCGTTGTACCAGTATCGGTTTGTTACTTCAATCTGCGGGATGGCCTTCTCCGGGGCGTTGCCGATCTCCTGTGCCAGGATGTTCATGTTGTAGTCCCTGATCACCCCATTAAGATAGGCCCACGAAAGTTGGGCATTCATGGCATTGATCGCGTTGGCCGAGGCCATTAGTTTCGTTGGAGTTCCTTTACCTATGTCCTTCCCGAACCCTTGAGGTATCTGGAGAATCAGGTCACATTGACCCCGGTGGAGAAAATCGTTGGCTTCCCGCTCCGAGAAGGTCGCATGGCGGATTTTAAAAAAGGTGGAACCTGCCAGTTTGCTGATCAACTCTCTTGATTCGGTAGTCATGTCTTTATCAACCACACAGAGATTGACCTCCTTGATCTCAAAAGTCACGGCCGGTACCAGGATCAGCATCTGGATGAGGGGTATTGCAAAGATGGCCCTGCCCAGGAATTTATCCCTGAATATCTGAATGAACTCTTTTCGGATCAGGTATAATATCGTCCGCATCGCGTGTTCCCTCCCTTGTTATTGAAGTCTGATGTTGAATTTCCGCATACTGAGCCCGATGGCAACAACCGTAAAGAGACAAAGAATCAGGGTCTCTTTCCATATATAACTAAACCCGGTTCCCTTGATCATCACATTTTTGATGATGATGACAAAATAGCGCGGAGGCATGACGGCGCTCACCCAATCGTAAATTTTGGGCATGTTCTCTATCGGGTAAATAAATCCGGATAACAGGATGGTCGGCAACATCATCCCTACGAGTGAAATGAAAATGGCCTGCTGCATCGTTTTGGAAACGGTGGAGATAAGGATTCCAAGAGAAAGGCTCATCAGGATGTATAACATGGCCTCGGCTAATAACAGGAAGATGCTCCCTTTAACGGGCAGATCGAACACGAACCAGGAAAGTACCAGGATGATGATCACATCAATAAAGGAGAGGATGAAATAGGGGACGATTTTCCCAAGGATGATTTGAATCGGCTTGAGAGGAGAGACCAGCAACGCCTCCATGGTGCCGAATTCCTTCTCGCGGGTGATGGTGATGGAGGTCATCAGGGCACAGATCAGGATCATGATCAGGGTGATGACGCCCGGCACGAACATGTGCTGCCCTTTCAGGGTCGGGTTGTAAAACATCCGGACTTCGGGGTGTACCAGCAGCATTGCTGCCGCTCCGCCTCCCACCAGTTCGCTGTTGAAATCAGAAACGATGGCCGAGACGTAGTTGGTGGCCATTGTGGCCATATTGGGTTCTGAACCGTCGGTTATGATGTTCACTGTTGCTTTTCCTTCGCTGATCAGCTTTCGGCTGAAATCTTTTTCAAAGATGATGACCGCTTTATTGTTGTTACCCCTGAGCGCTCGCTCAATATCCCCGTAACTATGGAGGTTCTCGCCCCTGACGAAAAACCCGGAGGAACAAATTTTATCTGTCAATTTCAGGGTCATCTCATCCTTCGAGAGATCCAGAAAGGAGATCCTGGCGTTTTTCAAGTCGTTGCTTACCACGAACCCGAAAAGGAGAATGAGCGCTCCCGGGATAAGGAAGAGGATGACCATCGTCCGAAAGTCCCTGAAAATATGGATGAATTCTTTTTTAACGAAAACAAGGAGCCGTTTCATAGGTTATTTTTTTCCGTGACGTGCAATGCGGATGAAAACTTCTTCAATGGATCCGGCCTGGTACTTCTTTTTAAGTTCGGCAGGCGTGTCCAGGGCTTCGATCTTTCCTTCGTCCATGATCGAGACCCTGTCGCAATATTCTGCTTCATCCATGTAGTGCGTGGTGACAAAAACAGTGATGCCGCGGGCGGCTGTTTCGTAAATCATCTCCCAGAACTGCCTTCTGGTGATGGGATCCACCCCGCCGGTGGGTTCATCCAGGAAAACGATCTTCGGTTCGTGGAGAACGGCCACGGAGAATGCCAGCTTCTGTTTCAACCCCAGTGGGAGAGAAGCTATCAACCGATCGCCAAACTCTTCGAACCGGAGCCGTACGAGGAGGCTTTTTGTCCTTTCGCGGATCAGTTGTTTCTTCATACCGTAGATGCCTCCGTATAGCATGATGTTCTCCTTTACGGTCAGGTCTTCATACAGTGAGAACCGCTGACACATGTACCCGATGTTCTTTTTGATCTGCTCAGGCTGTTTCAAAGCATCGAACCCGGCTACCATCACTTTTCCCGAGGTGGGCCGGGAGAGGCCTGAAAGAATCCGGATGGCAGTGGTTTTCCCGGCTCCGTTGGCTCCCAGGAATCCAAAGATTTCACCCTGGTATACTTCGAAACTGAGATGGTCATTGGCAATGAAATTCCCGAATTTCTTCACCAGGTTATGGACCGATATTACTTTTTCGTTCATGGGGTCATCAATTCTAAAAACCGGTCTTCAATACCCGCCCTCGTTTGATCAATGGTCACACCGGTGATACCTTTGGTTTGGAGAAAGGTCAGCAATGAATCATCATAACGGTCGTCACGGAAAGTCACATGAACGGAATCGCCAAAAGGATAGGCGGTGTTGATCAATGGAAATTCCCGGAGAGCCATGATCAGGTGATACTTTTCAGATGCTTTGATGCTGAACAGCTTCCTGCTGAAACCATCAGTGATTTTTTCGGGTTGATCAACCGAAAGGAGTTTTCCTTCCTGTATAAGAGCTACCTTGTCGCACTGCATCGCTTCATCCATGTAGGGTGTGGAAACAAGTATGGTAATGTTATATTTACGTAATTTTTTCAACATTTCCCAGAATTCTGCGCGGGAAACGGCATCCACGCCGGTGGTGGGCTCGTCAAGAACCAGCAGTTCCGGTTTGTGGATGAGGGCGCAAGAGAGGGCAAGTTTTTGTTTCATTCCTCCGGAAAGTTTTCCTGCGGGCCGGTTTTTAAAGGGTTCGATGTGCGAATAAATGTCGGCTATCAGTTCGTAATTATCGTTGATGGTGGTACCGAAGACAGTGGCGTAAAAGTTCAGGTTCTCTTCCACAGTGAGATCCATGTACAGGCTGAAACGCCCGGGCATATAACCAATATGCCTGCGGAGTTCCCTGAAACCTTTCACGCAGTCGAGTCCCAGGACGGTCACCTGCCCCTGGTCGGGTAATAAAAGAGTAGTTATGATCCTGAAGAGCGTCGTTTTACCCGATCCGTCCGGACCGATAAAGCCGAAGATCTCCCCCTTTGTTGTCGCAAATGAGATATCCTGTAAGGCTTTGACCTTGCCAAACGATTTGGTCAGATGATCGACTGTAACGATGTTTGAAGCTGTCATGATGTTATTTTACGAAGGTTACCTCACCAGGCATCCCGATTTTGAGGTAGCCATCGTTTTTGACCAGAACCTTTACGGCATACACAAGGGTTACCCGTTCTTCTTTGGTCTGGATGATCTTCGGAGTGAACTCGGCTTTCGAAGAAATCCAACTGATGGTGCCTTCGTACTTTTTAAACCCCTTTTTGTCGCTATCGATCAGGACTTCCGCCTTCTGCCCGATCCTGATTTGCGACAATTGGGTTTCGCTTACGTAGATCCTGATAAAGAGGTTTTCGAGGTCTGCGATCTTGTACAGGGGCCTTCCCTGAGCTGTCATCTCAAAGGGCTCCGCATATTTTGCCAGAACAGTACCGGCTACCGGGTTGACGATTCTGCATTTTTTCAGCAAGTCTTCAACCTGGGCCAATTGTATTTCGACGGTGCCTCCCTGCTCGGTGAGGGCGTTTGAATTGGTACTCAGTGCGCTTTTCTGTGCATCGATGCGGGCCTTCAGCACCTCGACTCTGGTGTTGGCGTCATCTAATTGTTTCTGCGACGCTACTTCTCCTTTCACCAGGTTCCGGATCCGGTCGCGATCGGAAATAGCGTTGGACAGCTCCTTTTCAAGCGATTCGAGCTGGGTTTTGATATCAGGACGTCCGGTAAGTATCGCTTTACGGCTTTGCATCAGTTGCATCTTGTTCAGATAGAGCTGTGTACTATCGATAAAACCCACCGGCTGGCCGGGCTTTAAAACTTCCCCTTCCGTAATGGTCAAAGAAAGGATCTTCCCGTTGGCTTCCGCCGAAACCATCGTTTCCACTGCTTCAAAATTTCCCGCGGCATCGGATGTCAATTTGCCATTGTTACACGAAAACAACAAGAAGCTGATGACTGACAATAAAATGGAACCGTATTTCATAATCTGCTATTTATTTGTTAAGACTAATTTCCTGTTTTTGTTTTATAACTGTAAATGCTCATCAGCAGTTGAACCTGGTGCAAAACCTGGTTACTTTTTGCTTCACTTTCTTTGTTGATGGAATGGATCAGGTCGTTCATCGAACAAATCCCGTTGTCGTACTTCAACTGGTAAGCATCTTTAATTTTGGATTTCAATCGGACAATGGCATCGTCATTTTTAATGATCTCCTGTTGCTTTTCAATTTCAGACGAGGATTGTTTCAGTTGTAACGCGTTGTTGAACAGAAAGGTCTCCTGCTGGTTATTGATTTTATCCAGCCGGATCTTGTTGAGTTGGTTGTTTTTCGATAAGGTATAGATGCCCGAGGTGTTCCACGAGAAGCTGAGTCCTGCTACAGCGAGGGTGTTCATGGTCGCTGTGCCGAAAGTGATTCCCGGTTCGATCAATATCCCGGCTGCCATCGCCCCGAATTTGGGCATCGCGGCTACCTTGTCGAACGCAGAGGAAGCCCCTGTAAGCCGGAGTTGGCTTGCGAAGAGTTCCAATTCGGGTCTCCGGTTGGTCATTGAAAGGTAGTTTTCGGTCACTACCGGTCTTTGCAGCAGGGTAGCTTCGTTCAGGGTGATTCCGGTCATGAAGGACAACATCTCTGTAAATCCTTTCCGTGTGTAGAGGAATTCGATTTTCCGCTGGTTCACCGTCAGCAATTCCGCTTTCACCTCATCCACATCCGATTGGTAAGCCAGTCCGTTTTCAGATGTCAGTCTGACGCTGTTAAGACTGCGGTTGAGGTTGGATATCAGTATGTTGAGTTGTTCCATTTGGGCATCAATCACCAGGATTCCGAAGAAAAGCTGGT
>CALMDO010000322.1 GCA_937862805.1 uncultured Bacteroidota bacterium
TTTACCATTCCCTGCATTGAGATCCGGGATCAACCCAGGTACCCGTACCGTGGAATGCATCTGGATGTTTCCCGTCATTTCTTCCCGAAAGAATTTGTAAAAAAATATATCGATCTGATCGCCCTGTACAAGATAAACAGGTTCCATTGGCATCTGACCGACGACAATGGCTGGCGCATCGAGATTAAAAAATATCCGAAACTCACCACTATGGCTGCCTGGCGGGTTGACCATGAAGACAAACCCTGGAACGAACGTCCGGCTGCTCAACCTGGGGAACCGGCCACTTACGGAGGTTTCTACACACAAGAAGAGATACGGGAAGTGGTTCAATATGCCGCCGACCGATACATCACCGTCATCCCTGAAATAGAGATGCCAGCCCATTGTGTCGAGGTTTTATCAGCCTATCCCCAATTCTCCTGTAGCGGGAAACCGGTTCCGGTACCCACGGGTAGCTACTGGCCCAACCTGGATATCTATTGTGCCGGGAATGATTCCGTTTTTATTTTCTTACAGGATGTAATGGACGAGGTGATGGCGCTTTTCCCATCAAAATATATCCATATCGGTGGGGATGAGGCCGATAAGACCAATTGGAAAACCTGTCCGAAATGCCGGCAACGGATAAAAAGTGAAGGGCTCAGGGATGAAAAGGAGCTTCAGAGCTATTTTATCAAGAGGATGGAGCAGTATATCGTTTCCAAGGGTCGTAAAGTGATCGGCTGGGACGAGATCCTGGAAGGCGGGTTGGCTCCTGAAGCTACCGTGATGTCGTGGCGGGGCGTTGAAGGCGCCATTGCTGCAGCCAGACAAGGTCACGATGCCATCATGACCCCGACAGGTTTTTGTTATTTCGATTATTACCAGGCCGATCCGGAGTTCGAGCCCAAATCGATCGGGGGATTGGTCACGCTAAAAAAAGTCTATTCTTTCAACCCCACCCCTCAGGAACTTAACCCGGAAGAGGCAAAGCATATCCTGGGAGCCCAGGGAAATCTCTGGAGTGAATTCATCGGTACGACCCGCCACATGGAATACATGGCTTTCCCACGGGTACTGGCACTGGCTGAGTTGGTCTGGACGCCTCAAAAATCAAGGGAATGGGACGATTTCAGAAACCGGTTGAAAGAGCACTTCAAAAGACTGGAATACCTCGATGTGAATTACAGCAAAGGTTCATTCAAGGCCGAAATCAACACGGTAACCGATCCTGAGACCGGGGTCACCGAGGTCGTCATCGGATCGGAACAGGTTGATGTGCCCATCCGTTATACCATCAACGGCGATGATGTGAAAGACACTTCTCCAATCTATACCGGTCCTTTTGAGATCAACCGTAACGGGATCATCCGGGCAGCGCTTTTTGTGGATGGGAAAATGAAGGAAAAATCTGTGGACCTCCCCTTCCTCTATCACCAGGCACTTGGCCGACCCCTTAAGTACGTTTCCGGCTATTCCTACCGTTATCCCTCCTCGGGTCCCGGTGCCCTGGTAGATGGACTGAGGGGTTCTTCCAGTCACCGCGACGGTTATTGGCAGGGATACTTTGGCAAAGATCTGGAAGTGATCATCGACCTGGGAAAAGAGATGCCCATCAACTCAGTCCAGATGAATTTCCTGCAAAATCAACGGAGCTGGATCTTTCTTCCCACGTATGTGGAATACTCTCTCTCATCGGACGGGAAAAAGTACCACTCGATCAACGAAGTTCCGGCTACGGTGTCACCCAAAGAATCGCAGGTCTTTATCCAACCTTTTAACATTCAGTTTCTCTCCGGGACCAAAGCCAGGTATGTGAAAGTAATCGGAAAAAACTTAGGGAAATGCCCTGAGTGGCATGAAGGGCATGGACAGGATTGCTGGATCTTTACCGATGAAATTGTGGTTTACTGATTCTACAGTGCCCGATTCACCGTTACACGGTCATGATATCTTTCTCTTTGACCTCAAAGATTTTATCAATTTTCACGATAAAATCGTCGGTGAGTTTTTGGATATCCGTTTCTAACTTATCAATTTCATCTTCGGGAACGCCATCTTTTTTCAATTTTTTTGCCGTTTCGTTCGAATTCCGCCGGATGTTGCGGATGGTGATCCTGGCGTTTTCAGCTTCGATTCTGGCTTTTTTAACCAGGTCACGCCTTCTTTCCTCTGTAAGCGGGGGAACGATGATTCGTAAAATTTCTCCTTCATTTTTAGGATTAAAGCCAAGGTTCGCTGCCTGAATGGCTTTGTCGATCAGCGACAGCACACTTTTGTCCCAGGGTTGTACAATGATCTGCCGTCCGTCGGGAGTGCTGATATTGGCCGTTTTATCAATGGGGGTCATGACACCGTAGTAATCGATTTTCACCCCGTCGAGCATCTGGGCGCTGGCCTTTCCGGCCCTTACCTTCTGAAGTTCCTTTTCAAGGTGCACGACCGCTAAGTGCATGCTCTCACGGGTCTCCTCTAATGTAAATTCTATCTCTTCATTCATAGAAAAGTCGGATAAAAACGTGCAAATTTCGCAAAAAAAAGCAATTCTTCAAGTGTGATACCTCATTCCTGAACAACCGTACCAACCGGTTCGCCCGATAACACCCGCTGCAGGTTCCCGGGAACATTCATATTGAAAACGATGATCGGCAGTTTGTTTTCACGGCAAAGAGCAAACGCAGTGAGATCCATTACCTTCAAACCTTTTTCCATCGCTTCGGAAAAAGTGAGTTGATCATACCTTTTTGCAGCAGGATCTTTTTCCGGATCGGCCGTATAGACTCCGTCAACGCGGGTTCCCTTAAGGATCGCATCAGCGCCGATCTCCAGGGCTCTCAATGCCGCTGCGCTGTCGGTGGTAAAGAAAGGATTTCCCGTCCCTCCGGCGATGAGCACTACTTTCCCCTCTTCAAGATAACGAATGGCGGTACGGCGGCTCATCGGTTCGACGACTGGTTGTATGGTCAGGGTGCTGAGGATCTTTGCAGGGATTCCCATCTGTTCCAATGTTTCCTGAAGAGCCATGCTGTTGATAACGGTAGCCAGCATTCCCATGTAATCACCCTGTACGCGGTCCATTCCTTTACCCGTACCCTGCAACCCCCGGTAGATATTTCCACCGCCCATCACCACTGCCACTTCCACTCCAAGGGATCTGACCGATTCGATTTCATGGGCGTACGCTTCCAGACGGGAGGGATCGATCCCGTAACCCTGGTTCCCTTCCAGCGCCTCACCGGAAAGCTTTAATAAAATTCTTTTAAACCTTTTCATGTTGCTGGTTTTTATCTTTCATGAATCTGTTCCCAGATCCGACTTGGATGATTTATTATAAATAATTGATTTTATGTTGTTTAAAGGTTCAATCAATTACTGCCGATCCCGTGGCAATTCTTGAACTTTTTCCCGCTGCCGCATGGACAAGGGTCGTTGCGGCCTACCCGTTTTTCAACTTTTACCGGCTGGGGTTTTGATTTTTCCTGCGTATTGGAATTGGCTTGCGATAAAAGGTCTGATCTCTCTTCCCGCATCCGGGAGCGGTCCATCCTGCGCGGGGCTTGTGCTTCTCTGACATTTTCCGCCTGGAACGGGACATCTGATTTGATGAGGAAGGAAGTAATTTCCTTGTTGGTCGTTTGGACCATGGTTTTGAACAACTTGAAAGATTCCCCTTTGTAAATAAGCAAGGGGTCTTTTTGCTCATAGGCTGCATTTTGAACCGACTGTTTCAAGTCATCCATCTCACGTAAATGGTCTTTCCAGGCATTGTCGATCATGCCGAGCACAATTCCTTTTTCAATTGACAGGATCACCTCTTTTCCCTGGTCTTCATACGCTTTTCTGAGATTGGCCACGGCTTGCATGGTCTTGATGCCGTCGGTGACAGGGATCGCGATGTTTTCGTACCGGGTATCGTTTTCGAAAACGTTTCGGATGATCGGATAGGTTTTCATCGCAATTTGCTCGCACTTGTTGCGGTATCGCTTGTAGATATAGTTGTAGAGGTTTTCGGTAAGTTCCGTGTTGTCCGAGGAGGTGAATTCGCTTTCAGTAAAGGGTGAATCGGCTGCAAATTCTTTTAGTAACTCGTATTTAAACCCGGCATAATCCCTTTCATCGAGGGTATCGAGTACCACGGTCTCGCAAACGTCATAGATCATGTTGGAGATATCCACTGCCAGCCGGTCGCCAAAGAGGGCGTGGCGCCGTTTTTTATAAATTGCTTCTCGTTGGATATTCATCACGTCGTCGTACTCCAGCAACCGTTTCCGGATACCGAAGTTGTTTTCTTCCACTTTCCTTTGTGCCCGTTCGATCGACTTGGTGATCATCGAATGCTGGATCACCTCTCCTTCCTGGATTCCCATACGGTCCATGATTTTGGCGATTCTTTCCGAACCGAACATCCGCATCAGGTCATCTTCCAGTGAAACGAAGAATTGTGAACTTCCCGGGTCTCCCTGGCGTCCGGAACGCCCCCGGAGCTGCCGGTCAACCCGCCGTGATTCATGCCTTTCGGTACCGATGATGGCCAGTCCACCGGCCTGTTTTACCCCGGGTCCCAGCTTGATGTCGGTACCACGACCCGCCATGTTGGTGGCAATGGTCACGGTTCCGGATCTCCCGGCTTCCGCCACGATGTCGGCCTCCCGTGCATGAAGTTTGGCATTCAACACGTTGTGGGGAATGTTCTTTCTTTTGAGCATCCTGCTGAGCAGCTCAGAAGTTTCGACCGAAGTGGTTCCAACCAGTACCGGGCGTCCCAGGCCGATCAGTTTTTCGATTTCATCGATCACGGCGTTAAACTTCTCTCTTTTTGTCTTGTAAACCAGGTCTTCCCGGTCGTCGCGCACCACAGGTTTGTTGGTCGGAATCACTACGACATCCAGTTTGTAGATATCCCAGAATTCTCCCGCTTCCGTCTCGGCAGTCCCCGTCATCCCGGCCAGCTTCTTATACATCCTGAAATAGTTCTGAAGGGTGACGGTGGCATAAGTCTGGGTGGCTGCCTCAATCTTCACGTTTTCCTTTGCTTCAATGGCTTGGTGAAGCCCGTCGCTGTAACGCCGGCCCTCTAAAATACGGCCGGTCTGTTCATCCACGATCTTGACCTTGTTATCCATCACCACGTACTCAACATCTTTCTCAAATAACGCGTAGGCCTTGAGCAGTTGGTTGACGGTATGCACCCGTTCGCTCTTGATCGAATAGTCGCGCATCAGGGCATCTTTCTTCTCCATTTTCTCCACCTCGTTGAGGTTCTGCCGTTCAATGTCGGCGATCACCGAACCAATATCGGGAAGGATGTAAAAAGTAGGGTCTTCATAAGATTCGGAGAGCAGGTCAATTCCCTTTTCACGCAATTCGATGGTGTTACTTTTTTCATCAATCACGAAGAAAAGCTCATCGTCGATGATGTGCATGTTTTTAGCCTGTTCCGCCAGAAAAAAGTTTTCGGTTTTCTGCATTAGCGCCCTCATTCCCGGTTCACTAAGGAATTTGATCAGCGCTTTGTTTTTCGGCAGGCCATGAAAAGCCCGCAGCAGTTGTTCTCCTCCCCTGCGGAAATTATCTTCATTCTCGGGATTTTCTGTCAGCGATTTGGCTTCGGCTAACAGTTTGGTCACCAGGTTTCGTTGGGCGTTGTACAGCTTCATCACGTTGGGTTTCAGGTCGTCGAAAAGCTGATTCTCCCCTTTAGGTGTAGGGCCTGAAATGATGAGCGGTGTACGGGCGTCGTCGATCAATACCGAGTCAACCTCATCGACGATGGCATAGTTATGAGGACGTTGTACCAGTTCTTCCGGGTTGCTGGTCATGTTATCACGCAGGTAATCGAAACCGAATTCGTTGTTAGTCCCGTAAGTGATGTCGGCAAGGTACGCTTCGCGTCTGGGCTGAGAATTGGGTTCGTGGCGGTCGATGCAATCCACCTTCAATCCGTGGAATTCGAACAAAGTTCCCATCCATTCCGAGTCACGTTTGGCCAGGTAGTCGTTCACGGTAACGATATGCACCCCTTTCCCCGGGAGGGCATTAAGATACATGGGGAGGGTGGCAACCAGTGTTTTACCTTCACCGGTGGCCATTTCGGCGATTTTGCCTTCATGCAGTACCACCCCTCCGATGAGCTGGCAATTGTAGTGAACCATGTCCCATTGGATCATGTTCCCGCCAGCCATCCAGCGGTTGCTGTAACGTGCGACATCACCCTCTATTTCAACACTCGATTTGCGGGCAGCCAGATCACGGTCATTTTGGGTAGCTGTCACCTCCACGAACTCATTTTCGAAAAATCGCCGGGTGGTATCTTTCATCACTGCAAAGGCTTCCGGTAAAATCTCGTGAAGGATCTCCTGTGTCATCTCATAACTTTCTTTCTCAAGGTGATCGAGTGTTACATAGAGTTTCTCTTTTTCATCGATTCCAAGTTCGTCGCCGGCCAGTTGCGCTTTCAGGTTTTGGATCTCTTCTTCTTTTGCGGAGATATGTTCCCTGATGCGGCGTTTAAATTCCACTGTTTTTTCCCGAAGTCCGTCGTTCGAAAGTGTTTTGATGGTTTCATAAGCCTCCAGGGCTTTGCTTACCTGGGGTTCAATCGCCTTGATATCCCTTTGGGATTTATTGCCTAAAAACTTCTTAAAAATATCTAACATACGATTCAGTTATTCATGTAAAAGTTGTACTATTTGATGTTCCAGGCCTCCCCCGGGTGCTGCGGCAGGATAGCGGAATATTCTCCCCCGGCTGTCGATGAGCACAAAGAAAGGGTATGAACGGATTTCATAATCCAGCAAGGTCTCCAACCGGTCGCCCAGGTTAGCAAAATTCCAGGTATATTCCTTTTTCAGGTCAATGAAAAGCACCATCTTACTGAGGTACTTATCGGCAGAAACTGAAAGGAAATTTATCTGCTCCTTGTACTTCTCGTACAAAGGTACTAAAAGGTCCATTTCTGTAAGACATTCAGTACACCAGGTAGTCCAGAAACAGAGTAGCAGCGGTTTCCCTTTAAAATCATTCAGGGTTAGCTCTTTCCCGTTACGATCGGTGAGACTGAATTCCGGAGCGGTGCTTCCCGGCTGAAGCCGCTCAAGGTAAAGGATGCAATTCCCTGCTACTTCACGGGTTCCTTCAAACTGTGATTGTTCGTGAAGCGTTTTCAGGGCTTCCAGGATGGCCGGGCGGTCGTACCCGGGTAAACTGTAAAATTCGAGCAATCCTTTTAAAAGGGCCATTTCCCGCAAAGGTCCCGTATCAAGTATGGTATCGGACGAGAGGGCATTCAGCATGTTTTTGACCGGCTGGTTGCCGGTCAGCAAGGGTTTGAAATCGATCTTGTGTAATGGGATCGAAGTTACTGTAATGTATTTTGTGAAATAGTTGTTGAAAAAATCCATGTACTCCCGGTTCCAGAACAAGACCGGCTTAGCGCTGAGATATTTCGCCGCCAGTATGGCCGGGTTGTAGTATTGGGAAAGCTGTTCGAGGGATGCCACTTTGTACCTGACATAAGCATCGAAATAGGGGTTTTTTCGCACAGGAAATTCCCGGTCAAGAAGGGCGTGAAGTGAATCGACACGGTTCTTTTTCCGTTCACGATACAGGGCGTTGAAATTATCGAGCAGGAAGGAATCATAGAGGCTGTCGAACCGTGCAATAAGGGAATTGACGGATTCTGTATGGGTATGAAGCAGTTCCAGTGTAAGGTTTTGGGATTGCAGGAAGGGATCCTTGTCGGAATAATCGTCATAATTCATGGGGGCGATCCTCAGGTCATATTTTTCCCCCGGTTCCAGGTAAACCCCGGCTGTATGGAACTGTATCGCAAAGATGACCTCAGTAGTACGGGGCAGGTTGAAAGTGGCTGAAAAGCGTCCGTTTGCCTCCACCCCGGCAGAGGTCAGTACTTTTTCCATGTTGGTCAACCCGTCGCCGGAAGTGGTGATCCGCACCCTTTTGCCTTCTGCTCCCGGGGCGTAGCCGGTAACCGTTACAGGTAGCGGAAGCGCCTTAGCAGAGAGGGTATCCTGTGGCAAGGCCGGTATTGCCAACAGCAATAATCCACAATAAAAGCATAAGGTTTTAAAGGATTCTGGCATCCCGACCGGTTTTAACCAGCAAAGGTACAAAAAGGGCGGAAACAAGGACTGTCATCGACAGACAATTCCTGCAAAGGATGCGAGGGGGCGAAAAAGGCATTTTTACCGTGGGTTACGGTTTGACGGTCTGAGGGATGGAAATTCCTTCCGGGATAAAGCGGCTGACATCGCCGCCGTTGCGAAGGATGTCCCTGACGATGGAAGAACTGATCGGTGCATAAAGGAGATCACAAAGGAGGAAAATTGTTTCGATCTCCGGAGCCATCAATTGGTTCATTTGTGCGATCCCTTTTTCAAATTCGAAATCGGCTGATGAACGCAACCCCCGCAGAAGGTAACCGGCGTTGATTTTCCGGCAAAAATCGACCGTGAGGCCCGAATAGGCTGCGATGGTGATCCGGGGTTCCCCGGCAAAAAGACGGAGGAGCCATTCTTTTCTGGTTTCAAGGGGAAACATTGCCGTTTTACCTGCATTCGTTCCAATAGCGATGGTCAGGTGATCGAACAGCGGCAAAGCGCGTCGTATGACTGACAGGTGACCACGGGTAACCGGGTCGAAAGAGCCGGGAAAGACAGCGGTTCGGTTCATGGAGATGGATTAATTATTACAAAGATATGAAAAGCAGGTTGTATGGAAAAGGGTCTACATTTCTTTCATTCAAGCTTAATGCAATTTCTTTACTTTTACGTCCGTTGAAAAAAGCCTTAACAGGCAGAAAGAATTTGTGAAAACACCTGACGGAATGCGCATCCTGCTCACAGCAACCCTATTGCTCCTGTTCCACACAGTCACCCTGCGGGCACAGGAAAATGTGACGCTCTATTCCCCCAACCTGATGTTTGAAGCAAAAGTCCATTATGGCTTTTTTTATGCCCACCACCTGGAATTGTACCAGTACAATGGCCACTTCCCCGCATTTGAAGTCAATGTTCAAAAGATCACTTATGGAAAGCACAAATGGCAGCGCGACTTTAACTATCCCGGTTACGGGATCGTGCTGTATTATTGCGGATTGGGGAATAATCCAAGCCTGGGGCAGGCTTTTGCCATCATGCCGACGATCAACTTCCCTCTGATTAAAACACGAACTTTCAGCCTTGGGTTTCGTTTTTCGCTGGGGGTGGGATACCTGACCAAAAGATTTGATCGCATCGACAATTATAAAAACCTGGCCATCGGCTCTCACATCAATGCAGCAGTGAACCTGATGGCCGAAGCCCGCTTCAGGATCAACCCTTCATTTTCTGTCAGCACCGGGGTGAGCCTGCAACATTTTTCGAATGGGTCCCTCAAATTACCCAACAATGGTATCAATACGCCTCTGGTGAATGTCGGAGTGGCATACCAGCCCTTTAAAGAAAATAAAAAGATCACCGACCGTTTCTATCCGCCTGTCGATCCTTATTCAGCCATTTTACAACAAATCCTCGATTTCAATTTTGGTTTTTCCCTGGGGTGGAAAAACCAAAAAGCAGTAACAGGCGAGAGTTTTTTGGTTTATCACCTCTGGGAAAATACCCTTGTGAAACTCAGTCGGAAAAGTCAGTTGGGGATCGGTTTTGACCTCTCTTATGATCCTTCACAAAAGACTGTTTATCAACTTTATTACATGGATCTGAACGGGAAAGAGGATACCACCGTCACCAACTGGAAATTCATTTATCCCGGGATCAACGCTGTCTATAACCTTACCCTGGGAAAGGTCGGAATTCTCCTTAACTTTGGCTATTACCTTCATGTCATGAAACCGACAAAATCGATCTACCAGAAAATCAGCGTTCAATATAACTTTTCAAAACACTGGTTCGCTAATCTTATGCTTAAAGTGGTTTGGGGGAAAGCCGAATACATCGGATATGGGATGGGTTATCGGTTCGAGGTTCGATTTGGCAGGAAAACTGTGAAATAAATGAAAAAAAACTGCTTGTTGCCGATAATCGGAATGTTCTCCATAATCCTTTTCCTGGCGGGTTGCCAGAAAGGTGATAATTGCCTGACCAATGCAGGTCCCATAATTATTGAAAGCCGCCCAATCGGTGAATTCGACAGTGTTTTCCTTTACGAGAACGTTTCCCTGATACTGACGCAGTCCACGGCCAACTGCTGCAGTGTGCAGGCAGGCAGCCACATCATCGGCGGTATTAAAACGGAAACCCATGGCCGTCAACTCATCATCCACAACAACAATATCTGTAACTGGCTGCGCAACTACTCCGACCCCATCAATGTCAGACTGTACTGCGACCTGACTAACCCAAGGTTTTATCTTTATTACAATTCCGCGGGGGATGTGAATACAACCAATGTCATGGCTAAAAGCTACATAGAGGTACACACCTGGGGCGGTAGCGGGACCCTTAACTTGATTATCAATTCTGAATCCGGAGTATTTATACAGCATATGGGAACGTGTGATATTAACCTGCGTGGTTTTTGTGGCATCAGTTCCATCTATGCCGGTGATTACGGGAAGATCGACTGCAGCGCCCTCACCACCGGCTATACTTTCATCCGGCATTACGGCACCAACAATTGTTACGTGAAAGCGCGCCACCTGATCGATGCCACCATTGGTTCCATCGGCGACATTTATTATGACCGGCAAGCCCTGTTGTCGCCCGACTCTTTAAAAGTACACCTTTATGGCTCGGGGCAAATCATTGGTTATTAGGGGTTTTTGACGCACCTGACCGAAAATCCACTATGGACGTCACTTCTGGCGGAAGCGGTATGTTCAGAGTTATAGAACAGGTACGACACTGTCGCCGTACCACCGGATACCCCGCTTCCGTTCCAAAAATTGGCATATTGTTGGAGGAGGTTAAAGGAACCATCCTTCCCACTCCTGCCTCCTCCCGGAAGAGCAGAAAAGTTGCTCCGGTCATCAGCTCCGGTGTTGGGACTCTGCCAGTGATCAGTGCCGGCCTCCTTCATTTTTCCTCCGGCAATGTTCCGCTCTGAATTGGTATTCATGAATTCAACCAACGCCGCCCACTCCGTACTGTCCGGTACATGCCACCCCTCCGGGCATAGTCTATTGGAGCTGACCGCAAGATGATTATAAAGCATCCCGTATATGGAACCCAAAGAATCCTCCTTATTACCATAATAACAATAGGCTCCTTCTGTAGCTATTGACCACAGAGTATCAGTTTCTGGCTTTGTAATCGGTTGGCTGTCGTTGTATTTGGTGGTTCGCAGGTTTTTGACAGTCCAGGTGGCGCTGGTAATCGTGAATCCAACCTGCCAATGGTAAGTCATGGTGGGATAGGTGTTGCCATCAGGATCTCTCATCGCATCGATGGTGTCGGGCGGAGTTGATACCATAAGGATATCGCCCAGGCTGATGCTTTCCTGATTGGAGGCCCAGAAGCGGATAAAATAGGTGGTTCCTCTTGCCAGCGAGTCGATTTTAAACTCGCAAAGGCCCGTTACACTGTCGGGCAATGCAATGTGGTGGCGCTGATAGCCATCCTCCAAAGTATCGGAAAAAGAAAAGTCTTTAACTCCTTTCCAGGTCACTCCCCAGATGAAACCAGCTTTCGTAAGGGCAAAACTTCCAGCATCAGTGACTTCTCCCCTGGCGACAATGGAGGTGTCGGTAATGGTGCCTGCTTCCATCGTCACCACTTCAGGCGGGTGCGACAACTCTTTTTTACAACCGTTATGCAAAAACAGCACCAGAGCTCCTGAAAACAACAACGGTATGAATTTTTTAATCATAGGATGCGTTATTTGGGGGACCCGGGTTTATTCAAAAGTCAATGCCAGTTGAAAAATTTTGGAGTTGATCCGGTCAATTGATTCGGTATAGAGGGTGCCATCATGGGTCAGCATCTCCTTCAAACCGTACATCATCTTGAGCTCTACACCGAATTTGAACCACTCATTGTAAAAATCGAATCCAACGCCACCCTGGATATAAAAGTCGCTTTGTTCAAATCTTACAATATGTGTTTCCGGGTTCTTGTTGATTCTTTTTTTCGCGTTGGATGATAGGTCAAGGGAATAGAGGGCGCCTGCCATCAGGTAAGGCCTGAAATTATTGTACCGTTTGGCTTTGAATTTGAACTCCAATGGGAAATTGATATAGGTTGAAGGGATATCTTTCAGTGTGGTTTCAGAGGTCATTTTGATTTTCATTTCAGTAGGATCCATATTGTATTTCGCCAACGTGTATTTGATCTGGCGGGAACCGTACATGAAGGAAGGGATAAACCTGAAATTGAAATGGTCGCCTACGCGGAGATCTCCCAGGATGCTGACCGTAAAACCATAACCAGGTTCGCAGGAGATGGCCTGCACCATCACATAATCCGGCATGGGGTTGATATCAGGAATTTGATCGTCTCCTTGGAAAACCGTGTTGCTCAGGTTTTCGATAGGGCGAATGGAAACAAATAACTGATTGACTGCCAATGCAAAGCCAAAATGAAGGACTTCGTTGTCGTAGGTTGGCATATTCAGAACCACTTTTCGCTGGCTGAAGGCTGAAAGGGGGATAAGAAGGATCAGGGTAACCCGGAAAAGCGATAAAAAACGGGGTGCTTTCAAAAGAATGCAGTCATTGGTTGAAGAAGGATAACGATGGTTTTGGCCATTTATTTTCCAACGGAGAAGAACGGGAATGCCGGGTCGGCCTATTTCTCAGCCTGGTAAATGGAGGATATCCCGGCGGTAAGAGAATGGCAGCGGGCATTGTTCATCCCTATGGTAGCGAGGATTTTCAGGAAATCGTCTCCTGAAGGGAAAGCCCGTACCGATTCGGGAAGATAGCGGTAAGCTTCTGCATTTCCGGAGACAAGCTGTCCGATTGCCGGGATGATCCGGCGGGAATAGAACCCATACAATTGTTTCATGGGGAAGGTCGCGGGGTGGGAGAATTCGAGGATCAGCAGGGTACCGCCGGGACGTAAAACCCTTTTCATTTCTGTCAACCCGGCCCGGAGGTCTTCAAAGTTCCTGACCCCGAAAGCGACCGTGACTGCATCGAAGGTGTTGTCGGCGAAGGGAAGGGCTGCAGCGTCGGCTACCTGGAGGGCTATGGAGCCTGAAATATCTTGTCCAGCAGTTTTGATCCTGCCTATCGCCAGCATCTTCTCACTGATATCAACCCCGGTGACGGCGCCAACGCCGGCTTTGGCAATGGCAATGGCCAGGTCGGCCGTGCCCGTGGCCACGTCAAGTACCGACCGCGGATTACCTGCTAAGAGCAGTCGTACCAGCTTCCTGCGCCAGGAAAAGTCGATGCCGAAGGAGAGCAGATGGTTCAGCAGGTCGTACTTTGGCGAAATGTCGTCGAACATAGCCCTGACCTGTTCTTTTTTTGAAGCAACCTTCATGGGGTACCAGGTTTGAAAATAAAAGAGGGATCCCTTGTAAAAGAAAATCCCTCTCCTGTTTGTTGTTGCGGGTGCTTAAGCGCCCAGTTGGAGGCGTTTGAAACCGGTCACGGTCAGTTCTTTATCGCTTTCGGCAATGTACTGGCGAACCGTTTTCTTTGAGTCTTTCACAAAATCCTGGTTGAGCAGGGTCATCTCTTTAAAAAATTTCTGGACTTTTCCCTGGGCGATTTTTTCAAGCATTGCTTCGGGTTTTCCTTCCTGGCGGGCTTGTTCTTTGCCGATTTCGAGTTCGCGATCGATCACTTCCTGTGGTACGTTTTCTTTATCGACGGCAACGGGGCTCATGGCGGCAATCTGCATCGCCAGTTCGTGGCCGATTTCCGCAACATTTTTCCCGTCGGCTTTGTTCATCCCGACGATGGTAGCCAGGCGGTTTCCGAAGTGGTTGTATGCAAAGGTAACGGGGGCTTCGATCACTTCGAAGTGGGAAATCTGGATTTTCTCGCCGGTTTTTCCCAAGAGTTCATCCAGTTTTTCTGTCACGGTGATGTTTCCCAGTTTCATGGGCAGGAGTTCGGCTGCCGATTGGGCGTGGTGTGCAAGGCCCAGGTCGAGGAGCGCTTTGGAGAAGTTGATGAAATCTTCTGTTTTTCCGACGAAATCGGTTTCACAATTGACCATCACGACGGCTGCGAAGGTTTTGTCGTCGGTAGTTTTGGCGAAGACAAATCCCTGGTTGGCGTCGCGGTCGGCGCGTTTCCCGGCGATTTTCTGGCCTTTTTTGCGGAGGGAGTCGATGGCTTTTTCGAAGTCCCCTTCCGTTTCCTGGAGGGCCTTTTTACAATCCATCATTCCGGCTCCGGTCATTTGCCTTAATTTATTGACATCTGCGGCGGTTATATTCATAACTGGTAAAGATTAATACAAGTGAAAAAAATAGTTGAGATCAACAACCTGCGGGTTGTTATTTTTTGGTACTCCGACCGGCGGGTTTGCTGATCCGTTTGCGGGCGGGTTTGGCTTTATCTTCAGGGGTGGGTTCCATCCCTTTCATTTTGGAGACTTTGGTATCGACGAAATCTTTTTTCACGATTTTGATGCCGTCTTCGTCCACCTCTTCCTCTTCCATATCGTCCATCATTTTGGAATGGAGGCCGAATTCGCCTTCTTCGCCTTCGCCTCTTTCGTCGTCGGCAGCTTTTTTATCGCGGTCGAGTTTGCGTTCGACCAAGCCTTCTTCCATTGCACGGATCATGGTATCGACGATCAGGGAGATGGATTTGGAGGCGTCGTCGTTGGCCGGTATCGGGAAATCGACGGTACGGGGGTCGGAGTTGGTGTCGACGATGGCGAAGGTGGGGATGTTCAGTTTTTTAGCTTCTGCCAGGGCGATGTGTTCTTTGAGGATATCGACGATGAAGACTGCTGCCGGAAGGCGGTTCAGGTCGGCGATGGAGCCCAGGTTCTTTTCCAGTTTTGCTCTTTCGCGGGTGAGGGTGAGCCGTTCTTTTTTGGAGAGGTTGGCATAGGACGGGCTGGCCATCAGTTTATCGATGGAGATCATTTTTCTGACGGCTTTGCGGATGGTAGCGAAGTTGGTGAGCATACCTCCCGGCCAGCGCTCGGTGACATAGGGCATGTTGACCCTGCGGACGTGTTCGGACACGATCTCTTTGGCTTGTTTTTTGGTAGCCACGAAGAGCACCTTTTTTCCTGATTTGGCAATTTGTTTCAGCGCCGCGGCTGCTTCATCGATCTTGGCCATGGTTTTGTAGAGGTCGATGATATGGATCCCGTTGCGTTCCATGAAGATATAAGGGGCCATGGCGGGGTTCCATTTTCTGCGAAGGTGTCCGAAATGAACACCGGCATCCAATAATGAATCGAAATTGGTTCTTGACATATAGGGTTGCTATGAATTCGAAAATATTAACGTTTACTGAATTGGAATCTCTTACGGGCCTTTTTCTGACCAAATTTTTTGCGTTCCACCATACGCGGGTCGCGCATCATCAGTCCTTTGGCTTTAAGGGCGGGGCGAAACTCTTCATTGATCTCGCAAAGGGCACGGGCAATGGCCAAAGCCATGGCTTCTGCCTGGCCGCGGATACCGCCACCATCCAGGTTGACCTTCACATCGAATTTCCCCTGGTTGTTGGTCACTTCAAAAGGTTCAGTGGCTTTGAACTGGAGGATAGGAGTCGGGAAATAGTTCTTAAATTCACGGCCATTGACGGTAATAACACCGGAACCGTCTTTAAGATAGATTCTTGCGACGGCAGTTTTCCTTCTGCCGAGGGTATTGATGATTTCCATATTACTTGATTGAGGTTAATTGAACAGGTTTTGGTTGCTGGGCCTGGTGGGGGTGATCAGGACCGGCATAAACATAAAGATTGCGGAAAAGTTCCCTTCCCAGACGGTTTTTAGGGAGCATCCCCTTGATGGCTTTTTCAACAACAGCGGTCGGTTTCTTCTTCAACAACTCGGCCGGCGTGGTCTCCTTCTGACCACCCGGGTAACCGGAATGGGTCAGATAAATCTTATCCTCCAGCTTGTCGCCGGTAAGCCGTACCTTCTCCGCGTTGATGATCACCACATTGTCGCCACAATCTACGTGGGGCGTGTAGTTGGTCTTCGTCTTGCCTTTCAGCAACATGGCCACTTTGGCCGCTAAACGGCCCAGTACCTGGTCTTCGGCGTCGATAAGCACCCACTCCTTGGTAACCGTGGCGGCGTTGGCACTGATGGTCTTGTAACTTAATGTGTTCATGCTATTTTTTCTGATTTTTATTATTTTAATTCCTTCCTTTGAAAAGGAGCGCAAAGGTATTTTTAATTTTCCATTCCACAATGCTTTACAACCCCGGGAAAGAAATATTTTTCATATATCTCTTATTTTATGACTTTTTCTTATACTTTTATCCCTTATTTTAGCTCATCATTATGGATCTTTTTCATCGCTTTCTGCTGGATCAACTGCCCAAAGGGCGTCATTTCCTGCTCACCGGAGCTAAAGGGGTAGGGAAAACAACCCTCTCGGAAACCTTTGGGAACCGCTTCAGCAACAGGATTTATCTCTCTCTGACAACCGCGGCCGACCAGGCCATCTTCATGCGAAACAGCAACAAGACAGAGATCCTTCGAGCCATCTCCTTCCTGAAAAACAAAGAGATCAGGGGAAAAGGAACTTTGCTGGTTTTGGACGAAATTTCCTCCTGTCCCGCAGCTGCAGAATGGCTTTACTGGCTTCTTAAAAATCCCACAGAACCTTCACCGGCCATCATGGCCATCTCTTCCCTGATCGATCCTACCCAACCCCTGTTTAACGGAGCGCTGCAACCCCTCCTCCCTGAATACCGGCTGACCCCCTTCAGTTTTGAAGAGTTCCTCTCCGTGATGGAAGACCCGCCAGCCCTGGAGGCATTCCGCGAAGCGCCCGTCCCATTGTATGCCTGCCAGAAATTACTACACTATTTTCACCAGTTTACCCTGGTGGGAGGAATGCCCGAAATCGTCCGTGAATTTTCCCGGACACGCCATCCGGGGAAACTGAAAAAAATCTATGAAAACCTTAACGAAACCTTCCTGGAACAAATCGAACAATTCCAGGCCGGGAAAAAAGCTCGCCAATTAACCGCGGGAATTCTCCTTAACTGCTATCCCTTTGCAGCCACCCGGATCCGGTTTAACGGCTTTGGGAACCTGAACCACGGAAGCCGCGAAGTGGCACGGGCATTTCACCGGTTGGAACAAATGATGGTCCTCCGCCTGGTCTATCCCGTAACCTTGCCTACACTACCCCTCCTGCCCGATACCGGACGTTTCCCGTTGGTGCAAATGGTTGATACCGGACTGGTCAACTATTTTTCGGGAATCCGGAAGGAGTTGTTCGCAAGTACAGATATGAACGCCCTCTTTGAAGGTCAGATCGCGCGGCACATCGTCGGACAGGAGTTAGCAGACCTGAACCCGCCGCGCTTCTGGGTGAGGAACAAAAACCAGTCGGAAGCCCTGGTCGATTTTGTCATTCCTTTTGAAGAACTCCTGATCCCCGTCGTCGTCAGGTCAGGCGCCCCCGGCCGGCTACGGTCACTTCATCAGTTTGTGGATCGCGCACCTCATCCCTTCGCCGTCAGGCTCTCTGCCGCGCCACCCGCCATCAACCAGTGTAAAACGCTCAAAGGCAAGAACTTTTTTCTACTCAACCTGCCTTACTTCCTCTCCCGGAAAATTGGTGAACACCTTACAGGATTAAGGAAATATGTCGGACGATAAGCGAACCATTCATCATAACCCATGATTTCGTACTTTTGCAGCCGTTTGTAATACTTCGATAACCCATGTCGATCACCGTTCATCAGATTTCAAAGAATTATGGCTCCCAGCAAGCCCTGCAAGGGGTTTCACTGGATATCCGCCCCGGGGAAATTGTTGGCTTGCTGGGGCCCAATGGCGCCGGGAAAAGCACGCTAATGAAGATCCTTACCTGCTTCATCCCTCCCACCTCCGGGTCTGCTTCGGTTTGCGGTGTTGACGTGATGGAAAACCCGATTGTTGTAAGAAGTAAGACGGGTTACCTGCCTGAAAACAATCCGCTGTACCTGGACATGTACGTCCGTGAATTTCTCACTTTCATGGCCGGGATGCACCAACTCCGCAACAAAGTCGCTTCGAGGGTTGACGCAATGATCGAACTGACCGGACTGGGTCCCGAACAACATAAAAAGCTGGGAGCGCTTTCCAAAGGATATCGCCAGCGGGCAGGGTTGGCACAAGCATTGATCCATGATCCCGAAGTACTGATCCTTGACGAGCCTACTTCAGGATTGGATCCCAACCAGCTTCTGGAGATCAGGGGACTGATCCGCGAGATCGGCAAAAAAAAGACCGTGATGTTGTCAACCCACATCATGCAAGAGGCAGAAGCAATCTGCAACCGGGCCATCATCATCCATCAGGGCAGGATCGTGGCCGACAATACCACACACAACCTGCAACACATGGCCGCCGGTAAAGCCCTGGTCAGGGTTGAATTTGAAAAAGAGGTGACCGCCGACCTTTTAAAGACCATTCCCGGCGTCATAGAAACTACTCCCGTGGTTCAACCGGCCAACCCCGGCCAGATTACCTCACCACCACTCCGTGCATCGGCTACGTGGCTGCTTTCCCCCACCCCCGGCCACGATATCCGTGCAGCTGTATTCCAATTTGCCGTTGAAAACAACCTGACTGTCCTTTCATTGATCCGGGAAGAACAAAAACTGGAAGAGGTATTCCAGGAACTCACCCGCAACCAATAAAGTAAATCGGGTATTTGTTTTACCATTTTTACAGATTGACCGGGAGTCTTCCTGAAAACTGATGATTTTGCATCTAATTTTGTAACATTTATCAAAATAATCAGTCCAATAACGGATAACAACCGATACTTCTTTTATCAATGATCAGCATCAGGAACATTCATAAATCTTACCTGAACGGCCAGAACAGCCTCCATGTCCTGAAAGGGATCGACCTGGATGTGGCTGCCGGCGACATGATCTCCGTGATGGGTGCTTCAGGCAGCGGCAAATCGACTTTACTGAACATTTTGGGAATCCTCGACACCTACGATCAGGGGGAGTACATCTTAGGCGGAGTGAAGATCAAACGGCTCAATGAACGAAAAGCAGCACAGCTTCGCAACCGCATGTTGGGTTTCGTTTTCCAGTCGTTCAACCTGATTTCGTTTAAAAACGCGATGGAGAATGTCGCCATGCCTCTTTATTACCAGCATGTGAAACGAAAAAAAAGAAACCTGATCGCTCTCGAATACCTCGACAAGATGGGGATCAGGGAGTGGGCACACCATCTTCCAAACGAATTATCGGGTGGTCAGAAACAAAGGGTAGCCATCGCGCGCGCCCTGATCACCCAACCGAAAGTGATCCTGGCTGACGAACCTACCGGGGCCCTCGATTCAGTCACCTCCCTCGAAGTGATGGACCAACTTCATGAAATCAATAAATCCGGGATCACCATGATCATTGTCACCCATGAACACGACATAGCCGCGCGTACCCGGAAAACCATCCGGATCACCGACGGTCTGATCACGGATATTGTTGAAAATTGAAACTGACCGGTGCAATCAGGGTATAAATAATCCGGCAACCGCATGTTTGAGCTCGATCAATGGCAGGAAATTTACAGTACGGTAAAGAAGAACAAACTGCGTACATTTCTTACCGGTTTCAGCGTGGCCTGGGGTATTTTCATGCTGATCATCCTGCTGGGATCGGGGAAAGGGCTGGAGAATGGCATCCAATGGAACTTCAAAGGGGGCGCTACAAACGGGGTATGGATCAGCAGCGGAGTGACCAACCTTCAGTACAAAGGGATGAAGATCGGTCGTCAGATCCGGTTTACCAACGAAGATTATAACCTGTTGAAAAAGACCGTTCCCGGGTACGACCTGATGTCGGCCCGCCTCTTCATGGGCAACAACCTCACCTCCTATAAGAACAATTACGGGAATTTCTTTCTCTCTCCCTGTCATCCCGATTATGGGATCATCAAGGAACTGACCATGGTACAGGGAAGGTTTGTCAACAACATCGACATTCACGATTTCCGGAAGGTCGCAGTGATAGGCGAAAAGGTGAAAGCAGCCTTGTTCAAGGGAACAGACACAGCAGCCATCGGCAAATACCTCAATATCAACGGGGTACTCTTCCAGGTGGTGGGCATCTTCAGGGATTTCAGTCGCAGTGACAATGAGCAGCAAAGGATTTATATCCCGATTTCGACCGCCCAACGGGTTTTCAATGGCAACAACGTGATCAACCAGATCTCTTTCACCACGGGAAGCGCAAGCCAGGAGCAGGCAGATAAAATGGTCAACGTGGCCCGAACCGTTCTCTCCACCAAACATGTCGTGGATCCCAAAGATGATCGTGCCATTGAGATCTGGAATAAGAGTGAAGATGTAAGAAGGTTTGCCGCCCTGTTTTCAGGAATCCGGCTTTTTATCTGGATCATCGGGATCGGCACCATCATTGCCGGGGTGGTCGGGGTGAGCAACATCATGATGATCGCCGTGAAAGAGCGCACCAAGGAGATAGGAATCCGCAAGGCATTGGGCGCGACGCCGGTCTCCATCGTGATGCTGATCGTGCAGGAATCGATTGTGATCACTGCCTTTGCCGGATACATCGGGTTGGTTATGGGGATCGGGGTACTGGAACTGATCTCCCGGAACCTTCCCCCGTCAGAATTTTTCAGGAACCCTGAAGCCAACCTGGGCATCGCATTTGGCGCGACGGTCTTGTTGATCGTGGCCGGTACCGTTGCCGGACTGATTCCGGGAATGAAAGCTGCAGGAATTAAACCCATTGAAGCATTGAGGGACGAGTAAGATGTTCGATCTGGACCGTTGGATGGAAATATATCATGTGCTGCGTTCAAACAAACTCAGGACCTTCCTCACCGCGTTCGGCGTGTTCTGGGGAATCTTCATGCTGGTCATCATGCTGGGATCGGGGAATGGTTTACAGAATGGCATTACCCGGAACTTCGGTGACATGGCCACCAACTCGGTTTTCTTCTGGACAGAAAGCACCACCATCCCATACAAGGGTTTTACCCGCGGACGCACCTTCGATTATGATAACAGCGACATCACCGCCCTCAGCGAAGGCATCCCGGAGATCAAATACCTGGCGCCACGTACCAACGTTGGCGGGTTCAACGGCAGCAGCAGCGTGATCCGAAATCTGAAATCAGGACAATTCCCCATTTTTGGTGACTACCCGGTTTTCAACAAGATCGATCCGGTGACCATCACCTCCGGAAGGTTCCTGAACGATTTCGATCTTTCGGAAAAGAGAAAAGTGATCGTCATCGGTCAACGGGTCGTCGATATCCTTTTTGAACCCGGTGAAAATCCCATCAACCAGTATATCCGGATCAACGGTGTTTATTTCAAGGTGATCGGGGTCTTCAGGTCCAAACGGAATGGGGAGGCTGCCAACCAGGATAACCAAAGGATCCACATGCCTTTTACCACCCTTCAGCGTACCTTCAATCTGGGTAATTCGGTGGGCTTTTTTAACATCACTTCAAAAGACGGCATCCCGGTTTCGGTTGTTGAACAGAAGGTGATCGAAGCGCTCAAAAAAAGGCATTTTGTAGCCCCGGAGGATGACCGGGCCATCGGCCATTTCAACCTGGAGGAGGAGTTCAGGAAGATGGAAGGACTCTTCAACGGAATCCGGTGGCTGGTATGGATCGTGGGTACGGGTACTCTTCTGGCCGGGATCATCGGGGTGAGCAACATCATGCTGGTCGTGGTCAAGGAACGAACCCGTGAAATCGGTATCCAGCGGGCGCTGGGCGCTACCCCTGTAAAAGTCATCACCCAGGTCATCACCGAAGCAGTTGTGTTAACTACCTTCTCCGGCTATTTCGGACTGGTGACGGGAGTGGGATTGCTGGAAGGGATCAGCTACCTGTTGGATCATTCCGGAGTCAATACCGAAATGTTCCTTCATCCCGGTGTAAACTTCAACGTGGCAGTGACCGCCCTGGCCATCCTGATCATCGCAGGAGCGGCCGCGGGGTTGATTCCGGCCCGTAAAGCCGTATCGGTAAAGCCGATTGACGCACTTCGTTTTGAATTATAAATCCTTGAATTGAGCCTTCAGATAGCGAAAAAATGAAGAAAATCCTGAAAATTGCCCTGCTCGTGGTGATCCTCGCATTGTTTGCCATCACCCTTGTTTACCTCTACAACAAATCGAAAGAGAAACCGGTTGTTTTTCAGACGGAAAACCCATTCCAGACAACCATTGTTAAAAAAACCGTTGCCACCGGCTCGGTGATCCCCCGGAAAGAGATAGAGATCAAACCACAGGTTTCGGGGATCGTGGAAGAAGTGTACGTGGAAGCCGGGAAAAGCGTGAAGACCGGCGACGTCATCGCCAAGATAAGGATCATTCCTGATCTGGTAAACCTCAACAATGCCGAGGGACGATTGGAACGTGCCAGGATCGCTTTTGAGGATGCCAAACTGAATTACGACCGGCAGGACAAATTGTTCCGGCAAGGGGTCATTGCAGAGAAAGAGTTTCAGCAAACCGAGGTTCTCTGGAAAAATGCCCGGCAGGAGGTGGATGCCGCGGAAGCCAACCTTGAACTGATCCGCGAAGGAGTCAATAAGAAATCGGGAAAAGTTACCAACACCCTGATCCGTTCCACCATCAACGGGATGATCCTGGATATCCCCGTCAAGACAGGTAGTTCGGTGATCGAGACCAACAATTTCAATGCAGGAACCACCATTGCCAGTGTTGCCGATATCGGGGACATGATCTTTCAGGGAAAGGTGGATGAGACCGAAGTCGGGAAGATCAAACCCGGCATGGATCTGTTGCTGACGGTCGGGGCCATTGAAAACGACACTTTCCATGCTACCCTTAAGTACATCGCTCCCAAAGGTGTTTTAGAAAACGGAGCCGTTCAGTTCGAGATCAAAGCCGACGTGAGGCTCAAAGCCGACCAGTTTGTCAGAGCAGGCTACAGCGCCAATGCCGATATTGTCCTCCAGCGGGCCGATAACGTACTGGCCATCAAAGAGAGCTTGTTGCAGTTTGAGAAAGATTCTGCTTTCGTGGAGGTTGAAACCGCACCCCAGCAATTTGAGAAGCGGTTCATCAAAACCGGCCTTTCCGACGGGTTGAACATCCAGGTGGTTTCCGGACTGTCGCTGAAGGATAAGATCAAGATCCCTCAGAATGTCGGCGGGAAATAGTCTCCGCATCAAAAAGTTTCCTAACTTTGCCGTCGTCCGGCCGATTCCCGGTTTGTGAGGAAGTATCGAAGCCGGCATGTTATTTAATTTATTGACAAATAATTAGTTATAACTTTCCTAACTCAATCCATAACTTATGTCTTATCTCTTTACTTCAGAGTCGGTTTCCGAAGGGCATCCCGATAAAGTAGCCGACCAGATTTCAGATGCTTTGCTGGATGAATTCATGCGCTGGGATCCTGAATCCAAAGTGGCCTGTGAAACTTTCGTAACGACCGGACTCGTGGTTTGTGGCGGCGAAGTGAAAACCCAGGGATGGGTAGATGTACAGGAGACCGCCCGCCGGGTGATCCGTGATATCGGTTACACCAAGGCCGAATACCGGTTCGATTGCGATTCCTGCGGTGTCATCTCCACCATTCATGAACAATCGGCCGATATCAACCAGGGGGTTGTCAGAGAGAAAAAAGAGGACCAGGGAGCGGGTGACCAGGGGATGATGTTCGGTTATGCCTGCCGTGAAATGGACAACATGATGCCCATGTCGAGCGAACTGGCCCATATCTTTTTACAAGAGTTGGCTGCCATCCGGAGGGAAGGGAAGAAGATGACCTACCTGCGGCCCGACAGCAAATCGCAGGTTACCATCGAATACGATGAAAACGGAAAACCCTTGCGGATCGACACCATCGTGGTGAGTACGCAGCACGATGAGTTTATACAACCCAAAGAGAAAGGTCACAAAGCTGAAAAAGCGGCGGAGAAAGCCATGCAGGAAAAGATCCGGGAAGATGTTGAAAAAATCCTGATCCCCCGTGTCAGGAAAACCCTGCCGGCCCGCGTATCCAAACTCTTCCAGGGAGATTACAAACTTTTCGTCAACCCCACAGGGAAGTTTGTCATCGGAGGGCCTCACGGCGATACCGGTTTGACCGGCCGTAAGATCATCGTGGACACTTATGGCGGTCATGGCGCTCACGGAGGCGGAGCCTTCTCCGGAAAAGATCCTTCAAAAGTTGACCGTTCAGCCGCTTATGCAGCCCGCCACATTGCCAAAAACCTCGTAGCAGCAGGCGTTGCGGATACCGTCATGATCCAGGTGGCTTATGCCATCGGGGTTGCCCAACCGGTCGGATTTTATGTAAACACCTATGGCACTGCCCATGTTAAAGACAAAAAAGGCAATTTCCTGACCGACGGCGTGATTGCAGAAAAAGTAAGCCAGATCTTCGATCTCCGTCCCTATGCTATCGTGGAACGGTTCGGGTTGAAAAACCCCATCTTTCTGCCCACCGCCTCGTATGGCCATTTCGGCCGGGATCCTTACACCAAAGAGGTAGCGGTCTATTACCCGGTAAAAGGCGCTAAACCGTTGAAAACTAACGGCAATGGAAAAGAAGTGTACCTCAAAAAGGCAGATTTCTTTGCCTGGGAAAAATTAGACTATGTAGATAAAATCAAAAAAACTTTCGGACTTTAACCTCCTGAACCGGCAGCGACGCTGCCGGTTTTTTATTGACCAAAATCATTACCAAACATTGGAAAAATTCTTGTCCATGCGTCCATTCCGGATCTTTCTTTTCCTGTTCCCCCTGATACTGCCGTGCATCACGCTGCATGCCCAAATCGATTTCAAACGGTACACCACTGCCACCGATACCTTCTACTGGAAACGGTATCAGCATGTTCCCAAGCCAGAAAAGATCAACCTTAAGAAATTCTCCCCTCCCGGGGCAAAAAAACTGATCAACCTTTTTTTGGAAAAGAATCTCTCCCAATTTCCGCAGTTTACCAATGATTCGATGCCACGATACGATCTTGATGCGCTGAGGAAATCGCTTTATCCCATCGACATCAACGCCGACGGCAGGGTGGACATGATCTTCTCAGGTTTCAGCGGTGGCGAAGCGGAAGTGACGCGTATCTTTCTTAACAAAGACGGCACAGATGAACTCTTGTTTGAAGATTACCAATACATCAGCCACCTTTCCATGGCAGCAGGAAAATTGACCGGGATTCAGGTCGGCGATCCCGGTTGTTGTGACGGATACCTTTATTTCACCCGTGATTACACGGTAAACTGCGACAGTACGGTTCCCCGGTTCATCAAAGGGAAACAGACCGTGATCTATTGTTATACCGAAGAACCGTCACACTATCTCGACAAACCCAGGCCTTTCAGGGCTGCGGCCGACACGCTGATGGTCAGGGCCTCGGCGCTCCGGTTGAATGAACCCTTTAACCCGCACCTCGACACTTTTGGCAATATC
>CALMDO010000323.1 GCA_937862805.1 uncultured Bacteroidota bacterium
CGTTGAGGTAGATATAGCAAAATGATTTCACAGCTCCAAAGTGCAGAAAGACCTGTCTTCCTTTCCAGTTTTCGGGAAGGGTAAAATCACGGAAATAGCTCCCTACCGGGTTATAGTCCTGAGGGACTTTGGGAGGGTCAGGTTTCATGAGGTGGTTGAATTCATAAGGAGAATTCACATAAACGGGATAGCCGTAGCCTTGTATTTCGATGGTAGAAGGCACTTTAATCTCCTTCCATCCGCTGAGGTCATATCCATCCTTGTAAAACTCCGCCGGTCGTTGTGCCGGGTTTTCCGCCCAGTTGAATTTCCATGTTCCATTCAGCGATAAGACCCAGGGTGAATGTTCCACATCGTTTTGAACCACCGCTGTTTCACTCCCGAAAGGGAAAAAAGTCGCATGAGGCGGTTCATTGTTGATGCCTGTGAGCAGCGGGTTTTCCCAGTCGGGGATGGCCGTTTGCTGTGCCATGACCAGCGACCCTGACAGCAGGAAGATCAAAAGAGCGACACCCTCCGGCAGAAAGGTTTTCTTTATTGAAGTCAGGGTTGTTTTTTCGGATAAGACCATATCAATCAAGATTTAGAAACGATTCGGGAGGAGGTGAAAATACATTGGGATTGTTCATCCGTTTCCCAGGATAAAAGTACCAATTTTCTCCGAAACGATCCCTTTTGCAGAGTAGAAAAGGGAGAAATAATCATGAGGGAGAGAGCATATCTCTCTGGCATTGATCAACGACGAAAGATTTTCTAAATAGCTCCTTCGTCGTATGCTTTCTCACCGTGAACGGCAGCGTCAAGACCTTCTTTTTCTACATTTTCAGAAACTTTCACCGGGGTTATATAGTTGATGATCACGAGCATGACATAAGTGAAGACAAAAGCAAAAAACGCCGCACCTATAACAGCAATAACCTCTTTGAAGAAAAAGTCGCCTCCACCGAGAACTAATCCGTCAGAACCCGCAGCATTGACCGCTTTTGAAGCGAAAACTCCCAACAGAATGGTCCCTAATACGCCGCCTACGCCATGAACTCCCCAAACATCAAGCGCATCGTCCCATTTCATACGGTTTTTAAACTGAACAGCCAGGTAACATAACAATCCGGCGGCGATTCCGATCAATGGCGAAGCCCAGAGCGGGACAAAACCTGCACAAGGTGTTATCGTCGCCAGACCTGCAATGGAACCGGTGAGCAAACCAACGAATTTGGGTTTCTTTTCCCTGATCCATTCAACAAAAAGCCAGGCCATTGTTGCAAATGAGGCTGCAATATCGGTATTCAGGAAAGCAAGCGTGGTGACAGTGTCAACGGCAACCTCACTTCCGGCATTAAAACCATACCACCCGAACCACAGCAGTCCACTGCCAATGGCGACCAACGGAATGGAATTCGGAGTTGAGTTTTTGTCTGTTCTGGCCCCGACATAAAAAACGGAAGCTAAGGCAGCAAACCCTGCTGTGGCATGAACCACAATACCGCCTGCAAAATCGAGAACACCCCATTGCGCAAGCAAACCACCACCCCAGATCATGTGTACAAACGGATAGTACACTAAGATTTGCCATACGGTCAGAAAAATGAAATAAGCTTTAAAATTGACACGATTGACAAAAGCGCCTGTTATCAAAGCAGGGGTAATAATTGCAAACATCATTTGGTAAGAAATGAAGACAAACTCGGGAATTTTTCCATTGGAGTACATGGATGAGATGCCTACTCCATTCAGGAAAGCTTTGTCGAGATTCCCGATTATTCCACCTTCACCACCGCTGAAACACAGTGAGTATCCGAAGATAACCCATAAAACCGTTGTCCACCCCAGCGAAACGAAACTCTGGATCATAATGCCCAGGATATTTCTCTTGGTGGCAAGTCCTCCATAAAACAGTGCAAGTCCGGGTGTCATAAGCATGACCAGGCTACTTGCAAGCAACATAAATCCGGTCGAACCAGTTTCTAACATAAATTACTTTTTAAAAGGTTAATGTTTAGATTGAAAATCCAAAAATGATATAGAATTTATTATCCAACGGATTGGCGATCAATGAAGCCTGTACAGGAATTGAGTACTTCTCGGTTACCGGGACAGCCCGTGACACTTTGATCCCTACGTTGGTCAATCCTGCTTTGGTATTTGCATAATATCCTGTTT
>CALMDO010000324.1 GCA_937862805.1 uncultured Bacteroidota bacterium
GCCAGTTTTTCCGGGGTGGTTCCATCATCCGGGGGAACAGGATCAAGGGCCATTGCATCCTGCAATTGTTCATACAAGCCGTTACCCAGCACCGGCTTGATGAAAGTTTCCTGGGCTTCCTCGATGTACGGGTACCAGTTCTCGATGGTATTGCTGACATTGATCGATGCAGCAGAAAGAACTTGCGAAAGGTTGTCGATCAGTCGTATCATGCGATGTTCTTGTCGATTCGTTTGTCAATTTTGGATGGGTGGTCCTGCATGGTTTGTGACGTGTCCACGGTCACGTAGTCAAACTCGATGTCCGGTGACCATTTGTTGAAATCGCGGATGAAATAAAGCGGTTCCAGGCTGATCTGCCGGTAAATGCCCATTTCCGCGTTAAGCTGCCAGAAGGCCTCACGTTTGTCCGAACCGCTTCCTGCCCCGAGGCTTCCGCCGGGAAGCCCGGAACCTACCAGACAGGGATCAACTCCGATGGCGAAAAGGATCTCCGAGTTGGCCGCCTGGGAATCGGGCAGATAGGCATCATCCTTGAGCTTGTTGTCAATCACGTTGATTTTCCAGCCGGAGAGGTATTCACTTTTGAACTTGCTGAAGAAGTTAAAGGTGACAAAGGCCTTTCCGGAGTTCTCCACATCGGAAAGGAAGTCGTTCATGTCGCTCAGGATGTTTACCCTAGCAGCCTCCCGTTGCTCCCGGGTGTAATCGGGCGAAGGGTAGCGGTTCATAAAATAATCATCAGGGATCTCGATGTGATACTTGATGGTCATCTGGTTTTTCATGATCGCTTGTTTGAGCCTGGGCACCTTGTTGGCGATCGAAAGCCAGCCGCTTTCCCGGATGCCGTTCCATACCGAAAGGTGGTAATAGGATTTGTTAAAGGAGCGATAATAGACCGGGTAGGCGAACTGGGGGTCTTTATACCGGTTTCCATCATATCTGGCCGGGTCGAACATGGGGATTTTGATCAGCGTACCGTCCTGCTCGTTCGGGGAGTATTCCCACTGTGC
>CALMDO010000325.1 GCA_937862805.1 uncultured Bacteroidota bacterium
CGCTAACCTCAATCCGCTCTTCCCCCGCTTTAAGCCATCCCCTGTCACCAACCTGCCCTCCGGAAGCGGCATAGAACGGGGTCTGATCAAGGATCACCTGGAAAAGCTCACGGCCTTTGGAGGTGACTTTCCGGTATTTTACAATGTGTGCAACGGTTTCAAGGGTATCATAACCGACAAAAGTTGTCGTTCCGGCATCGGCGATCAACAACGTCCAGTCGCCTGCTTCAACCGCTGCATCCTGCCTCGACCGGGCTTTCTGCTCTTCAAGCCGACTGCTAAAACCTTCCATGTCAACGGTCCATCCGATCTCCCTGGCCATCAGTTGGGTGAGATCAACGGGGAAGCCAAAAGTGTCAAACAGTTCGAATGCAAAATCGCCAGCCATAATCTGACCGGTCGGCGCTGTTCCCTCCGGGTCATGTTGAAGAATGTACTGGTTAAAACGCTGGATACCAAGGGAAAGGGTTCGAAGGAAGCTGATTTCTTCTTCACGGATCACGTTGGTTATCAGATTTTTTTGAGCAATCAGTTCGGGAAAGATCGATCCCATCTGTTGGTTCAGTACAGGTAACAATTCAAAGAGGAAAGGTTCGCGGATATCGAGGAAAGCAAAACCATACCTGACGGCACGCCGGAGTATTCTACGGATCACGTAACCGGCTTTGACATTGGATGGGAGCTGACCGTCGGCAATGGCAAAAGCGATGGCGCGAAGATGGTCGGCGATCACCCGCATAGCGATGTCGGCCCGTTCATCGTGGCCATAGACTTTTCCTGCCCTTTCAGCGATAGCGTGGAGGATGGGCTGAAAAACATCGGTATCGTAATTGGAATGGGTTCCCTGGAGCACCATGCAGAGCCTTTCAAACCCCATCCCGGTATCCACATGTTTGGCCGGAAGAGAGATCAAACTACCGTTTGACTGCCTGTTGAATTCAATAAAGACGAGGTTCCATATTTCAATTACCAACGGGTTGCCGGTATTGACCAGGCTTGCTCCCGATATTCTTTGCCGTTCCTCATCGTTACGAATATCAACATGGATCTCGGAACAGGGGCCGCAGGGACCGGTATCTCCCATCTCCCAGAAGTTATCTTTTTTGGAACCCATCAGAATACGGTCTTCCGGAACAATGGCTCTCCAGTGCTCCAGCGACTCTTCATCCCGGCCCAGTCCCTCTTTCTCATCTCCCTCGAAAACAGTTACATAAAGCCGATCTTTATCGATCCCGTAAACCGCTGTCAGAAGTTCCCATCCCCATTCGATGGCCTCTTTCTTGAAATAATCACCAAACGACCAGTTGCCTAACATTTCGAACATGGTATGATGGTAGGTGTCGTGGCCGACTTCTTCAAGATCATTGTGTTTTCCGGAGACCCTCAGACATTTCTGCGTATCGGCAATTCTCCTGAAAGGCGCCTCCTGATTGCCAAGGAAAATATCCTTGAACTGATTCATCCCGGCATTGGTGAACATCAGGGTAGGATCGTTTTTCACAACCATCGGGGCAGAAGAAACGATCGTGTGTTGTTTCGACTTAAAAAAATCTAAAAATATTTGTCTAATGCTTGCTGAATCCATGTTATGATCTTAATAACAGTTCATTAACAATCTTTAACACTTTTTAAGGAGTTGAAAACGGCTGCAAAGTTAATTATTTACTTAATTTTGTAGCGATTAGCAATCCTCTTTTGATCAATTCTTTACTAACTTGTTAATGAGCAAGGTAAAGTACAAATTCAACAAGAAAGCTTTAACATTCGACCGGGTCCATACCACTTTTCGAAAACGGTTGCTCTATTTTTTCACTCATCTCTCGACCGGAGTAGTCTTTGCTGCAGTAGGGCTTATCCTTGCCTATAATTTATTAGACTCTCCCAAGGAACGGGCACAGAAAAGGGAGATCGAAGAGATGAAACTCCGGTACCAGATTCTGAATGATCAGCTGGACAAAGCCAGGCGGATCATGGAAGACCTCCAGGACCGCGACGATAACATCTACCGGGTCATCTTTGAAGCTGAACCCATTCCAGGTTCCATCCGTGAAGCAGGAATCGGCGGTATCGACCGGTATGAAGCCCTGAAAGGTTATACCAATTCAGAAATCATGATCGAAACCGCCACTAAAATGGATAAGATCATGGGAAAGCTGTACGTTCAGTCGAAGTCTTTCGATGAAGTTTTTGAACTGGCCAGGAACAAGGAAAGGATGCTCGCTTCCATCCCTGCCATTCAACCGGTAAACAACAAGGATCTCCGGCGCATTGGTTCTTATTTTGGCACACGGATGGATCCATTTTACAAGGTTAGAAAATTCCATGAAGGAATGGACTTTTCAGCTTCGGTAGGAACCGAGATCTATGCCACAGGCAACGGGACCATTGTGGAAGCAGGCCGCGACATCCAAGGTGGTTATGGGAACATCATCATCATCGATCACGGGTATAGCTATAAAACCGTTTACGCGCATCTTTCAAGAATATTCGTCAAGCCCGGGCAGAAGATCCTCCGTGGGCAGATCATTGGCTACGTCGGTAATACAGGCAAATCAACCTCCCCTCATCTTCATTACGAGGTGAGGAAAAGCGGGATCCCGCTCAACCCGATCTATTTCTTTTTCAATGACCTGACACCCGAAGAATTCCAGATGATGCTCGAACTCTCCTCCCGTCCATCGCAAACCATGGATTAAATCCCCTGAAGGCTGATGTTGAAAACGAACCGAAAAATTGAAAAGATCTACTACTCCATCGGAGAAGTAGCTGAATTTTTTGAAGTAAACCCTTCTCTCATCCGCTTTTGGGAAAAAGAGTTTGATATCCTCAAACCCCATAAAAACAACAAAGGTAACCGCCTCTTCACCAAACAGGATCTTAATCACCTACGGATCATTTATCACCTGGTCAGGGAGCGGGGCTATACTTTGCAGGGGGCGCGGGAAAAACTGAAAACCAATAGCGAAGAGGTATCACAGCAAGTGGAACTTGTCGATTCACTGAATCGGATCAAAGAGTTCCTGGAAGAGCTGAAAGCGACGCTATAATAAGGCGTATCCCCCGAAACCCCTTATCTTTTACTGATTATAAATAAACTACTACAATGACTAAAGAAGAGATCCTGGCAGCATTACGACAGGTAGAAGATCCGGATCTGAAAAAAGACCTGGTTACTTTAAATATGGTTGAAAATATTCAGATTGAAGGCGATACTGTGAGTTTTGATGTGGTACTGACCACCCCTGCCTGTCCGCTTAAAAACCAGATTCAACAAGCGTGCATCGATGCTGTTCATCAATACGCCGCCCCCCATGCCATGGTGACGGTCAACA
>CALMDO010000326.1 GCA_937862805.1 uncultured Bacteroidota bacterium
ACCGGGTTGGTTTTGTCGGCGGTTTGCTGGTGGCCAAACCACAACGGCAGCCATGCGCCATCGCAACGCTGTTCCTTTTCGAGGAACCGGAGTGCACGGTTAACGTATTTCTTCAGCCTCCGGATCTCAGAATGGTCATGATTTGATGCGGTTGTCATGCTGAGGGTTTCAATAACCTTTGCCCAGGCAAGCAGGGCATGGCCCGTAAGATCAGCGCAACTTGCGTCGAATGGAAGCCTGCCCCATCCTCTGCAAAAGGTAGGGATGCCGCCATCGCGGTTTTGAAGCGCTCCGAGCCATTTGCTGCCATTCAGGATGGAAGTTTTTACATTATCAACTTCCGGGTCAAGCGTGAGGAGCGTCAGGATAGCCCCGGCTGTATCGTCAGCATCGGGCACCGATCCCGTGAAAGAGGTCCATCCCCATCCGCCAGGCCTGGCTTTGTTGAACCGATGTGGCAACTTGTACTGGCTGTTGATGAGGTAAGAACGAAGTAGGGTTTGTTCAGCCGGATCCATCACTGCGGACAAACGTGGTCCCAGCGCTTTGACACTCAGGGTGGTCACCCAGTTTGCCAGGTTGGTATCGATGGGCCAGCTACCGTCGGAGCGTTGCTGTCTCTTTAAAAAACCGATACCTTGCTCAACGACTTTGTGATCGGCATATCCTGAACTGACGAGGCACATCGCCACAAATGCCGTGAGCGGTATGGCCTCGAGGAACCCGCCACTGTCAGGCATCATCTGCTCCAGTTTCAGCAAAGCCCGATTGATAGCCCCCGACCTGATAAGGGCAGTAAGGGGGTTTGGCCGTGGTTTGTGCCTGAACAGGTAGATCCCGACCCCCACCAGTGCAGGAATGGCATAGCTGACCACCTGCAGGTTGAAAAACCGGTAGATGGACGGTGGCAATAACGTGAGTTCAAAGGGCAATTGCGGAATTTTTTTCAGCGCCTGCCCGTCCAACACATTACACAGTACTAGCATGGAAAGGATGGGCAATGAAAAGGTATAATCCTTCCCATAATAGCCTAAAATGGAACCCACAACCCCTGTCGACGTTATATCGACCCCCTGCCTGTGAAGGTATCGCTTCATGCAAAGCTGAATGGCTGTCGAATTCTTGTTTTCGGAGGTGCACCGGGCGAATGCCGCGTAACAGAGTAAGGTAGTACTTACATTGCTGACACTGCACGGGGTGTCGCCAAATCCTCCGTCATGATTGATGTTGTCCGCCAACCAGTGCATGCCCCGGTCGATCCTTTCACGCGAATGGACCGGATCGCCCAACTCCAGCGCTACTACGGCAACGGCTGAAGCCAGAGCGCTCGACGACAATGCTCCCTCCCAGAATCCCTGGTCATTCAGCGACGATTGGAGGATCTTGCTGAGATGATCAAATCTTTGAAAGATATCAGTTTTCATCATCACTTGAACTCAAAGCTCCCAAAGCAAGCAGTCCGTAAAAGGTATATTCCACATCGGCCACATTGTCCGTGGTCACTGCCGCAAACCCTCCATCGTGGTACAATCCGCTGATAAATTCAAAACAATCGGGTTTGATCGTTCGTATATCGTAATTCATCAAACGGAGGACAAACAGTGCCACTGCGGTTGACAGCAGATCTGAATCCCGTGTATTCTTCAGCGCCGCGAATCCTCCGATTGGCCGGTAAAATTGATGGAAAGGTCCGGTCAATGAAGCATCGGAGGGTGTAACGTTTGGATCGGTGGTACCACTCTTCTCGGTTTTCAGCCAGGCTACCATCTGCCGTGCAGCCACAACGGGGCAAGGACTCTCGGTTTCAGACACGGTTTTCTCAAAAATGTTCAACACCTTGATAGCACCAAAATGATCGTGCAGTGAGAGTAAGGCCAGGATGACCAGAAAGGGAGTATAACCGTCTTCCATTGCCGACCGCTCTTTGATCATTTTCCTGATGGCCCTTTTATACCGTTTCTCATCCGCATTACCCGGGAAAAGTGATGAGACCAGGATGGCCGTGCAATATAGGTCTATCCCTTTGTGGTCCTTCACGCGGGCCATTTTTCCTGCATACTCTTTAAGCAACGGGAAAACGGTCGCTGCTTCAAGCGCCTCTGCCAGAAACAACCCAAAGAGGGTATAATACAGGTCGCATCGCCCCGAACGGTCAGGAAAACCACCCTCGCTGGTTTGTTGGGATACAACCCATCTCCCGATCTCCGCACGGGTCTCCTCACTGAGCAGTTTGATGCCGCGCCTGAGTACATCAGGAATAGTCCGATCACTATAAGAATTTATCGAATATCTTTCCAAGAAATTCATGCAAAGCCAGTTTTAATCCCAGGTTCTTCAATTCGGCTAAACTCTCCTTCGCCCGGAAAAGTTGTTCTTTCAGCAGGACAGCGCAATGATCGGCAATATGATTTATTTCGATGCAGCGATAAATTTCATCGAAATTGCCGGCATTAAAAGCCTGTTTAACTGTGGACCGCTGTTCATCAGGAATTTTTTCCATCAACATGGAAACCAGTACAGAGGGTTTGCCTAAACGTATATCGCCCTGGTTCCCTGAATAATCCTCCAGGTCATCCATCACCTGGTAGGCAAGGCCCGTGAAGTGACTGAACCGTTCCAACCGATCCAGCGTTTCAGCGTCAGCTCCTCCAATGATTCCTCCGAGGAGGAATGATACCCTGAATGCGGATGCCGTTTTGTTTTCAAAGAGCTCCAGAATTTCGGGCATGGAAAGGATCCTTTTAGCAGATGTCGCCAGCAGTTCAGCTCCCTGCCCAAGAGCCATGGAGCGGTGTCCGTTAGCGATCACACGCGTGGTGGCCACGATGATCTCAGGCGGCAGTCCGCTTTCAGCAATAAGCCGGTACCCTTCACCCAGCATGAGATCACCGGCATTGATGGCCACGGCGATGTTGTGCTGTTCGTGGATAGTATTCCTGCCGTAACGCTGTGGATCATCATCCTCAATGTCGTCGTGGATCAACGAGGCTTTGTGAAAACATTCAATGGTCAGCATCAGGCGGTTTTGGATCGACTGATCGGGTTCGGGACAGAAGGCCTCGTAAACAAGGTTGGCGATAAACGGACGGATGCGTTGCCCGCCGGCCAACAGCGAATCAATGACTATCTTAAAAGTTTCATGGCGATCAGGATTGAACAACCGCTGTAGTTGTTCCGTTCCGAAAAGCGAAATGGTCTTGTTTCTGATGTAATTCAGATTCAGAAGTCTGACGGATGGATCCTCCCGGTGATGGTAGAGCTCCTCCCTGATCCACTCCGGGTCAATCAGCGTGTCCTTGCAACCACAGTTCAGAAGGGGAATTCCGATACCGGGGACTGCGAATTTGTTGACGGATACGAAAATCTTCTGCAGTGCCTCCATGCAGCCTACGCCAATCACGGCATCCACCTTCCCGCTTTCAATAAGCCGGGTGGTAATGGTGGTTCCTTCTGTTACTACTGCAACATATCCAAGGTTTTCGGCCTCATGAAGGATACCGGGAATCAAACAATGACCACACTCGTTACACAACAACCCGACATTGTCGAAGGAAGCCTGGCATGTTCCGCTGTTTTTCAAGCACTGGGGAAGCAGGAGTACCCTCCGTTGGAAGGGAACCGTCTCGACCACGGGGCGCCATACGGCATTGCCGCAGCACACCATGACGAATCCCATGAAACGTTCATCCAGACTGTTTTGATGGATCACCCGGGCAGCATATTTCGAAATTTCATCCCGGGAGACCGGAGGCCATACGGGATGATCTCTGATATATCCATCCGCCAATTTGCGGATGTTGTTCCGGGCGGCAATCTTGTCAGGTATCAGGATGGGCAAATCAAAGGGGTCAACTGTCATCGTTCTGTTTTTCTATTAACCATACGCTCCCAGTCCGAAGAAAGCCCTTCGTTTGGCAAACCGGTAAAGCCGGTTCGTTTCGGGTATCGCCGGACACGAGGCGTGGCTGCAAATTTTGCAGCCATTTTTTAATTGTTCATCCATGGCAGGCCTTCCCGATGTATTTGGCGCCTGATACAGGTCGGCCAGTTCAGCAAGCCAGGCCGGGTTTTCCATCAGGATACAGCCGTTTGTCTGTGCGTGGATGCCCTCTTTGAGGTTACGCAGGAACTTCGAGTTTTCGTAAGTTGCCTTCAGCTCTTCACAGCCTGCCATGCCGCATGAATATTGGATGACAGGGCAGGGTTCTATATGACCACCGGGATTGATATGGTGGCTTAATCCTTCGGCCGCAGGGCAAAAAGGATTTCCATCGGGATCCCAATAAGAATCTATCATTACCATGGGGAAACGGTTTCTCCCGTCAACCAGGAATCGCCTTAATCGCTCGATCTGTGATTGCGTAAGGGCCAATTCGTAACAGGGTTGTTCTCCGACAGGCCGATAAATGTAATACCAAAGATAGACGACCCCTAACCGGTGCAGCATCTCAACAAAAGAGTCAGAGAGGGCCATTTCGATATTCGATTGGCAAACGCTGACAGATATTCCGGTAATCAGACCGTTAGCCGCGGAAGTCTCGATGGCTTTGAGCGTTTTCCTGTAAATCCCTGAACCGCCGCGTCTTACATCGGCGACTGTTTCATTCCCTTCAAAACTGATCAGGGGAGTCACATTGGCACATTGGCGAAGCTCGCGGGCCGTTTCACCAGACAGCAGGGT
>CALMDO010000327.1 GCA_937862805.1 uncultured Bacteroidota bacterium
ACGGAACGGTACCCGCAGGGATCGGCATTTGGATCGGCCCGCCCGAAGGCAACATCGGGTTTGAGCAGGATATCGAACCAGTTCTTGCTGTTGATTTGCTGTGCGTAACGGGATTTTTCGTTAAATACGATGGCCATCTCATTGCTGGCAAAGCGGATATTCCAATCGGCATACCGCGGGATCAGCATGTTGTCGATCACTGCGTAATCGGCAGAGGCCATGATGTCGCAGGGTCTGTCAAGATCGGTGATCTTGCGTGCTGAGGCCACGCTCCCGGCTGCCTCCATGAAGATCCTGACATCAGGGTAGCGTTTGTTGAAGCCTGCCGCTACCTGTTTCATCGGAACAGCCAGACTTCCTGCATGAAAAATGATCAGGTCGCCGCTCAGTTTTTCAGAGGGCTGCTGGGCTGTGACAACAGGGATTATTGAGAGCCAAAGGAACAGTGTTAAGAGTTTAATTCTGAGTGTCATGGCAATCATTAATTGACCTATTTTTTCAGTTCCTCCATAAATTTTTCAAATCCTTTGTTGATTTGATCATCAACGGTTTTGTGGAAAGCGTCGAAAGCCCTGATCAGCCGTTTCCCATCCTCTGTAAGGGAGGTTGCACCCCCTTCTGAACCGCCCCGGTGGGTCTCCAGGAGCGGAAAACCGAAAAAAATCTCTATTTTCCGCAGGTTGCCCCAGGTGCGGCGGTAAGTATATCCCAATTCATCGCAGGCAGCTTTAAGGGAACCCTTCTCCTCGATCAGTTTGAGCATCTGCCATTTACCATCCCCTAAGATGCCGTTTTCGGATGCGTCGGCTAACCATAACTTGTAATGGAGCCGGATATGGTCCAGTTTGTTTGTAAATTTTGTATCCATGGTCATTGAACAAAATCGATTCTGATTTTTAGCAAAAATACACAATTGATCGATAGGTTGTATCTGACATATCGAAAACAAAAGCATGGAAATACTACTCCTTCGGGAGTGAAGGTCGTATTATCCTAAAGGAAGGTCGGATTATTGTAAGGGGGTAACTACTTCAAGGAGTTCCGGGAGGTCCATTCCCAGTTTCTTCAGGTGTTCGATTTTGGGAACGCCGTTTTTGGTCCAGCCCCTCCGTTCATAAACCGCATCCAGCAGTTGTTCGTAGCGGTTTTCGCGATAGATTCTGAGGGCTTTCATTTTTTCTTCTGTAGTTTTACCTTCCGGGTTGAAACCCACCTGTTCGATCAGTTGCTTGTCATAGCGGTCTGCGCGTGATTCATACTCTTCGCGGGTAACCGGTCCACAGGCGCGATAGGGCTGGGCATCGTGTTTCCGAAGTCCGTATCCACGCCGGATGTTGAAGATCCGTTGAAAGTTGTAAACCCTTTCCGACATCCTGATAATCTCTTCTTTGTTGATGGATGAACCGGTTACGGCATTGAAGATGGTGACATAATTATCGACGTGTTCCGGAACTTTCGCAGGTTCTGAAGTCTGGGCGTTATCTTCGGGTTCCACGTCATTCCATGGGAGTTTGCAGAAGCCTGCCAGCCCGAACCAGGTCCGGAACATCGGGAAATAGTGGAGCGCTTCGGCTTTTTTCTCGAAGGTAGGGATCTGGTTGTTCACCATGTCCATAAAGATCAGCCAGGCTTCATCGTGCTGCGGTCCCTTGTTGGTCATGGCATAGCCTCCCTGTTGGGCCAGGCTCTCTTTGGAAACATACTGGGAGTATTCAAGACCTTTGTTTTCCATCCCGATATCCTGGAGAAAAGCAGCGTCACCCCAGCCTTTTTCTGCGAAGAGGGCTTTCATCTTTCGCACACCCTGGCCTGCAACCAGGCCAAAACCTTCGCCCCTTGAGACCTGGTGGAGCAGTTCCATGGCTGCGTCTGCGTTGCCGAAGTTGAGCCGGAGACCGCCCGTGCGTTCTTCGTTAAGAATGCCGTTTTCATAACATTCCATCACAAAACCAAGGATGGTTCCCCAGGAGATGGTACAAATGCCGTAGGTATCGCAGTAGAAGTTGGCTTCGATGGTAAAATCAGGGTTGAAAATACCCGCGATGGAGCCCAGGGAGGAGGTGGTTTCGTATTCGGGCCCGTCAACGATCACTTTACTGCCTTTGTAGGGGCCTGTGCGGAGTTCATAATTGTCAACCCCTTTGGCGCAAGCCATGTTGCAACCAACCCAGCAGCCATCAGGGACATTCTGAGTAAAGAAGGATTTCCATACATCGCCCCGGATCTTGTAAGCATCCGGATGGCTTCCGAATTTAAAATTATGAACGGGCAACAGATCGTAATCGTTCATGATGTGGGTGAGGTGGGCCGTGCCCTTGGAGCGCATTTCACACTGTTTGTCATCGAGTTCGCGCATCTCCTTGTTAAATCTTCTGCCTCTTTCCTGGATGGCTTCCAGGTTCACCACGTTGTTGCGGTTACCGCCGATGGTTTTCACATGGGCTGCCACGGCTTTGATCTTTTTGTCGCGAAGCACGGTACCGATGCCTCCCCGGCCGGCTTGTTTCAAACGTACTTTTTTCCGTTTGATGTCATAGAAGGAGAAGTTGAGCATCCCGATCAGGGAATGGTCAGCAGCAGTGCCGGCAGAGACCACCGAAACATTGTATTTATCCTTTTCGTTCAGCGGATCGGCCAACATATCATGCAGCGCCTCAGCCAGAATATGGCTGTCGCATGGAAGATCCCCCGCTTCATAGATTTCGATCACTTCCCGTGCTTCGTCGAAAAGGACAATGATTTCGCGGTCGGATTTTCCCTGAAGTTCCAGCGCATCAAATCCGCAAAATTTGAGGAAGGGGCCGAAAAAACCACCCACGTTGGAATCGACGACGATGTCGGTTTGGGGGCTGATGGCGGTGCAGATAGCTTTTCCGCTGCCCGAATATTGGGTAATGCCGCAACAGGGTCCGCCCGAGATCACGATCTCATTTTCAGGGTCGTTCCACCGGGTATCAGGACGGGTGGCATCCCATAAAAGCCTCAGGTCGAATCCTTTTCCTCCTGTGAATTTTTCCTTCATCTCAGCGGTGACCGGTTTTTCCAAAAAGGTCCGGTCTCCAACATTGATGTATATGGAACGGTTGTTATATCCTTTGTCGATAGGGGCCCAGGTATAGGAATACTGTGCCAGGAGGGAATGGGTTTTCCTGAATTCTTCGAAGGTCATGGTTGCATGGTTTGATTTAATGCAAAAATATACAAAAACGATTATTTAAACTCAAGTAAATCAAAAAGTTCGATGTGTTATTTTTTGCATATCGCAGGAAGTTGTCAGCTTCTTCCCAGGTTTTCTTCCTCAGGTGCAGAGACTTCGTGCCAACTGTAAAGTCCCTGGAGGAGCCGTTCGCGTTTTTCAGCAGGTGACAGGCGGTTGAAGGCCTCACGTGCTTCACGTGCTTTCCGGCGTTTTTCTTCCTCTATCTGAAGGATGTTTTCTGTATATTTTTCTTCAACGGTTTTCTGGAGGAAATCGCGGGCAACGGTAGGAAAGAGTTCCAGGAGCAGTTCATCTTTTTCATTTTCAGCCAGTTTCATGTCTCCATAATCTTCGAATACCGTATTTTCCTGTTTTTTATAGTTACGGGTGTCGTATGGTGTTTCTTCTCTTACGCCGGTGAGTTCTTCCCTGAAATCGGGATCGACGGGGATGGGTGTTCTGCCGTAGATTCCTTTGACCAGGTTGACGAACTGTATGGATTTGGTGGTGAAGAAGGGTTGGTCTTTGTTTTCATCGATCACGCAGTTGACCGCCTGGACGCCAACGATTTGGCTGGTAGGGGTGACCAGGGGAGGGCAGCCCGATTTGATGCGGACAAGAGGGACCAGTTCCAGTACTCGGGGCAGGAGGTGGTCGAGTTTCAGTTGTTTGAGTTGGGCTAACATGTTGGTATACATGCCTCCGGGGATTTCCGCTTTCTTCACCATCTCATCGGGTTCGGGGAAATGAAAATGTTTTTCGATGGCCTGGCACGCTTCCAGCAGCTCTTCTTCGCGGTCGTGACGGGCGCAGTAGATCGCTTTAATGAAGAGTTTGTTCACCTCTTTCGGTAATTTGTCTTTAGTAAAGTCGAATTCGACCGGGAATTCTTTACAGGTATCGAACGCAGACAGCTCTTTGCGAATGGTTTTGAGTTCCTGGTTGATAGCCACCACAGCCTGTGGGTTGACTCCGGTATCGATGCCCATTTTGTGGCAGAAAATATGGACCAGTTCATAGGCCGGTGCGGCGGGTCCGCCGGCAAAATTCCAGATGCTGGTATCCACAATGTCAACGCCGTTGACAATGGCGGATAATACGGAGGCTAATCCGAAGCCGGGGGTACAATGGGTATGGAAGTCGATGGGAACGCGCACCTCTTCTTTGAGCCGCCGGATCAGTTTACCGGTTTTAACCGGGGTGATCAGTCCGGCCATATCCTTGATGGAGATCATATCGGCACCGAGGGCTTCCAGTTGACGGGCCTTTTCGACGAAATAGTCGATCGTGAAAATGTCGTGGGGCAAAGCCTTGAAATGGATCCAGGAACGAAATTTTTGTTTGGTTGAAAACTTGGGATCGACGGTATAGCTGATGGCACAATCGGCCAATCCTCCGTTTTGTTTGACAATCTTAATGGTGGACTTCATATTATCCACATCATTGAGGGCATCAAAGATGCGCATGATGCCGATGCCTGATCTGATCGCGTTCCGGTTGAATCCCTCGATCACCTCTTCGGGATAGGGATTGTAGCCGAAGAGGTTTCTCCCGCGCGAGAGAGCAGTCAGTTTGGAGCCATCGCCCACGGCTGCTTTGATTTTTTCAAGCCTGACCCAGGGGTTTTCCGAAAGATAGCGCATAATAGAGTCCGGGACCGCACCGCCCCATACTTCCATCGCGTAAAAACCGGCATCTTTGTAGTAGGGTAATACCCTGTCGACCTGCTCCTGGGTCATCCGTGTGGCAAACAATGACTGTTGTCCGTCGCGGAGCGTCAGGTCCCGGATCTGTAGTTTTCTTCTGCTCATAGCCCTTATCTGTTAATGAATTCACAATATGCAAAGTTAGGAAATAGATGAATTCAAAAAATGTTAATTTTGTCTAAAAAACAGTGAGTTTATGACTTATGAGGAGATCCGCGGGCGATTATCGCGAAAGAGGGTTGGGATCGCCGGTTGCGGCGGTTTGGGATCCAACTGCGCAATAGCTTTGGCACGGGTAGGGATGGGGACCCTGGTAATCGTCGATTTTGATTGTCTCAGCGTGAGCAACCTGAACCGGCAGTACTATTTCCGGGACCAGGTGGGGATGAAAAAAGTGGAGGCCCTGGCAGATAATATCTTACGGATTGATCCGACGATCAGGGTCGAAAAACATCCGGTAAGGATCACCGCGACGAACTTTACCGGTTTGTTTGCCGGATGTGATGTGATCGTTGAAGCATTCGATCTGGCTGAAGAGAAAGAAATGCTCATCACCAGCGCGTTGACACATTTTCCCACCATTCCTTTGGTGGTCGGTTTGGGCATGGCCGGCTGGGGTAATAACGCCGCCATCCATTGCCGCCGGCTGGGGAATATCTATGTTTGTGGAGATGAAACTTCGGAAATATCGGCTTCAATGCCTCCGCTTGCTCCCAGGGTAGGCATGGTAGCCAATATGCAGGCTAACGTGGTGATGGATATTTTGCTCAATAGTGTTCAATTGTAAAAGTGTGCCAGGTGAAAATAATATTAAATAACTATCATGAGGAGTTCGACCGGGAGTCGTTGACAGTAAGCGAATTATTGGCTGTAAAGAACTTTACATTCAAGATGTTGGTGATAAAAATCAACGGGAATCTTGTCAGTAAAGCAGCCTATGATACCACGATGGTCCACGATGGTGACGAGGTGCATGTACTGCATCTGATTTCAGGGGGATGACACCTTACTGTTTTCCCTGCAGAAGAAAGCATGGTCAAATGACTTCGGCAACGACGAAGGTGCTGCCCCCGACAAAGACCAGGTCACGGTCGGAAGCGGCTTTTCGGGCTGCCTGAAGTG
>CALMDO010000328.1 GCA_937862805.1 uncultured Bacteroidota bacterium
AGTGATCCGGCAAACTTACAGAAAAATAATAAATTTGCATTTTCAGAGTTTATCTTGCGCAATACCTTCTCCAATGCGGATTCGATTCAGGGTGGTCTTTTCTCTCATTTTAATCCTGACCTCTTCATTGGTTTTGACTTCCTGCCTGCCTGAGAGAAAAGTGGCCAAATTATTTATTCAGTCGCCTAACGAAATCAGCCTGCTTGTTTTCGCCCCCGACATGGTCTATAAATATAACCACAAGGGAGAAACCATCAGCGGGTTCGACACCCTGAACGATGCAACCCAGGATTCTGCTTTGTGGAGTACCAGTACGTACGTACAATTCGTGAGTGACAGTTTGTTGCTAGAAACGTACATGAATCGCTTCATCGGGGAGCTCAGGGCGCTTGGCTTCAACGTTTACCTGAGTGACGGACTGGATGCTTTTCTTACCGATAATCCCCAGTCGTACGTGCTGGATATAGCCCAGATTCAACTGGATGAGTACCTCTACCCGCTTGAAGATGAAGAGCCTTTTGAGGATACAGTCTATTACAAACGATTTGATCTCAACGCGGTGGATTTCACCTGTTGGTTTGAATTGAGCAAGGCCAACACCCCTAAAACCCGCAAAACTATACTTCAGGCTACTCACCCTGCTTATGACGGTTTTGAAGGTCAGTTTCTTTTTGATCCGTGGAACAACAAGGTAATTTATAAATACAGCATTGATTCTCTTCGGGTTAAAGATATTTACGAACTGGCTTCCTATCTTGGAAAGAAACACGCCGGCTATCTGTTCGATTATTTTTTAAACCAATACGTTGCCAGGAACCTGTCTCCTGATGAACCTTTGTTGTATTATTATCATTACGACCGCATGCGTAAGACGATTACGCCTGTTGAAGAGGGAGAGCAGTTTGAGATAGTTGGCAGTAAATGATTACCTGCGCTGATGTTATTACCTGGCGTACGGAGCCAGATCGTGCGAGGCAAATTCACCCTTTAAATATTTGAAATACCCTGCAATGGCTATCATGGCTGCGTTATCAGTGGTGTACTGGAATTCAGGAATATAGATATTCCATCCCCGGATGTCGCGGGCTTCAGTCAGCGCCTGTCGCAGGCCGGAGTTGGCAGAAACGCCACCTGCGATGGCTATCTCGCTAATTCCGGTCTGGTCAGATGCACGCTGAAGTTTCCGTATAAGAATATCGATGATGGTTGCCTGGATGGAGGCACAGAGATCTGCTTTGTTGTATTCGATGAAGGCCGGGTCTTCTTTCAACCGGTCACGAAGAAAATAAAGAAAAGAGGTCTTGAGCCCGCTGAAACTGAAATCAAGTCCTTCGATGGAAGGCCGGGCAAAATTGAACCTTGAAGGATCACCGCACTGAGCCAACTGATCAATCATCGGTCCTCCAGGGTAGGGGAGTCCCATAATCTTGGCCGCTTTGTCAAAGGTCTCTCCTGCTGCGTCATCGATTGTCCGGCCGATGATTTTCATTCCATAACCTTCTTCAATCAGCACGATTTGGGTGTGCCCACCTGATACAGTGAGGCAGAGAAAGGGAAAAGCCGGAACCTTGCGGGAACGCTCATTGTTTTGGATAAAATGCGCCATGATGTGGGCTTGCAGGTGGTTCACTTCGATGAGCGGAATCTGTAGTCCAACCCCCATGGCCTTGGCGAACGAAGTCCCGACCAACAATGATCCCAGCAATCCCGGACCGCGGGTAAATGCCACGGCAGAAAGTTGTTTTTTTGTTATATTTGCTTTTTTTAGCGCGGTATCAACCACGGGAATGATGTTTTGCTGATGTGCCCTGGAAGCCAGCTCAGGAACTACTCCCCCGAAATTCCGGTGGATTTCCTGACCGGCAATTATGTTGGAACAGATTACATCGTTGCAGATCACCGCTGCAGAAGTGTCATCACAGGAAGATTCTATACCAAGGATGTAAGCTTTCATAGGAAAACGCAAAAGTACCATAAAAACCCTCCTGAAAATATTGTTCTACCCGCTGGTGATCATTTTTTCAATGCTCCTGGCTTTTTATTCGGTCTTCCGCAGTGAAGGGGTGCAGACTTTCCTGGTGCAAATCGGTGCTCATTACCTGTCAAAGGAACTCAAAACCGAGATACGGATCGGTGGTTTTGATCTCTCATTGCGTCACGGTCTGGTAATAGAAGATATCCTGATCAGGGATCTCCGGAAAGAAACCCTCTTATCGGCTCATTCTCTGGGAGTCAGGCCAGGCATGATTAGTATCAGGAAAAAGAAACTTAACATCGCGCAGGTCAACATCGACCAGGGAGTGATCCAGTTGTTGACCCATCCGGGCGACAGTTCCCTGAACCTTCAGTTTATTATCGATTTTTTTGCCGGTACCGACACCACAAGCCGATCCGATACTACTCCTTCAGCTCCCTGGGATCTCTCGGTTTCGGCGGTAAGGTTGAAAGATACCAGGTTTCACTTCCAGGATAAGAACAAACCGCTGGTGCCTTTGGGGATGGATTATTCCAATATCGATGTCAACGACATCGACCTCGACCTTACAGATATCATTATCGATGGAGATACCATCAATGCCAACATCAACCACCTTGCCGCCCGCGAACGGTGCGGATTCATCCTGCATAACCTGAGTGGGGAATTCAGCGTCAGCCCGGCTTTCCTGAAAGCCCACAACCTGAAAATCCAAACCGACCAGTCAGATCTCTCACTGACTTTTGATTTCCTTTATGACCATTGGGGAGCGTATAACGATTTCCTCAATGAAGTAACCATACAGGCAAAAATCGAACCTTCTTATTTCGATCTTTCTGATATTGGCTATTTTGCCTCTGATCTTTTGGTAATGAAAGACCGCGTGCGGCTTTCGGGCGATATCAAAGGATCCGTCAGTAATTTCAAAGCCCGAAATCTCCGTTTCTCTTTTGGAAAAAACACCTTCTTTTGGGGGAACGTCAGTGCACTCGGTTTACCCAATGTTGAAGAGACCTTCGTTGATTTGAACATCAAGGCTTTGAATACCAATAAAGCAGATATTGAATCGTTGATGATTCCTGGTGACACCCGGGCGCTGGTCCTCCCGTCCGTTTTGTCTAACCTCGGCGTAGTTAGCATGAAAGGCTTTTTCACGGGATTTTATAACGATTTCGTAGCCAACGCTAAAGTATCTACTAATCTGGGCTCTTTGAACTCAGACCTTACCCTCCGAAAGCAAAAAGGCGACCGGAGGATCGGTTACACCGGAAAATTGGGTGTTCAATCCTTTGATATCGGAAAGCTTACAGGAAACGAAGAAATGATCGGCGCTGTCTCACTTTCAGCCAATCTTGATGGCCAGGGACTTAACCTGGCTGATGCCGATCTGCGCTTCACCACCCTCATCGATTCAATCTACCTTAATCGTTATTGCTACCGTAACATCGATCTGAAGGGAAAACTGACCGAGAAAAAGTTTGATGGGGCAGTGCTGGTAAGGGATCCCAACCTCAATCTCGATTTCAACGGTATAGTCGATCTCTCTGATACCCTGCCGGAATTCGATTTTAAAGCACGGATCAGAGAAGCCCAGCTTTACCGGCTTCATCTGCTCGAACGGGATACCATCACTCATTTGGCAACCACCATCAATTCTGATTTTACCGGTAACGGAATTGATAACCTCGACGGAATGATTGCTTTGGACAGTACAGTCTATTCTGAAGGAACAAAAGTCGTCACCATGGATCAATTGACCTTGAGAACCAAACAGGATACAGCGACCGGCAAAAGCTACCACCTTCGGTCCGACTTTGTGGATGCTGACATTACAGGTAATTTCTCCTTCCGGCAACTGATCCCGTCCCTGACCACCTTTATCCGGAATTATATCGCCTCTTTTACCATGAGTGATAGTCTGATCGACCTCACCGACAAATCAGACCAGGTGATGAAATACCGGATCAACCTGAAAGAGACAGACGAAGTGACAGACATGTTTCTGCCTTTTCTTCAAATCGCAACTAAGTCCTCGCTTTTCGGATCCTATGATGAAAAGAAAGGGAGTCTGATGATTCTCGGTCATTCCCCGGCTATTCATCTTTTTGGACTGGAACTTAGCGAATGGCGGCTTGATGCTGAGACCCGCACAAATAATCTTGATATCCGGACAGGTTGCCAATCCCTCTACTTTAAAAAGGCGACCAGAGAAGATTCCCTCGAAGTTAAGGTTGACTCCTTTCTGCTTGTCTCCGGTATCCGCCACGACAGCATCATCTACCGTTTATCGTGGTTGAACGACCACTTTCCCAGTGCGTTGGACGGGTTCGCCTCCTTCTTCAATGCACCCTCCATTGATTTGAAAATTAGTCACTTGAAAGTTTATCTCGATCAAAAATACTGGCAAATTGATCCTACCAATTTTGTACGGGCAGACTCCTCCCGAATCAACCTTACAAATATTTCTTTATATTCAGAAGATCAGTATCTTAAATTAAACGGTTCCTATTCTGATAAGATCAGTGATACCTTACAGATCGGTTTCAATAAAGTGAACATTTCAGAACTTGATCAATTCCTTCATGGAACCGGTATTGATATAGATGGTATCCTGAGTGGGCAGGTCAAACTGACCAATCCTGACAAAAACCTGGCGATACTGGCCGATCTGAAGATCGAACATCTTCTCTTCAATAAGGAGCCTCTGGGTGATGCAACCTTTGACCTGACTTACAATGATTTGGCCAATCGGTTCGATCTTCAGTCGCAAATTACCTACAAGGGCAACATCGGCACCAACATCCCATTCGCATTGACAGGCAGCTACTACCTCGATCCTCAACACCCTCATTTTAATTTTGACCTTTCGCTGAAAAATCTGAATCTCAAGATGATCAATCCATTCGTCTCCGATTTCATGTCAAACGTCAACGGCTTGGCCTCAGGACATTTCAAAATCACCGGAAATCCTGAGAAACCCGTGGTGACCGGAAAACTAAAACTGATGCGGACGGAATTCAAGATCAATTACCTCAACGTACCCTATTCGCTGGCAGATGAAATCACCATCGATACGAATGTCATTTTGTTTGATAATATCGCTGTTTATGACTCATTAGGGCATAAATCGTATCTTAACGGCAGGATCACCCATCAATACTTCAAAGATCTCCATCTTGGTTTGAACCTCGACCTGAATGATTTCGCGGCTTTCAACAACACCCGCGCACAGAATAGCATATTTTACGGTAAAGCCCGTGGTAAAGGTAAAGTGTCAATCACCGGACCCCTCGATAACATCCGTATCTCCGTCAAAGCCAGTACCGGAGGAAATACTTTCGTCTCCATTCCCATCGATCTGACTGAATCGGTCGGACAGGCCGATTACATCCTTTATGTTGATCCAGTTGCCGATTCAGGTATCAACCGTGCACCGATACCCAAAAAAGAGACAACCGGGTTAACCTTAGATCTTGGTCTGCGGGTCGAACAAGATGCGCAGGTGGAAGTGTTCCTGCCTAACCAATTGGGGAACCTTAAAGCATCGGGGACCGGCGATCTGTTGATGGGTATGACCCCGACTTCCCCGTTTACCCTGTCGGGCATCTATAACATCAACAAGGGATCTTTCCTGTTTACTTTTAAAAATATCCTCAGGCTCCCCATGCAGATCAGGGAAGGCAGCAGTATCAGTTGGAGCGGCGATCCTGCCGATGCCAACGTGTCAGTTTCCGCTGTGTATCGTACCAAAGCCCCGCTGAAAGGATTGACCACCCAGCCTGAAGAAGAAGGGATCCGTGTACCGGTGGAATGCATCATCCGACTGAACGGAAAATTGCTCAATCCTGAAATATCTTTTGGCATCAACCTCCCCAACGCAGCCGAAGACATCCGAAACCTGGTCTATTCTTCCATTGATACCAACAACGCTGTGGTCATGAACGAGCAAACCATTTACCTCCTGGTTATGAACCAGTTCAAACCGGTTGTCGCAACCAGTTCGACCGTGGATGTCGGATCAACAGGCATGTCTCTGATTACCAATCAATTTAATACCTGGCTCTCGGGAATAACCCAAAATGTCAATGTCAATGTGAATTATCGAATGGCAACGGCTACCACTGCCCAGGAATTTGATGTGGGAATATCCACCCAGTTGTTCGACGACCGGCTCCTGATCGACGGTACTTTCGGAATGAACGCATACAACAATGCATCCATTAAGCAGTCGAGCACGATCGTCGGTGATATCAATGTTCAGTACATTCTTACAAAAAACCGCCGCTGGCGCATCCATGCCTTCAACAGGACAAATACCCTGAATATCCTTTACAACAACGCTCCTTATACACAGGGAGTCGGCATCACTTACCAACGCGATTTCGCCAACTTCAGCGATCTTTTCCGCGCTGCTGAAAAGAAAGAGAAACAAGGAAAAATAAAACAATAAATATTTCGCAATCGAATGAAAACAGCCCTTCACTTATTCAGATCCCTTTCCATCACATTGGTATGGATGATTTTTCAATCTCCCATGCTTTGCGCCCAAATTACCATTCACTCCTCCGATATGCCGCAACCAGGAGATACCCTGCGCGTCAGCCTTTCGGCCATGGTTCCCCAGGGATACGAGCAGACAGGAACCGGCATGAACTGGGATTTCGCATCCCTGGAAGCACAAACACAAAAATTGGATTCTTTCATCAACCCTGGCGCAACCCCCACGGCCTATTATCTTTTCTTTGGCTTGTTAAGCGGCGCCAACCTCGCTTCCCCGTTATCCGACCTCCCCGGATTGCCTTTTACGGATGGATTCAATTTTTATAAGAAAGATAACAATGCATACAGCGATTTGGGATTAGCTTACCGTACAGCCGACATCCCCATCATCCCGGCGAAATACGATACACCTGATAAATACTACCAATTCCCGATGAACTATGGTCAGACCTGGTCCTCCGACGCGGGTTTTACGCTCTCACTGCCCGGAACAGGATATATCTCCCGTCAAAAAAACCGTACCAGTGAGGTGGATGGCTGGGGAACCCTTACAACTCCTTTCGGAAGCTTCCAGACCTTGCGTGTCAAATCGATCATTGCTGAACACGACAGCATCTACATCGATTCTCTGGGATGGGGATACGGGCTTGATCGGACCATCACCGAGTATAAATGGCTGGGAAATGACCAGGGAATACCACTGCTGCAGGTCACGGAAGAAGGGCCACTGGTTACTGCCACCTACCGCGATTTCTACAGAATGCAATTCCAACCACTGTCGGTGACCCTGGACCCGGATACCACCATCTTTCATGGTGATACCATCACCCTTACCGCCAAAGCTTCGGGAGGACTTCAGCCTTACCAATACCTTTGGAGTACGCTGGATACTGGTAAAACGCTTACCATAACACCAGATGAAACGCAAACCTACACCGTTCTTGTTATTGATTCACAATTGAATGCGGGATTTGCACAACAAACAGTCACGGTTGACTTCCCGTCAGGGACTGATCAGAATGCAGGTAGTTTATTCACAATCCATCCCAACCCGGCTGAGAATCAAACCTTTTTGAGGTTTCTCCCGGGTACGGAACCTGTTACATTGAATCTCTACAATGCATCGGGTCAGCGGGTGAAGAATTTGTATATTGAAAATCCCGAGAAACCATTTTGCCTTGATCTCTCCGGTTTTTCCCCCGGACCCTACCTGTTACAACTCGTGACCAGTGGAAAAATCACCTCTACCCGAGTGCTTATCGTGAAACATTAATCGCCGACTCAGGCTGGTTCAATATTTATGTCCTTCACTGTTTTCAGATCTTCCGCAGGATCGGGTAAGACTTTCACACTGGTGAAAGAGTACCTGAAAATCATTCTCAAAAATCCTTTTGAGTTCAACCATGTCCTGGCCATCACCTTTACCAATAAGGCTGCTGCGGAGATGAAAGAAAGGATCCTTCAGGCCCTGCAGGCCCTCAGCCCGGGAAACGAAGGCCGCGACAATTCGGTTGTACTCCATCTTTTACCTCAATTGACTGCTGAGACTGGTTTATCTGCTGAAGAGGTGGCCCAAGGTGCAAGCCGGGCGCTTGAGCTGATTCTTCATCATTATTCCGATTTTGCCATTGGGACCATAGATGCTTTCTCCCACCGGATCATCCGCTCTTTTGCCTTTGATTTCGGACTTCCCGTGCAATTTAACGTGGAGCTCGAAATCGAAGATCTGCTCATCGCTGTGGTTGATCTGTTGCTTGACAGGGTGGGCAACGACGAAGCCCTCACCCGTTTTCTGACTGGGTTCCTGGAGGTGAAAATGGGGGAGGAGAAGGGATATAACATCGAAACGACCCTGGTTCAGTTTGCAAAGGTACTTTTCACCGAAGACAGCCAGGAACACCTTGCCCTGCTTCGTGATCTGACTCTGGATGATTTTACCCGAATTGCCCGTACCCTTTACGAACAAACTGCTGCTTTTGAAAAAGAGGTCCAAGCAATCGGCCAGGAGGCTGTAACCTGCATGAAAGCAGCAGGGATCGATCCGGCTTGCTTTTTTCAGGGTAACAAAGGGATTGGTTGCTATTTTTCCAACCTTTCCGCTGGTCATTTCGACAAAATCACCCCCAATAGTTTTGTCCAAAGTACCATCGATGATGACCATTGGACCCCGAAAAAAGCCCCCTTTGAAGTCATTCAAAAGATCGACGGAATTAAAAATGAACTAACAGCGTTCTACCATAAAATCAGGCTGTTACTCGATAAACGGCTGGGAAACTATGCATTGAACAAGCTGGTAGCTAAAACGATATACCCGCTGGCCGTTCTGAACGAGCTGGAACGGATACTTGATGCTTTCAAAAAACAGAATAACCTGGTCCATATCAGCGAGTTTAACCGCCGGATCAGTGCTGTCATCATGAACGAACCCGTGCCATTCATCTATGAAAGGTTGGGAGAAAAATTCCATCACCTGATGATCGACGAGTTCCAGGATACCTCACGGCTTCAATGGCAAAACTTTGTCCCGCTCCTGGAAAACGCATTGTCATCGGGCTACTTTAATCTGGTAGTAGGTGATGGAAAACAAGCCATTTACCGGTGGCGCAACGGGGATGTTGATCAGTTTACACGCCTTCCCGAACTTATCGACAGCGCGTTTAACCCCATGATCAGACAACGGGAAACCGTTCTGAAAAACCATTTTAAGGAAGTGACACTGACCGGCAACTATCGCTCAAAATGCGAAATCGTTGAATTCAATAACTGCTTCTTCAGGTACCTGACCACCTTTCTCGACGAAAGAGGAAAAGCAGTGTACCGTGATCTTGAGCAAACTGCAGATCCTCAAAATCAGGGAGGTTTTCTCTCTATCCGGTTCCTGGAAAAACAGAAAACCGCCAGCGATTTCGTTAAGCAAAATTTTGAAGCCATCCGGACTCTTATTGCTGAGTCGCTAGCCGATGGATTTGCTCTTCGCGATATCGCTTTGCTATGCCGTTCCAACGATCAGGCTGGCAGTATCGCCCGAATGCTTAACGAACAGGGAATCCCCGTCGTATCTTCCGAGTCGTTGCTGTTAACCCAGTCCCCTGAAGTCAACTTCCTCACGGGTCTCATCCGGTTTCTTTATGAGCCTGAAAACCCTGTTAATATAGCAGAGCTCGCAGTTTACCTTTACCGATCCGGAATGTTTGCTCCAACAAGTCTTCAGCAAATACTGCAACAGTTGACGTCAGACTCCGGGCATGGGCATGCGCTGATCCGGCTGATGGCCCGACACGGGATCGAATTCCGGAAAGAGGAATTGCTGACCCTCCCGGTTTATGATCTCGCCGAAAAGCTGATAAGGGTTTTTGGATTGAATAGTCGACCGGATCCGTACATCCGGTTCTTTTTAGGCAGTATCCTCCGGTTCATCTCCGGCCAAAAGCAAAGCGCTCCCGATTTCCTTGAATGGTGGGAGCAACAGCAGTCCAGACTTTCAGTGGTGATCCCGGAAGGATATGACGCGGTAAAGATATTAACCATTCACAAAGCCAAAGGGCTACAGTTTCCGGTAGTCATTTTTCCTTTTGCCACAGAAACCCGTCGTATGACCCGGGATCATCTCTGGGTCAGTTTGCCGGAAAAGGAGGTTGCAGGACTTAAAACTGCCTATCTGCCTGTGTCCCGGGATATGGAAGAAACGATTTTCAGCGAACAATACCTCGCCGAAGAACAACAGTCGATGCTCGACCTTGTAAACCTCCTTTATGTTGTAATGACACGCCCGCAGGAACGACTTCATGTTCTGACCATGCTGAACCCCTCTGCCAGCGATAAAATGAAATCAGTACCTGCCTTCTTTTTCGGTTTTCTCCAATCGAATGGCTTGTGGGAAGAGCACAAGGAATGTTATGAAATTGGAAACAGATTTTCCCATTCATCCAAAACAATCAGGAAAGGGGAGGATGCTGTGCTCCCGGAAAAGATGATTTCTTCCTCATGGCATGACCGCATCAGGGTCAGGCAAAGAGCCCCGGAAATGTGGGATATGGAGAATCCGATGGGCAACATTCATTTTGGAAACCAACTACATACCATTCTGGGCGGAATCCGGCATCATAAGGATGCACCGGAGGCACTCAGACATGCTTTTACCTCCGGATTGGCTGCGCCTGAAGAAAAGCAGCAGGTCACCGCTGTGTTGCAACAAGTACTCACCCACCCCGCGCTCAGTCCATACTACCGGGAACCCGCTGAAGTAAAGACAGAACCGGAGATTTTGCTCCCTGATGGTCATGTTTTCCGGCCAGACCGGGTTGTACTTCAAGGAAGAAATGCCATCCTGATTGAATACAAAACCGGTAAAAAATCACTGTACCATCGTGAACAACTTTTGAGATATGAAGAACTGTTGTTACAAATGGGCTATGATAAGGTTAAAAAATTGCTTGTTTATTTGTATGAAACGATCGAAGTTGTTGAAATTTAATCATCTTTTTTATTGGATATGAACCAGGGAAAGCAGCATGTGATCCGGTTGTTCAGAGAATACGCCGGGTCAGAACCGGATACCGTCAGGTTATTGGACGGATCGGGATCTCAGAGGCAATACTACAGGCTCGAAAGTCATGGCTGGTCCATCATCGGTGTTTATCATGAGGAATTGAAGGAAAACCGCGCCTTTCTTTCCTTTACCCGTTCGTTTTTAAGGCAGGGCTTACCGGTTCCTGATATCTATGCTGAAAGCAGCGACGGCCTGTCTTACCTGTTGCGCGATTTGGGTGATACCACCCTATTCCGGTTGCTGAGTGAAACCAGGGCTAAGAGCCTTCCGGGAGAATTCCCGGAAGCGTTGTTGTCCTGTTACCGGAAAGTTATCGCATGGTTGCCCGGTTTTCAGATCAGGGGAAATCCTGACTACACGCAGTGTTATCCCCGGGCTGCTTTCGACGAGCAATCCATTCTATGGGATTTGAACTATTTCAAATACTATTACCTGAAACTGGCCGGTTTGTCTTTTGACGAACAACTGCTTGAAACTGACTTTCGCCATCTGGCGGCTTTTCTGCTTGAAACACCTGCGGATTTTTTCATGTTCCGTGATTTTCAGTCACGGAACATCATGCTGGTGAACAATGAACCCTGGTTTATCGATTACCAGGGGGGACGCCGGGGAGCCCTTCAATATGATATTGCTTCTTTACTTTATGATGCCAAAGCCGACCTTCCGCAACCTGTTCGCGACGCGTTGCTGGATCACTACCTTGTTTGCCTCGAAAAAGAGCAGGCGATCGATCGTGAGCATTTCTTAAAATACTACCCGGTCTTTGTCCTTATCCGCATACTTCAGGCTTTGGGAGCTTACGGCTTCCGGGGATATTACCAGAAAAAAGAACATTTCCTGCAAAGCATCCCTTATGCACTGCATAACCTGCAGGCTATACTCTTGAAACCTTTTCCGGTAGCGATGCCAGTACTTCAAAGAACGCTGGAAATGGCTTGTGATCAAACAAATTTTACCACAGGCCCCGTTGCACCGGCATCCCCTGCTTCATTCCCTGAACCTTCCGACCTGCTGACAGTAAAGATCACCAGTTTCTCTTTCATGAGGGGAATTCCGGAGGATCACACGGGGCATGGAGGTGGATTCGTTTTTGATTGCCGGGCACTCCCTAATCCGGGACGGTTTGACCATTACCGTTACAGTACAGGCATGGACCAGCCGGTGATCGATTTTCTGATGGAAGAGGCCGACGTGAAAACATTTCTGAAAGAAGTCTTTGCACTTGTTGACCAAAGTGTTCAACGCTACCTGCAACGGAAATTCAACCATCTGATGGTCAACTTTGGTTGCACAGGAGG
>CALMDO010000329.1 GCA_937862805.1 uncultured Bacteroidota bacterium
TACCATCAATGCCATGTACCACGGGGAACTTCCTGTCAACATGGACGTGCTCATTTCCGGGGCCATCCTGGCTGACGTGGGCAAACTGCTGGAATATGAACTCGACGGGAACGGTAATGCCGTCCAGGGAAAATATGGCCAGTACCTCCGCCACCCTTTCAGCGGCGTTTCCCTTGCCGAACAATGCGGCATCCCTCCGGAAGTTTGCCACATCATCGCCACCCATGCCGGGGAAGGTGACCTGGTGAAACGCACCACCGAGGCCTACATCGTCCACCATGCCGATTTTATGACCTTCCTGCCCTTCAAAAAAAGGTGACTCTGGGACAAAGAGACCCTCTCAGGTCACGATTATCATCATCTAATATTTCAGGGTGTAAATTACAGAGGGCAGAATGCCTGGGTGGAAGACGGTGAAGGGTCAGGAGTATTTCAATAAACTCAAAATCTGAGCGTATAGCTGACTGCCGGAAAAACCGGCAGAAAACTTACTTCATTCAGCACCGTGGTATAATCTCCCCGCCAGGGCCTCCTTTCTTTGTAGAAGTAATAATAGGGATTTCGACGATTGTAGACGTTATAAACACTGAAATTCCAGATCCGTTCCTTCCCGTTTTTCAGTTTTGAATGGGTAAACCCAATGTCTAGCCGGTGGTAATCCTTCATCCGGAAACCATTCCTGCCACCATAGTATTCCCCAAATGAATGGTTTTTATATAAATCTGTGATTTCACCGCTGTAATTTGCGGGGGTCAGGACGGTCTGTTTCCCTATGGCCAGGGTGATCGGGTAGCCTGAACCATATACCCAGTCGGCCGCAAATTTCCATTCCTGCGATAATTGATAGCTCATCACCAGGTTGAGTTGGTGCCGCCGGTCAAATGAATAGGGGAAAGATTTCTCTTCATTAATGCCGGGGAACTGGCGGTCGGCTTTGGCCAGGGTATAGCTGATCCAGCCGGTCAGGTCACCTGTTTTCTTCCGGAGAAAAAGTTCCATCCCTTTTGCCTTGCCGGTTCCCTGTTCCACCCGTCCCTCCCAGTCAATGGCATTTCCCTGGAACGACTCCCCTTCCTTCATACTAACAAGGTTTCCCATTCTTTTCATATAAAGATCGATTCCGGCCTGAAAATCTTCGGTTTCTTTTTCCATACCGATGCTGGTAATCCGCGACCATGAAGGAGCGATCGAAGCGGTGGAGGGGAAAAAGAACTCGGTACCAAAACCGGCCACCTGGGTTTCAAACATATGGACCAACTGGTGCATTTCCGCATAAGAGGATTTCAACCTGATATTCTTAAAGACTTCCAGGGAGGCAGAGAACCTGGGTTCAGGGTACAGGTAAGTCTTGTTTTTCAGGTAAAAACCGGCCAACCTGATCCCGGCATTTAGGTTCAGCCTGTTGAAAGAGACCGGATTTTCGATGTACAACGAACTTTCCCAAACATGAGTCAGATTGGAAAAGGTTTTGTCTGAAAAGACCGTGCCTTCCGCATAGTTCCTTAGTTTTGTATTTCCGGGTTCAAAAAGGTGCAGTACCAGACCGGCGCCGGCTTTAACCTGCCAGTGGTTGGAAAAGTAGAGGTCCAGATCGTTGTTCCATCCGAAATCCCTGATCCGGCTTCTGAAGGCGTTTTCATAACCTGTTTTGATGGATTTGTTCCGGTAATAATCTTTATCCAGAAAACGGTATTTCGTGAAAGAAAGCCTGGAGTTCAAAACCACCTGAGGCGAAAATGTGTGTTCCCAGCGGGTGGCGATCAGGAAATTGCCCCATCGGTTGCGCTGGCAGGAGCGGATTCCGGGAGTAATCAGTTTATCCCGGTAGTCGAGATTCAGGTTGTCATCGCCTGAGAACAGGCTGAAAAAGAACCTGTCGGAAAAATTGGGCTGGTAAGTGATTTTCGAATTGAAATCGTAAAAATTGTACCCGATGCTGTTTCGCTCAAAAACCAGGTAAGAAGCTGGTCGCGTCAGGAAGTCGACCCACATCCTCCGCAGAGAAATAAAATAAGAACCTTTGCCTTTAAAAGCCGGACCTTCGGAACTAAGACTTCCCGATATCAGTCCGAGAGTCAGTGTGTTCCTCCTTTTGAATTTGTCGCCTTCCTTCATGCTGACATCCAGCACCGATGAGAGGCGGTTGCCGTAACGGGCAGGGAATCCGCCTTTAAGCAGTCTGAAGTTTTTCACGGCCTCCGGATCGAAAAGGGAAGTGAATCCACCCAAATGGTTGATGTAGTAAAGCGGAAAACCGTCCAGCAGGACCAGATTCTGGTCGTCGCTGCCTCCCCTGACGTACATTCCGGCCTTCCCTTCGGTACCTCCCTGCACGCCGGGCAGAAACTGGTAACTTCGGACCAGATCGGTTTGCCCACCCAGGGAGGGTAAGGTTTTCAGTTCGTTCACCGGAATTTCCATTACATTTGAGCCAAACCGGTTTTCGTTCATCAGCGGGGCTTTGACTTTAATTTCTTCCAGTTCCAGCCCATTGATAAGGTTAAAATCAACGCTTAAGTCCCTGCCCGGTATAATGATTTTTGTTACAGTGCGGTAACCAATATAAGATGCAGTCAGGTGCAAAGCATCATTACCCGGTAGTCTTAAGACATAAAAGCCAGAGCCGTTGGTAGCCACACCGTTGTTTATTTCCGGAATATACACCGTTGCCCCGATCAAGGGTTCCCCGGATTCCTTATCCTTCACATAGCCTGAAATGAAACTTTGGGCCTGAGCCGACAGTCCTAAACATGTCAGTACCAAAAGAAGAAATGAACTGACGGTCTGCTTGATAACAATCTGACTTCTGTCCGGATTATTCATGATAGTCCGGATTTGGAATGTTCAGATCGTATGGCCGGCACCGAAAACCGGCAAAAACACCCAGTCCGTTCTTTACGTTCGAGTAAAGAGGAAAAGGATTGTAAGGTTTGAAAGGATCCTGCCAACTGTAAGAATCATGCTTCAACAACCTTTTCAGGTATTGGTAATAGTGATAAGTTCCCGATGTAAGCAAAATTCTTCTTTTATCCATATCGTCATAATAATCACCCATGTTTATTCTCAGACCATAATGCTGGTTGCTGAACAGGGTATCAGAGAAGGCAAACCAGGTAACAAAATCTTCTCCGGTCATTCCCTCGGCAGCAATTACAGGATCTGTGGAAAAGATTTCGTAGGATGATATTTGTATGGTATACCAGGTTTTCCCCGGAATATCCTGGAACCAGACGGAATATTGGTCATAATCAATCCCGTCGTCATATTTTCCTGCTTTTGGTGAGTAGGTAACAGAATCAATGGAAACGGGATGAGGGAGGGAATCCTGAGCATTGGCCTGCGGATAACCTTCCACTTCCACCGTAAGCTGATAGAGCATTCCGGGTTGGGGCAGAATGGTTGGATTGCGATAAATTCCCTTTTCCAGGTAGGTAAGCGTTCCGATAGACTTCCCGTTCGCGGAAATCGTTACGCGTGCATTCGGGATGTTCCGGTCGCTAAGATCGGTATAGGCAGCCAGCCTGCTCACATGTACCCTGAAAGCTTCCCCTTCGGTGAAGAAGCTGTTGACCACCAGTAGATGCGGGATTCGTTCTACCTCCAGGTCCACTTCCTGCAGACAGGAAGTGAGGAGCGCCAACCCCAGGAGCAGCGATATCCTGTTCATATTAAAACCGGTATCTGATTCCCAGTCCCATCGTAGTTTTCATATTGTTCCCGAAAACCATTTCTGCATTGGCGCCCCATTTTTTGCTGAAATAGTACTCCGCGCCGGGTGCAAACCTGATTTTGTGGAAAACATAGAATTTTTCAAAGGGTTTATCGGGATTGGCAGCAGAGGGCAGAAAAGTATAGCGCAAAGCTGCGTATACCTTAAGCCTGTCAGTGAGATTTTCGCTTTTGGTGAACCATGGAATTATGTTCATTTTGTATCCGGCGCTCAGTGGAAAACTAATAAATCTTCTGTAACTCTTATAATCGATGTATTCGGTCATGCATTCGAATGAAGACACCCGGGTCAATCGGTATTCCAGGGAGAGTCTGGGATAAAAGTAGGAATTTCCACCAGGCTCTATGTACCGGTACATGGCGTTGACTCCCAAAACAAATTTGCTTTCCTTTTCCTGGGAATGTAGTATAAAGGAACAAATCAAAATTATTGACAATAATAAAAATATTTTCTTCATAAAAAAAACTATTTGTGATACAGGAGGGAAGAATAATTCTCCCTCCTGTAGATTATTACTATCATTAAAACTCTGAACAGGACTATATTCTAATATTGATGGCATTGAATCATCAAATGGTCGTACAACCCGGTTCTTTAAAAGGGCTGGGTTGTTTCTAACCCTTGGAATTATATAG